>DVME01000079.1 GCA_018715175.1 Candidatus Limiplasma stercoravium
AAACAGCGCGTCGTTTACGGAATCTTCCAACCCCGAAGCCATCAAGCTCAAGGCGACGGTGTATAACGGCTCCAGCACCGTAACCTCCTATGAGCGCGAAGAGCCGGTGAACATGCTTAACGCCTTCACCACCCTCTACGGAGGCAGCGACTATGCCGGCTGGAAACAGGCCGGCGTGCTGACCTTCCGCAGCGGCCCCCTGCGCCAAAACGCCGCCTACGGCGTGGTCGAGGTGGAAAGCGCCACGCTCGAGCAGGTCTGGGTGCAGGCCGTGGGCAGCATGGCCGTCAGCGAGGGCACCGTGTACGGCGTGACCGCGCCCGGCCAGCCCATCATCGTCAAATGGCCCACGGAATTGCGCGCGCGCATTGGCATCTATGACGAGATGAAGGACGTGACCGCGCTCAAAGAGGTCATGATCAGCGCCCAGGACGGCAACGTATACTTCTTTAACCTCCTGGACGGCTCGCCCACCCGCGATCCCATCAGCCTGGGCGCCCCCAGCCGCGGCGGTCTGTCCCTGGCGACCAACGGCACCCCCATCCTGGGCGTGGGACAGTATCACCGCCGCTTGGCCAACGACCGTACCGTCAACAACGGCTACCACCTTATCAACCTCCTGACCAACGAGGAGGAACGCCTGGTTCGCGGCAATATCGAGCAGGCCAACAGCAATTACAGCGGCGTCAACGGCGCGGCCCTGTTTGACCAGACGACCGGCACGATGATTTTCGGCGGACAAAACGGCATCCTCTACACGGTGGAATTGGGCGGCGTGCGCGAAGCCTACGACTACCAGACCAACACCATCACCCTTGGCACCGGCATGCAGTACTACAAAACCCTCGCCGGCAGCCAGGACAAGCGCGATACCAACATTGACGCCAGCATCGCCATGTACAACAACTACGTTTACTATGGCGACGAGTCCGGCGTGCTGCAATGCGTGGACGTCAACACCCTCACCCCTGTCTGGGCCGTCAAGACCGACGACAACATCGACTCCACGCCCGCCCTGGACGTGGCCCAGGATGGCACCGTGGCCCTGTATACCGGCAATACGGTGCTGAACCAGGGCCGCAACGGTATCGCGACCATCCGCCGCTTTGACGCCCTCACCGGCGAGCAGGTTTGGGCCTACGAGGTGCCCAATGTGGCCAACAACACCGAAAAGGTGCGCGGCTGCTACGCAAGCCCCGTCATAGGCGCCAACAGCATCTCCGACCGGGTGATCTACACCGTCAGCCTGGGCACCAACGGCTCCCTGGTGGTGGCGCTGGACAAGGACACCGGCGCCGTCAAATGGGAAACCACCTTGGAAAACGCCACCATTTCCAGCCCCGTGGCCGTCTACAACGAGGCCGGCGACGCCTGGCTGGTGCAGGCGGAGGCCAACGGCACGGTACACCTTATGGATGCGCAAACCGGCCGCATCCTCAACACCCTGACGCTGACTGACCCCGAGGGCGGAGACAACGCGGTCGTCATCGAGGCTTCTCCCGCGGTCTATGGCAACTTGATCGTGCTGGGCACCACGGGCCGCAATACCAGCGGCGTGTACTGCCTGCGCATCCAATAGAGGCTAGCAAAAGCATGAAGATTTATTTGGACGCCATGGGGGGCGACAACGCCCCCCAAGCCACCGCCCAAGGCGCGGTGGAAGCCCTGAAGCGCTTTGACAAGCTGTTCGTGGAGCTGGCCGGGCCCGAGGCCCAGGTGCGTCCGGCGCTGGAAGAAGCGCTATCAGGCGCGGAAGCATCCGTGCGCGAACGCCTGACGCTAACGGACTGCCCGGAGGTCATCACCAACTGCGAAGCCCCGGTGATGGCCGTGCGCAAGAAAAAGCAAAGCGCCATCGTGGACGGCATGCTCAAGCTGCGCGACGGCCAGGTGGACGCCTTTGTATCCGCGGGCAGCACCGGCGCGGTGCTGGCGGGCGGGATGTTTCGCCTGGGCCGGCTGCGCGGCATCGAGCGGCCCGCCCTGGCGCCGTTTCTGCCCAACGGCAAAGGCTACTTTTTGCTCATCGACTGCGGCGCAAACGTGGATTGCCGCCCCGAATACCTGCACCAGTTCGCCATGATGGGCAGCGCCTACTTCCAGGCCATGCGCGGCGTGGCGCAGCCCCGCGTGGGTTTGGTCAACAACGGGGCGGAGGCGGAAAAAGGCTGCGCCCTTACCCGCGACGCCTACGCCATTCTTTCCGCCGACACCCGGCTCAACTTTGTGGGCAACGTGGAAGCGCGCGATATTCCCGCAGACACGGCGGACGTCATCGTCTGCGACGGATTCGTGGGCAACGTCATCCTCAAGTTCATGGAGGGCGTGGCCGGCACGCTCATGGGCATCATCAAACGCGAAATGCTGGCCGACAAGCGCAGCGCCCTCGGCGCGCTGATGGCCAAGCCCGCGTTTCGCCGGGTGAAGCGCGCGATGGACTACAGCGAAGTCGGCGGCGCGCCGCTATTGGGCGTGCGCGGCAACGTGGTCAAAGCGCACGGCTCCAGCAACGCGCATGCCATCGCCTGCGCCATCGGCCAGGCCGTGCAAATGATCCAAAGCGGCGTGGTCGGGCGCATCGAAGCGCTTTTGCCCGACGCGCCTTCGGCAGAGTCTTGACGGGCCGCCGCCCGTTGGACAGGCGTATACCGCCACGATTAGGGAAGGAGGACGATACCCATGGTCTTTGAAAAGGTACGCGACATGATCGCGGAGCAATTGCAGGTTCCCGCGCAAAGCATCACGCCTCAGAGCCGCCTGGTGGAGGATCTCAAGGCCGACAGCGCCAACGTGATGGTGATGATTCTGGAATTGGAAAGCGAATTTGGCATCGAGGTGGAGGACGAGGTCATCCTCACGCTCAAAACCGTCGGCGACGTGGTGGACTACATCGAAAAAAACCAGTAACCGCGCCGTAAACGCCCCCAGCGGAGCCTCCGTTGGGGGCGTCTGGCGGCGAAAGGAGGCAACCGCATGCACGAGCTGGAAGAAGCTTTGGGCTACCGGTTTGACAACATTTCGCATCTGCGCCTGGCGCTGACGCATCCCTCCACCAAGCGCGAGGACAATCAGCGCCTGGAATTTCTGGGCGACGCGATTTTGGAGTTTTGCGTCAGCGACATGCTCTATGCCAAATACCCCCGCCTGCGCGAAGGCGACCTGACCGCGCGCCGGGCCGCCCTGGTGTGCGAGCGTTCCCTCAGCGCCTTGGCCCGGTCGCTGAACCTGGGCCCGCACCTGCTCATGGGTCACGGCGAGGAGCAAACCGGCGGGCGCGACAAGCCCGGCATCCTGGCGGACGCCTTGGAAGCGGTGCTGGCCGCGGTGTATGTGGACGGCGGCTATCAGGCCGCGCGCAGGGTGATCGACCGGTTGTTCGCCTCGGAGGATCAGCTGGCTGTCTGGCACGGCCCGGACGATAAAAGCGCCTTGCAGGAGTACACCCAGGCCAACGGCCTGGAGCTTCCCCAGTACGAAATCGTGGGCGAATCCGGCCCGGATCACGACCGCCGCTTCACCGCGCGGGTCAGCGTGATGGGCCGGCCGGTGGCCACGGGCGAAGGCAGCAGCAAAAAGGCCGCGGAACAGGCCGCCGCAAAAGAGGCGCTCTCGCGCCTGCGCAACGCGCATTGACCGGGGAGGGGACCCATGCGTCTGACCAAGCTGGAGATCTACGGTTTCAAATCTTTCGCGCATCGCACGCAGATTGTCTTTCCGCAAAACGTGACGGGCATCGTGGGGCCCAACGGCAGCGGAAAAAGCAACATCTCCGACGCGGTGCGCTGGGTGCTGGGCGAGCAAAGCGCCCGCCTTTTGCGCGGCAACAGCATGGCCGACGTGATTTTTAACGGCACCCAAACCAAAAAAGCCATGAACTACTGCGAGGTTACCCTCGTCTTTGACAACGCCGACCATAGCCTGCCCGTGGCTTTTGACGAGGTCAGCATCACCCGCCGGGTATACCGCAGCGGCGAGGGTGAATACCTTATGAACGGCGCCGCCTGCCGCCTCAAGGACATCGTGGATTTGTTTCGGGACACGGGCGTGGGCAAGGAAGGCTATTCCATCGTGGGCCAGGGACGCATCGACGACATTCTCAGCCAGCGCAGCGAGGATCGCCGCGCGGTGTTTGAGGAAGCCGCCGGCATCAGCCGGTTTCGCTCGCGCAAGGACGACGCCGAGGCGCGCCTGAAGCGCGCAGACGAAAACCTCCTGCGCGTGGTGGATGTGCTGGACGAGCTGGAAAAACGCCTGGAGCCGCTGAAAAAGCAGGCGGACGTGGCCCGGGAGTACCTGGATTTGTCCCAGCGGCTTCGGGCGCTGGACGTGCGGCTGTTTCTGGCGCGGCACGACCGCCTGAGCGAGCGGGAAAAAACCTTGCGCTCGGCGCTGGAGGACATGCGCCAAAGCCTGGCGCAAAACGAGGCGGCCCTGGAGGAAGCGCAAGCCGGCCGCGCGCGCCTGATGGAACGCCAGGAACGCGCGCAGGAAGCCCTTGGGCAGGCGCACGACGCCCTGCTTTCGCACACCGACGCGCTGCACGCCGCGCGCGAAGCGCTGAGCGCCGCGGACAACGACGTGCGCAACGGCGAGGAAACCCTGGCGCGCCTGGCGACGGAGGGCGATAGCCTGCGCGACCGTCTGCGGCTCATCCAGGCCACCCTCACCCAAAGCGGCGGCGGTCTGGAGGAAGCCCAGGCGCTGCGCGACGCCGCCCGGGACGCCCTGGAAAAACGCCGCGAGGCGCACGCCGCAGCCACCGCCGCGGCCGACCAGGTGGAGGCCGAGCTCAGCGAGCATAAAGCGCAAATTCTTCGGCGCATGGATTCCCTTCAGGACGTGCGCACCACCGCGGCGCGCCAAAGCGCCATGCAACAGCAAATGCTCAAACGCCGCGACGAAATCGCCGGCCAGCTCAAGCGCGAGGACGAGCGCGAGGAGGAATTGGCCGGCGCCGTAACGCGCGAAGCGGCCAACCTCCGCGCCGAGGAGGAGCGCCTCCGTCAGCTCCGAAGCGACGCGGACAGCCTGGAGCGCAACACCAAACAGCTTTTGACCGATATCCTCACCTGCCAAAAGCGCTTGCAGGAGGATTTGCAGTCCGCCCGCGCCATGGATACGCGCCTTAAGACGCTCAAGGAATTGCAGGACGGCTACGAGGGTTACCAGCACGCGGTCAAAAACGCGCTGAACCATGCGCGGCGCAACGGGCTCAAAGGCGTGCGCGACGTGGTGGCCATGCTGCTCACCGTGCCCAAGGAGTACGAAACCGCGCTGGATATGGCCCTGGGCGCAGCGATGCAAAACATCGTTACCGACACGGAGGAAGACGCCAAGGCGCTCATCGAATACCTTCGCGCCAACCGCCTGGGCCGCGCGACTTTTCTGCCGCTGAGCACGGTGCTCAGCCGCACGCTGACCCAGCGCGAGCGCGCGGTGCTGTCCATGGACGGGTGCGTGGGCGTGGCCAGCGAGCTTTGCGCCTATGACCCAGCCTACCGGGGCGTGATGGAAAACCTGCTGGGCCGCACCGTTGTGGCACGGGATTTGGACAGCGGCATCCGCATCATGCGCGCGGGCGGGCATGCGTTTCGCCTGGTAACCCTGCAAGGCGACGTGATGCACTCCGGCGGCAGCATGACGGGCGGCAGCATCCAGCAAAAGGCGCAAAACCTGCTGGGCCGCGAACGCGAGATGAAGGAGCTGCGCCAGGCGCTGGAGGAAGTCACCGGCCGCGCCCAGGAAGCACAGCGGCGTTTGGAAGCGCTGGAAAACCAGCGCGCGGGCGAAAAAGACCGGCGCGAAAGCGCGCAATACGCCCTGCACCAGCAGGAAATCGCCGTGGCAAGAGACACCGAGCGCAAGCGCGCCGCGCAAGCCGAATATGACGCGCATCGAGCGCGCATGCGCGAATATGGCCAGGCCATCGCGCAATTGGACGAGGGCTTGGAGCAGCTGACCACGGAGCTTCAACGCCTGGACGAGCTTAGCCGCAGCGGGCAAACCGATACCGAGACGCTCAACGCCCGCACCGAAGCCCTGGCCGCCCGGCTGGACGAGGCGCGCCGCGCGCGCGAATCCGCGCAGGAGGCGCTCACCGACGCCATGCTCACCCTGCAAAACGCGCAGCACGACGTCGATAGCCTACAGCGCGACCGCGACCGGCTCACGGACGACGGCGAACGCTGCCGCGCCGACCTCAAGGCCCTGGCGGATCGCCAAAGCGCGGCGCAGCAGGCGTTGGAGGCGGCCCGGACGCGGGAGGCGCAGGCGCGGGAGGCCATCGGCCGGCGGGAAGCCGGCGTGGAGGAGGCCCGGGCGCACGTGGCGGACTGCGAGGCCGCCCGCGACCGCGTCCAGCAGGAGTTGCGCACCGCGCAGGATGGCATTGACATGGGCCAGCAGCTGGTCAACCGCGACAACGAACGCATCCACCGCCAGGAGCTGGCGCTTAGCCGCCTCAGCAGCGAACTCAGCCAGCTGTGCCAGCGCCTGTGGGACGCGCATGAGCTGACCTACGCAGGCGCGCAGGAAGCCCTGGCGGACGAGCCGCCGGACGCCGCCTTTGACGAGGCCGCGGCCGAAGCCGGCGCAAAAGAGGTGCGCGAGCGCATCCGCAGCCTGGGCACGGTGAACGTGGGCGCCATTGACGAATACGCCCAGACAAACGAACGCTATACCCAGCTGCAAGCGCAGCGCAACGACCTGGAGCAGGCCAAGCGCGATTTGGAGGCGCTTATCGCCCGGCTGCTCAAGCAGATGGAAACCGTGTTCGTCAGCCAGTTCGGAACCCTGCAAGGCTATTTTGCCCAAACCTTTCGCCGGCTCTTTGGCGGCGGCAACGGCGAATTGAGCCTCAGCGACCCCGGCGATCCGCTCAACTGCGGCATCGAAATCATCGTTCAGCCGCCGGGCAAGCGCCGCCAGCTGCTCAGCCTTTTCAGCGGCGGCGAGCGCGCGCTGACGGCCATTGCCATCCTGTTTGCCATGCTCAAGCTTAAGCCCACGCCCTTTTGCATCCTGGACGAAATCGAGGCCGCCCTGGACGACGCCAACATCGGCTACTTTGCCGACTACCTTAAGGAATTCAGCCGCGATACGCAGTTTGTGGTGGTGACTCACCGCAAGGGCACCATGGAGCGCTGCGACACGCTCTTTGGCGTGGCCATGGAGGAGCGCGGCATCAGCAGCATGGTCAGCGTGAACCTGACCGACTACCACTAAACGGAGGCAACGCAAATGAGCGAGAAAAAAAGCCTGTTTTCCCGCCTGCGCGACGGGCTGTTCAAAAGCCGCGAGCACATGGCCCAGGCCCTGGACATGGAGGACGACCGCCCGTTGGACGAAGACCTCTACGACGACCTGCTGGACGCGCTCATCCTCAGCGACATGGGCGCCGCCTGCGCCCAGGAAGCCGTCGACCGCCTGCGCCAAACCGCCCGGGAGCGCAAGCTGCGCACCGCGCGCGAGGCCAAAGACGCCCTGCGCGGCATTCTGGTGGGCATGCTGGAGGTGGAAAAACCTCCTCTGCGCTGGCCCATGGTGACCTTGGTGGTGGGCGTCAACGGCGTGGGCAAAACCACCACCATCGGCAAGCTGGCCCTGCGCTTTCAGGGCCTGGGCCGCACCATCATCCTCTGCGCGGCGGATACCTTCCGCGCGGCGGCGGCCGAACAGCTCCAAATCTGGGCCGACCGCGCCCGCTGTCCCCTGGTGCGCCACAAGGAGGGCGCCGACCCTGCGGGCGTGGTGTTTGACGCCATTCACGCGGCCAAGGCGCGCAAGGCGGATCTGCTCATTGTGGATACGGCCGGACGCCTGCACAACAAAAAGAACCTCATGGAAGAAATGGAAAAAATACGCCGCGTCATCGACCGCGAATACCCCGAGGCCACGGTGCGCTGCCTGCTGGTGGTGGACGCCACCACCGGCCAAAACGGGCTCAACCAGGCGCGCGCCTTCCGCGAGGCCGCCGGCATCAACGGCATCGTTTTGACCAAGCTGGACGGCACGGCCAAGGGCGGCATCGCCTTTTCCATTGTGCGCGAGCTGGGCGTGCCGGTGATGTACGTGGGCGTGGGCGAAGGCATCGAGGATTTGCAGGCCTTTGACGCCAAGGAATTTGTGTCCGCGCTGTTGGATTAGCACAGAAGGAGGCCCCCATGATTCTGCCGTCGTTTGAATTCAAGGCCCGGGCGCGGGCCGCCCTCAAGGGCAACTGGCAAAGCGCGCTGGTGGTGGTGTTTTTTTCGGGCGCGCTGCTGACCCTGCTGGACGTTGTGCGCTCCATCGTGCTGTTCCGGGCGGCGCAATACCTGTACCTTGGCCTGTATGAAAGCTATGTGCAGGAGGTTTTGTCCATCCCGGATTCCGCCTGGGCGTTGCAGGCGGCGCTGGCGCTGGTGACGCTGGTGTTTACCCCGGCGCTGACCCTGGGCGCGAACCGCTACTTCATTCACCGCCTGCACGGGGAGGATTTGGGCGTGGGCTGCCTGCTCAGCCGCATGCGCTGGCTGGGCCGCGCGCTGTGGCTGTATGTGCTCATGGGCGTAAAGGTTTTTCTGTGGTCGCTGCTGCTGATTGTGCCGGGCGTCATCGCGGCGCTGCGCTATAGCATGGCGCCCTACTACATGGCCGAGGATCCCGCGCTCAGCGCCGGCGAAGCCATCCAAAAGAGCAAGGAAACCATGGACGGACTAAAGGCCAGCTTTTTCCTGCTTCAGCTGAGCTTTCTGCTGTGGCCGCTGGCGATTAACGCCGCGCAGATGGTGTTGGAATCGCTTGGCACGGTGGTGGCGCTGGTGGCCGGGTTGTTCATGCAGCTGGCGTTAAGCACCTATCGCACGGCGGCCAGCACCGCCTTCTATGTGACGGTCTCGCGGGATCCGCGCCCGGAGGCGCAGGAGCCAAGCGTCGGAGGTGACGAAGGGTGAACCTGTTTCGGCGCGGACACGCCAAGGATGCGCCGGCCCTGCCGGTGCTGCGCACCCAGCGCCTGGTGCTGCGCGCCTTTGACCCCTGCGACACGGTGGACGTGTTCAACTACGCCAAAAGCGATCGGGTGGGGCCCATGGCCGGCTGGCAGCCGCATACCTGCATGGAGGACAGCCGCCGCGTGGTGGAGGGGTTCATACGGGAAGGCGACGTATGGGCCGTGGTGGAAAAAAGCAGCGGCCACGTGATCGGCTCCGTCGGGCTGCACCGCGACATACGGCGCAGCGTGCAGGGCGCCCGGGAACTGGGCTACGCCCTGGGCGAAAAGCATTGGGGCCGAGGCTATGCGACCGAGGCCTGCGCCGCCGTGCTCGACTACGCTTTTGGAAAGCTGGACTGCCCGGTGATCAGCGCGGGGCATTTTCCCTTCAACAGCGCAAGCCGCCGGGTCATCAAAAAGCTGGGCTTTCACTACGACGGCGCCCTGCGCCACGCCTGCGTCCTGCCCGACGGCAGCGTAAGCGACCTCATGCTCTACAGCCTTACCAGGGACGAATACCGGGCCGCGCACGGCTGAAGGAGGGAAGCCCCATGCCCCCGTTGAAACCCTACAACGCCGAACTGAGTTATAGCTACGCGCCGGGCCTGTTTCCGTCCATGGCGCTGATGCAGCACGCGCCGCAACGCGCGCTGAGGCTGCTGCTGAGCTCGCGCGCGCAGGGCGAGGGCGTGGAAAAGCTGCGCGAGCTATGCCGCCGGCACCGCGTGCGCGAAGAGACGGCGGATCGCGTCTTGGCGCGCATCAGCGGCAAGCAAAACTGCTTTGCCGCCGTGGTCTTTGAAAAATGGCAGAGCGATTTGGAGCCCCAGGCGCCTCACGTGGTGCTGCATCACCCCATGGACGAAGGCAACCTGGGCAGCATCCAGCGCACCTTGCTGGGCCTGGGCGTGCGCGACCTGGCCGTCATCCGTCCATCGGCGGATCCGTTTGACCCCAAGGTGGTGCGCGCAGCCATGGGCGCGGTGTTTGGATTGCGCGTCAGGCTGTACGACGATTTTGAACAGTACCGCGCGGCCTATCCCGCCCATCACCTCTATCCGTTCATGCTGGACGGCTCGACACGGCTGGAGGAGGCGCAAATCCTCCGGCCCTTCGCGCTGGTCTTTGGCAACGAGGGCAGCGGCTTGCCCGCGGCGTTTGCGCAGATGGGCCAGGCCGTGCGCATCCCGCACAACGACCTCATCGACTCGCTGAATTTGTCGGTGGCCGTGGCCATCGGCGCGTATCACTTTTTGAACGCATCCGCCAAGGAGGAATGAACGTCATGCAAGCCTACGCCGACGCCGCGCGCCAGCTTCAAGACTGCGTGCGCTACCTGCACCGCGAAGCCAGGCTCAAGCCTGGAGCGGTGGTGGTTTTGGGACTGAGCACCAGCGAGGTGGCCGGGGGCCGCATTGGGAAAAACAGCGTGCCGGATCTGGGCGACGCGCTGGCCGCCGCCATGCTGGAGGTTTGCGCGCAGCTGGAGATCCGCCCGGTATTCCAATGCTGCGAGCATCTCAACCGCGCTCTGGTGATGGAACAGGAAACGCTGGACAGCCTGCGCCTGACGCAGGTTAACGTCATGCCCGTGCCCAAAGCCGGCGGCAGCTGCGGCGCGGCCGCTTACCAGCGCATGCGGCAGCCGGTCGTGGCCGTCTCCATTCAGGCGGACGCGGCCATCGACGTGGGCGACACGCTGGTGGGCATGCACATTCGGCCTGTGGCGGTGCCGCTGCGCATGCCCGGGGCCCAGGTAGGCCAGGCGCATGTGGTAATGGCCTATGCGCGCCTGCCCTACATCGGCGGAAGCCGCGCGCAGTATCCGGGCTGAGAAGGGGGTTGTGGGCGACGCCGCCCGAAAGGGTTGGGGCTGCTTTCGGTGGAAAGCAGCCCCTATTTCTTTACCGGAAATACCGCACGCCGCCCTCAAAGACCGGCTGGAAGTGGTCGCCCGGAACGTTTTTGTACAGGTCGCGGCCCGCGCGCTCGCTGTGGCCCATCTTGCCCAGCACGCGCCCGTCCGGGCTGGTGATGCCTTCGACGGCCAGGACGCTGCCGTTGGGATTGTAGCGCAAATCCAGGGTGGGTTCGCCCGCCAAATCCACGTACTGCGTGGCGATCTGGCCGTTGGCCGCCAGGCGGCGGAGCGTTTGCTCGTCGGCCACGAAGCGGCCTTCGCCGTGGGAGACGGCGATGGAATGCACGTCGCCGGGTTTGCACAGCATCAGCCAGGGGCTGAGGTTGCTGGAAACGCGGGTGCGCACCAGCATGCTTTGGTGGCGGCCGATGGTATTGAACGTCAGCGTGGGGCAGGCGGCGTCCGTATCGACGATTTCGCCAAAGGGCACCAGGCCGAGCTTGACGAGCGCCTGAAAGCCGTTGCAGATGCCCAACGCCAGCCCGTCGCGGCGCTTGAGAAGGTCGTCGACGGCGTCGCGCATGCGCGGGTTGCGGAAAAAGGCGGTGATGAACTTGGCGCTGCCGTCCGGCTCGTCGCCGCCGGAAAACCCGCCGGGCAAAACGAGCATCTGGCATTGGGACAGCATTTGCGCGGCCGCCTCAAGGCTTTGGGCGATGGTCTGGGGCGTGAGGTTTTTGATCAGCAACAGCCGCGGCTGCGCGCCGGCGCGCGTGAGAGCGCGGGCGGTATCCACCTCGCAGTTGGTGCCCGGAAACACCGGCACGAACGCCGCCGGGCGGCCTGTCGTCACCGCGGGCTTGGGCCATTGCGAGGCTTCAAAGGCGATTTTGGGCGCTTGCGGGCCTTCGCCCCGGTAGGGGAACACCTCTTCCAGCGCGCCCTCGTACAACGCCTGCACCTCGTCCAGGGCCACGCGCTCCCCGCCAAAGCACAGCGCGTATTCCGCCGTCGTCCGGCCCACCGTCTCGCCCAGCGTTTCGCCGGGCGCCATTTCCAACAGCAGCGCGCCGAAGTCCTGCCGGAAGGGATCCTCCATTCCCCATAGCTCGGCGCCGACGCGGTTGCCCAGCGCCATCTTCATCGCGCCTTCCGCCGCGCCGCCCAAGCCCAGCGCCCACGCCGACAGCACCCGCTTGTCCCGAATGGCCGCATACAGCTTGTCCAGGTTGGCGCGCACCTTCTGGGCGTCAAAGGCATCGGCCCGAAGCAGGCACAGCGTATGCCCGGCGGCCTTGAATTCCGGCGAAATGACCTCGCCGCTGCGTCCGGCGGCCACGGCAAAGCTGACCAGCGTGGGCGGCACGTCCAGGTTTTCAAAGGTGCCGCTCATGGAGTCCTTGCCGCCCACGGCCGCCACGCCGTAATCCAGCTGGGCATCCAGCGCGCCAAGCAAAGCCGCCAGGGGCTGGCCCCAACGCTCGGGATCGCCGGTCATGCGCTGGAAATACTCCTGAAACGTCAGATACGCCCGCCGGGTGTCAAAGCCGGCGGCCGCCAGGCGCAGGAGGCTTTCCACCACGCTGAGGTACGCGCCTTCATAGGGGCTTTGCTCCATGAGCTGCGGGTGAAACCCGTAGCTCATACCGCTGACGGTGGTGGTCTCGCCCTGGATGACGGGCAGCTTGGCCACCATCGCCTGGGCCGGCGTCAGCTGACGCGCGCCGCCAAAGGGCATCAGCACCGTGCCCGCGCCGATGGTGGAGTCAAAGCGCTCGCTCAGCCCTTTTTTGGAGCAGATGTTCAAATCCTTGGCCATGGCCTTGAGGCGCTTATCGAAGGTGCTTCCCGCAAAGGTCACGCCGCGCAGGGAAGCGTCGGGCACCCGCACGCCGGCGTGCTTTTGCGCGCCGTTGGAATTGAGGAACGAACGCGCCACATCCACAATCACGCGGCCTTTCCAGCGCATGCGCAGGCGTGGGTCGCCGGTCACGCGCGCCACAACGGTGGCCTCCAGGTTTTCTGCCTGCGCCAAGCCGATGAACGCCTCGGCGTCGGCGGCGTCCACCACCACGGCCATGCGCTCCTGGCTTTCGGAAATGGCCAGCTCCGTGCCGTCCAAACCGTCGTACTTGCGCGGCACGCGATCCAAATCGATGTCCAGGCCGTCGGCCAATTCGCCGATGGCCACGCTTACGCCGCCGGCGCCAAAGTCGTTGCAGCGCTTGATCAAGCGCGTCGCGCGGCTGTCGCGCATGAGGCGTTGGAGCTTGCGCTCCACCACGGGATTGCCCTTTTGCACCTCGGCCCCGCAGGTTTCGATGCTATTGAGCGTATGGCTCTTGGAGCTGCCCGTCGCGCCGCCGCAGCCGTCGCGCCCGGTGCGCCCGCCCAGCAGCACCACCACGTCGCCGGGCGCCGGCGTTTCGCGCCGCACGTTGCGCTGGGGCGCCGCGCCCACCACCGCGCCGATTTCCAGGCGCTTGGCCGCGTACCCGGGATGGTACAGCTCGTCCACCAGGCCGGTCGCCAGGCCGATTTGGTTGCCGTAGGCGCTGTAGCCCGCCGCCGCGGTGGTCACCAGCTTGCGCTGGGGCAGCTTGCCGGGCAGGGTATCGCTCACGGGGGTCAGCGGATTGGCCGCGCCGGTCACGCGCATGGCCTGATAGACGTAGGTGCGGCCGCTGAGGGGATCGCGGATGGCGCCGCCGATGCACGTGGCCGCGCCGCCGAAGGGTTCGATTTCCGTGGGGTGGTTATGCGTCTCGTTTTTGAACATGAGCAGCCACGGCTCGTTTACGCCGTCGACGTCCACGTCGATGCGCACGGAGCAGGCGTTGATTTCCTCGCTTTCGTCCAGGCCCGGCAGACGGCCTTCACGCTTGAGCGCCTTGGCGCCGATGGTGGCCACGTCCATGAGGGTGACGGGCTTGGGCTCCCGGCCTTCGTACACCTGATCGCGCAAGGCCAGGTAGCGCCGGAAGGCCGCTTCCACCGCGGGCTTTTGGATGCGCACATCGTCCAGGCGCGTCAAAAACGTGGTATGGCGGCAATGATCGCTCCAATAGGTGTCGATCATGCGCAGCTCCGTCATCGTGGGGTCGCGGCCCTCGTCGCGGAAGTACTCGCGGCAGAAAGCCACGTCCGCGGCGTCCATGGCCAGGCCGTAACGCTTTACAAAATCCTCCAGCGCGTCGTCGGCCAGGGCCGTAAACCCGCGCAGGGTTTCCACCGTGTCCGGCGTGGCGTAGGTTTGGCGCAGGGTTTGGCGTATCGCCAAGTCCGCCTCGCGGCTCTCCACGGGGTTGATGAGGTGGCGGCGGATGCGCTCGCGCCCGTCCGGGCCGGCTTCGCCCTCAAAGCAGTACACCCGCGCCGTGCGCACCATGGGCCGCTCGCATTGGCCCAGAAGCTGAATGCACTCCTCGCAGCTGGCCGCCCGCGCGTCAAACTGGCCCGGCAGGTATTCCACCGCCAGCACCCAGCCCGCGCCCGTGGGCAAGGCGTCGTAGGTGTCGTCCACCGGCGGCTCGGAAAACACCACCGGCTTGCAGCGGTCAAACAGCTCGCGGCTGACGCCCTCCACGTCGTAGCGGTTGAGCACGCGCACGCCCGTGACGCCCTGAACGCGCAGGATGTGCCGGATTTCCCGCAAAAGCCCCTGCGCCTCCACCGCATAGGCGGGCTTCTTTTCCACATAGATGCGATAGACGGCCATGCAACGTCCTCCTCTCAGCCCAGGGCGCGCAACGCGCGCGCGCCGATGTCGCTGCGCATGTGCATGCCTTCAAAAGAAATGTGCCGCGCCGCTTCGTACGCCTGGCTCACGGCCTGGGAAAGCGTGGGCGCCGTGGCCGTGACGCCCAGGACGCGCCCGCCGGCGGTGAGCAGCGCGCCGCCTTCGCGCCGGGTGCCCGCGTGGAACACCTGGGCCGTTTGCTGGGCTTGTTCCAGGCCGGAAATGGGCTTGCCGGTCTCGTAATGCTCCGGATACCCGCCGGAGGCGGCGATAACGCAGCAGCTGGCGCCGGGCTTGACGCTCAGGGGCACCTGATCCAGCTCGCCGCGGGTAACGGCCAGCATCGCCTCCAGGAGATCGCCTTGCAGAAGCGGCAGCACGGCCTGGGCCTCGGGGTCGCCAAAGCGACAGTTGTACTCGATCACCTTGGGCCCCTGGGCGGTCAGCATCAGCCCAAAGTACAGGCAGCCGCGGAAGGGACAGCCCTCGCTTTGCATGGCGCGCACGGTGGGCAAAAAGATTTCCGACATGCATTGCCGCGCGATTGCCTCGGTGTAAAAGGGATTGGGCGCGATAACGCCCATGCCGCCGGTGTTAAGGCCCTGGTCGCCGTCCAGCGCGCGCTTGTGATCCATGGCCGAGGCCAGGGGCACCAGGGTACGGCCGTCGGTGAGGCACAGCACGCTGACCTCCGGGCCTTCCAGCCATTCCTCCACGACCACCCGGCGTCCCGAGGCGCCAAACCGGTCTTTGCACATCATGTCGTTGACGGCTTCCTCGGCTTGGGCGGCGGTGCGGCACAGAATGACGCCCTTGCCCAGCGCCAGGCCGTCGGCTTTGACCGCCACGGGCGTCTTGAGCCCACGCACGTAGGCCAGCGCCGCCTGCGCGTCGTCAAAGGCGCGGTAGCTGGCGGTGGGAATGCCGTAGCGCTTCATGAGATCCTTGGCAAAGACCTTGGATCCTTCGATGCGCGCCGCCGCCCGGTCTGGCCCGAAAGCGGGGACGCCCCGTTTTTGCAGCTCATCCACCAGGCCCATGCACAGCGGATCATCCGGCGCCACCACCACATAGTCCATCTTTTCCTCGGCTGCCCATTGCGCCAGGCGCTCCACCTCCGTGGCCCGGATGGGCACGCAGGTGGCGTCCGCCGCGATGCCGCCGTTGCCCGGCGCGCAGTACAGCGCCGTAACCCGCGGGCTTTCCTTGAGCTTTCGGACGATGGCATGCTCGCGTCCGCCGCCGCCCACGACCAATATCCTCATGCGCGCGCTCCTTTCTAGTGGTGGAACAGGCGAATGCCCGTGAAGGCCATGGTCATGCCATAGCGGTCGCAAGCCTGGATGACCTCGCCGTCGCGCACCGAACCGCCCGGCTGCGCCACGTAGCGCACGCCGCTGCGCGCCGCGCGGTCGATGTTGTCGGCAAAGGGGAAAAACGCGTCGCTGCCCAGGGAGACGCCGGTGAGCTTGGAAAGCCATTCGCGCTTTTCCTGGGGGGAGAGCACCTGGGGCTTTTGGGTAAAAAGGGTCTGCCAGACGCCGTCGGCCAGCACGTCGTCCCATTCGTCGCTGATGTAGCGGTCGATGGCGTTGTCGCGGTCGGGCTTTTTGAGCGCGGGCAGAAAGGGCAGCGCCAGCGTTTTTTCGTGCTGTCTGAGCCACCAGTTGTTGGCCTTGTCGCCCGCCAGCCTCGTGCAATGGATGCGGCTTTGCTGCCCGGCGCCGATGCCGATGGCCTGTCCGTCCTTGACAAAGCACACGGAGTTGGACTGGGTATATTTCAGGGTAATCATGGCCACGGCCAGGTCGCGCTTGGCCTCCTGGGGCAAGGCGCGGTTGACGGTGACCACGTTGTCAAAAAAGTCCGGGCCAATGTGCAGCTCGTTGCGCTCCTGCTCAAAGGTGACGCCGAACACGTCCTTGCGCTCCAAGGCGCGGGGCTCGTAGGCGGGGTCAATGCGCACGATGTTGTATCCGCCCCTGCGCTTGGTTTTGAGAATGTCCAGGGCTTCGGGCTCGTAGCCCGGGGCGATGACGCCGTCGGAGACCTCGGGCTGAATGAGCCGGGCGGTGGGCGCGTCGCACACGTCGCTCAGCGCGATCCAATCGCCAAAGCTGGACATGCGGTCCGCGCCGCGCGCGCGGGCATAGGCGCAGGCCAGGGGCGACAGCTGCGCGTCGGACGGCACAAAGTAGATGCGGCGCAGCACATCGTCCAGCGGCAGCCCCAGGGCGGCCCCGGCGGGACTGACGTGCTTAAAGCTCGTAGCCGCGGGCAGGCCGGTGGCGCGCTTGAGCTCGCGCACCAGCTGCCAGCCGTTGAGGGCGTCCAGAAAGTTGATGTAGCCGGGCGCGCCGTTGAGCACCTCCACGGGCAGTTCGCCTTCCTGCATGAAGATGCGCGCGGGCTTTTGATTGGGGTTGCAGCCGTATTTCAGCGCAAGCTCGATCATTCTTCATCTGCCTCCTTATGCTTGTTGAGGATAACCTCCGTGTCGCCCACCAGGACGTAGAGCGCCACGCGGTTATCCGAATCGAGCGCGTCCCACAGGCGCGCGGCCAGGTCTGCCGCGCCGCCATCGGGCAGGGCGACCGCCACGGGCTCGCCCGCAAAGCTGGGCAACGGACTGCCAAAGCCCTCATACGTGCTGATAAAATGCCCCCTGCCGGGCGTGGGCGCGTCCCAGGTGTAAAAATGGCGCTCGCAGCAATCGGGCTTGCCGTCCAGGGCGCGCAGGATGGAGAGCATGCGGCTGCCGCAGGGCTGAATTAGCCCCGAGATGCGCGGCGTCCAGTTGGGCTCATCCGGCTCAAAGGCGCGCGAGGAAAGCGCCTCCAGCCAGCTTTTGCCCTGCGCAAGGGCGTCGCGCAGGGTATCGGTCTGGTCGCCGTTGGTTACCACCAGCGTCTCTCCTACGCGACGCACGGGATGGTAGATGATGAGGCTAGGGTCGGTCAGCTTGGCCGGGTCGTAGGCGCGGGTGCGGATGCCGTCGGCGGTTTTCTCAAACACGCGGTTGCGGCTGTTTTCGCTGCGGCCCATGATGAAATACGCCGCCACCGGCCGCGCGTCGGGCGTGTGGCCCAGCAGGATGCCCCGGCCGGGATAGGGGCGGCGCTGCAAATAGGAAAACAGATCCGTCATGCGTTCTCCTCCTCTTGGCTCAGGCGCGCGGCCAGTTTTTCGACCTCGCGGGGCAGCAGCACCCACTCGGCTTGTTCCATCACGCGGCGCTGAAGGGTTTCCGGGGTGTCGCCGGGCAGCACGTCCACGGCCTTTTGCGCCAGGATGGGGCCGCCGTCGGCAATTTCGTTGACCAGGTGTACCGTGGCGCCCGTCACCTTTACGCCGCGCTCCAGCGCCGCGCGGTGTACGCGCAAGCCGTAGTAGCCCGGCCCGCAAAACGCGGGGATCAGGCTGGGGTGGACGTTGAGGATACGTCCGGCAAAGGCGTCCACGACGCACCGGTCCAGGATGCGCAGAAAACCCGCCAGCACCACCAGGCCGATGCCGCGCCGCCTGAGCGCTTCCACCAGGCGCGCGCCGTATGCGGCCGGCGTTTCGCCGGGCTGGGGCGCAAGCACGCAGGCCGGAATGCCCGCGGCCTCGGCGCGCTTGAGCGCGTAGGCTTGCGGCTTGTCGCTGAGCACCAGGGCAATCCGTCCGCTGTGCAGCGCGCCCTGGGCCTGCGCGTCCAGGAGGGCTTGCAGGTTGGTGCCGCCGCCGCTGACCAGCACCGCGATGTTCATACCAGCTCCACCCCGTCTTCGCCGGGGGCCACTTCGCCCAAAAGGTAGGCGTCGCCGCCGCAGGCGGCCAGGGCGCGGTCGGCGTCCTGGGCCGATACCATCAGGCACATGCCCACGCCCATGTTGAAGGTGTTGAACATGTCCCTTTCGGGAATGCCGCCCGTGCGGGCGATGAGGTCAAAGATGGGCGGGGTTTGCACGTCGGCGCGGCGGATGACGGCCTTGAGGCCCTTTGGCAGGGCGCGGGGAATGTTTTCGTAAAAGCCGCCGCCGGTGACGTGGCACACGGCGTTCACGCCAAGGCCCGCCTCCAAAAGCCCCAGCACGGTCTTGACATAGATGCGCGTGGGGCGCAGCAGGGCTTCGCCCAGGGTGGTTCCCAACTCGGGCTGGTAGCGGTTCAAGGCGCCATTTTCCACATCGAATACCCGCCGCACCAGCGAAAAGCCGTTGGAATGCACGCCGCTGGAGCGCAGGGCCAAAATGACGTCGCCGGCGCGCACGCGGGTTTTGTCCAGCACGCGGGAACGATCGACCACGCCTACGCAAAAGCCGGCCAGGTCGTATTCGTTGGGCGCATAGAAGCCGGGCATCTCGGCGGTTTCGCCGCCTACCAGCGCGCAGCCCGCCTGCACGCAGCCCTCGGCCACGCCGCTGACGATTTGCGCCACGCGCTCGGGCACGTTTTTGCCCACGGCCACATAATCCAGGAAAAACAGGGGTTTCGCGCCGCAGCAGACGACGTCGTTGGCGCACATGGCCACGCAGTCGACGCCCACGGTGTCGTGGCGATCCATCAAAAACGCCAGCTTGAGCTTGGTGCCCACGCCGTCCGTGCCGCTGACGAGCACCGGGCGCTCCAGGCCGGTCAAATCCAGCTCGAACAAGCCGCCGAAGCCGCCGATGTCCTCGCCCGCGCCGGGAATCATGGTGCGGCGCACGTGCTCGCGCATGAGCTCCACCGCCCGATAACCGGCGGTGATGTCCACGCCGGCGGCGCGGTAGCTGTCGCTGTGGCTTTTCACCGTTCTCCCTCCTTTTGGCTCAGGGTTCGTTCGAAGCGGCGCTTGCCCACGGCCTCCGGCGGCTCCACGGGATAGCGCCCGGTGAAGCAGCCGTTGCAAAAACCGCAGGAGGAATGATCGGCCAGCTTGGGCAGGTGTTCCACGCCCAGGAAGCCCAGGCTGTCGGCCCCGATGATGCGGCAGATTTCCTCCTCGCTGTGATGCGCGGCGATGAGGCTGTCGGTGGAGTCAATGTCGGTGCCGAAATAGCAAGGAAAGCGAAACGGCGGCGCGGAAAGGCGCATGTGTACCTCGGTGGCGCCGGCTTCGCGCAGAAGGCTGACGATGTGGGCGGAGGTGGTGCCACGCACGATGGAATCGTCCACCAGCACCACGCGCTTGCCTTCCACGGTGGCGCGCACGGCGTTGAGCTTGATGCGCACGCTGTTTTGACGCTGCTTTTGCGTGGGCTGGATGAAGGTGCGGCCGATGTACTTGTTTTTGATAAACCCGATGCCGTAGGGGATGCCGCTTTGCCGGGCGAAGCCGATGGCGGCGTCGATGCCGCTGTCCGGGACGCCCACGACCACGTCGGCCTGCACGGGATGATCCAGGGCCAAAAACGCGCCGGCGCGAAGCCGCGCCACATGCACGCTGCTGCCGTCCACCACGCTGTCGGGACGGGCGAAATAGATGAATTCAAACACGCACAGGGAGCTGGGGCAGGCGGCCGGCCGCTGAAGGGTGCGTTCGCCGCCATCGTCCACCACGACGACCTCGCCGGGCTGCACGTCGCGCACAAAGGCGGCGCCCTCGGCGTCCAGGGCGCAGCTTTCGCTGGCAAAGACGGTCGCGCCGTCCAGCCGGCCCATGCAAAGCGGCCGGAAACCGTGCGGGTCGCGCGCGGCGATAAGCTTTTGGGGACTCATGATTACCAGGGAATACGCGCCCTGAATGCGGCCCATGGCGTTGAGCACCGCCTGCTCGATGCTGTCGCAGCGCAAACGCTCCTGGGTAACGACGTAGGCGATGACCTCCGTGTCGCTGGTGGTGTGAAAAATGGCGCCCTGGAGCTCCAGCTCGTCGCGCAGGCTGCAGGCGTTGACGAGGTTTCCGTTGTGGCATAGGGCCATGGAGCCCTTCTGGTGGTTGACCAGCAGGGGCTGGGCGTTGTTGCGGCTGTGGGTGCCGGTGGTGGCGTAGCGGCAATGGCCGATGGCCATGCCGCCTTCGCCCAGGCGTTCCAAAACCTCGCGGGTGAAAACCTCGTTGACCAGGCCCACATCCTTGTGGCAGGAGATCACGCCGTCGCGGTTGAGGGCGATGCCGCAGCTTTCCTGGCCGCGGTGCTGCAAGGCGTACAGGGCGTGGTAGGCGGCGGGCACGACGCCCGTAGCGCCTTTGGGCAGCCGGATGCCAAACACGCCGCATTCCTCGTGAAGCTTGTCAAACATGCGTCATTCTCCCATCAAGCGCTTGAGGATTTCGTGGTAAGCGTCTTCCACGCCGCCCAAATCGCGGCGGAAGCGATCCTTGTCGAGCTTTTCGTGGGTGGCGCTGTCCCAGAAACGGCAGGTATCGGGGCTGATTTCGTCAGCGAGGACGATGGCGCCCTCCGCGGTCTTGCCAAACTCCAGCTTAAAGTCGATCAGCTCGATGCCCAAATCCTTGAGGTAGGCGCTGAGCACCTGGTTGACCTTGAGGCTGTAGCGGCAGATGAGGTCCATTTCCTCCTGGGTAGCCCAGCCCATGGCGGCGATGTGGTAGCGGTTGACCATGGGGTCGCCCAGGGCGTCGTCCTTGTAGCAAAACTCCAGCACGGTCTGGCTCAGCTTGGCGCCTTCGGGCAGGCCCAGGCGCTTGGACAGGCTGCCCGCGGCGATGTTGCGCACGATGACCTCCAGGGGCACAATGCTCACCCGGCGCACGAGGGTTTCGCGGCCGTTGAGTTCCCGCACGAAATGGGTGGGCACGCCCTGGGCTTCCAGCAGGCGCATGAGGTGGTTGGTGACGCGGTTGTTAATGGCGCCCTTGCCGGCGATGGTGCCTTTTTTGAGGCCGTTAAAGGCGGTGGCGTCGTCCTTGTAGCTGACCACGACCAGGCCGCTGTCGTCGGTGGCGAAGACTTTTTTGGCTTTTCCTTCATAGAGCTGTTCGCGTTTTTCCATGGTAAAGCACCTCCAAAAAATCAGGCGTTGAGGGCGGCGTCCTTTTCCAGGACGGTTTGGCGCATGTCCTCCTTGCGTTTGAGGAGGCGCTGGGCGAGGGCGTCGTCGGATAGGGCCAGGATTTGCGCGGCCAGCAGCGCGGCGTTTTGCGCGCCGCCCACGGCGACGGTGGCCACCGGTACGCCGGAGGGCATCTGCACGGTGGACAAAAGCGCGTCCAGGCCTTCCAGGGCGCCGGAGCGCATGGGAACGCCGATAACCGGCAGGATGGTTTGCGCGGCCAGCGCGCCGGCCAGATGCGCCGCCATGCCTGCCGCCGCGATGATTACGCCAAATCCGGCGTCGCGGGCGCCTCGGGCAAAAGCGGCGGCCTCCGCGGGCGTGCGGTGGGCGGAATACACATGCGCTTCGTAGGGAATGTTCAGGTTTTTGAGGGTCTCAAAGCAGCCCTCCAGGGCGGGCACATCGCTGTTAGAACCAACGATCACCGCGGCCTTTCTCATGGGGTTTCGCCTCCTTCACGGGTTGACGCGCACGCAAAAGCGCAGCCCAAAAGCGGCAACGCCGCCAGGCTGCGCTTGCAACGCGCAAGGGCGCCATAGGAGCCAACGGTCTGACCCCCGGTCATGCTCGCGCCCCCTTTCGCCGATGAACACGCGCCTATTGTAGCGAAAAGCAAGGCGCTTGTCAACACAATTCCCGAACGTTTATGATTTTTTGCTTTTGAATGTTAGATTTTTCCCAACTCCTGGCACAGATCCGTCGCCAGCAGGCCGCGCTCGCCCGTGCGCAGCGCCGCCCGCTCGCCCGCCAGCCCGTGCAGGGCGCAGGCCGCCTGCAAAAGACACAGCGGCTCCAAATCCAACGCGCCTGCGGCACGGTTGGCCAAAAGCGCGGCCACGACGCCCGTGAGCACGTCGCCGCTGCCGCCCTTGGCCATGGCCGGCGTCCCGAAGGGGCTCAGCGCCACCCGGTTTTGCGCGCACAGCACGCTTACCGCGCCCTTGAGCGCCACGGCCGCGCCATAGCGCGCGCTCAGCGCCCGGGCCGCCTCTACCGGTTGGGCGGCGATCTCCCCGACGGTTCCGCCCAGCAGCCGGGCCGCTTCCGCCGGGTGCGGCGTGAGGTATAGGTTGCCCTGCGCCTGCCCGCGCCGGGATAACAGGTTCAGCGCGTCCGCATCCAACACCGCAGGCAGGTCGCACGCTGACAAACGCTCCATCAGCCGCTCCATCAGCGCCTCCGCCCAAGGCGACGTTCCCAAACCGCAGCCCGCAGCCAGCGCGTCCGCGCGCTCCAGCGCCGCTTCCATCTGCGCCCAGGCTTGGCCGGGATCCTCTTGAAGCGGCACGCAGGTAGCGCAGGGACACAGCGTTTGCACCGTGTCCATAACGCGTTGCGGGCAAGCCACCGTTACCAACCCCGCGCCCGAGCGCAGGGCGGCCGTGGCGCACAGCGCCGCGGCGCCCGCCATGCCTGGGCTGCCCGCCCACAGGAGCACCCGGCCATAGCTGCCTTTGTGCGTGACGCGGCGGCGCGGCGGCAGGAGCGCGCGCAAATCCGATTCTTCCAAAAGCGCAAAGCCGTCCGCGTCGTCCAAATCCGCGGGCAGGCCAATCTCCCCTACGGTGATGCGGCCCGCCATATCCGGGCCGTCGCCCAGGTACAAGCCGGGCTTGGGCCGGTGAAAGGTGACCGTCTCGTCCGCGCGCACGGCGGCGCCCAGCACGCGCCCCGTCTCCCCGCACAGGCCCGAGGGAATGTCCACCGCCACCACGCGCAGGCCGCTTTGGTTGAGACGGACGCACAATTCTCGCGCCAAGCCTTCCAAGGGCCGCGACAGGCCCGTGCCAAACATCGCGTCCACCGCCACGCGCGTACCGTCTGGAAACGGAGGCTCATCCGCCTCCAGCCGCCGCACCTTCACGCGCGGCGCATACGTGCGCAGCCGTTCCAGCTCGCGCGCGGCATCCGCCGACAGCGCGCCCGGCAACAGCCAGCACTCGCCCCAAAAGGCGGGGTCTTGCTGCGCCAAAAGCCGCATGGCCGCCAGACCGTCGCCGCCGTTGTTGCCCGTGCCGCAAACGCACAGCGCCGGGCCGCGGCCCACGGCGCGGGCCACATGCCAGGCCGCCCGCTGCATCAGCGCGTCGCCCGTGACGCGGCCGGCGCGCATGGCCTGCGTTTCCACGCGCTTCATCTCGGACGGGGTAATGGTTTTACGCATGCTCCGCCTCCCCTTCGATGACGCACACGGCCGCGGCCATCCCCGCCTCGTGCGTCAGGCTCAGATACGCCCGGCCGCCGCCCAGTCGCTGGAGCGCCTCCCCGGTCAGCCGGTAGGCCGGCGCGCCGCCCGGCTCGTGGCTCACGCCGATATCGCACAGCGCCACGCTGCCGATGCCCAGGCCCAGGGCTTTGAGAAAGGCTTCCTTGGCGGCGAACATCGCCGCCGCGCTGCACGCGGCCGCCTGCCCGCGCTGGCGCAGGTAGGCCCGCTCCTCCTGGGTGTAGTAGCGCTCCAAAAACCGCGGGTTTTCCAGGGCGCGCTCGATGCGGCGCACGTCGCACAGGTCGATGCCCAAGCCCCTCATGCGTTCCTCGCGCTGTTGACGGCGTTGGCCACCGCACGGGCCATGGCTTCGGCAGCGGCGGCGCAAAGCTGGATTTGGTTCACGTCCACATCCACGCGGCCTGTGCCCAGGGCAAAGACCGTGTCGCCGTCCATCTGCGTATGCACAGGCCGGATGGTGCGCGCCAGGCCGTCGTGCGCGCAGGTGGCCAAGCGCTGGGCCTGCGCCTTGGTAAGCACCGCGTCGGTGGCCACCACGCCGATGGTGGTATTCTGTCCGGTGCGGCTGGGAATGCGGGGCAGCTCGGGCGCGGGCACGCCGCCGCGAAGCAGATTCTCGGCCAAAACCGGCGTGCCGTTGGGCATGACGCCGCAGGCCAGGGGTTTGCCGGTTTCCGGATCGTACACGTCGCCGCAGGCGTTGACCACGGCGATGGCGCCCACCGTGACGCCGCACGCCAGACCAATGCTGGCCGTGCCCACGCCGCCCCGCGCCGCAACCGCCCCCGGCGCCAGCTTGCCCACCGTCGCGCCCGTGCCCGCGCCATACGCGCCCTGGCGCACCTCCTTGCACGCCGCCCGGCAAGCGGCTTCGCCCATGGCGGCGTCCGGCCGCACCCTTGCGTTGCCCACGGACAGGTCGAAAATCACCGCGCCCGGCACGATGGGCACGCGACAGACGCCCATATCCACGCCGATGTCGTGCTTTTCCAAAAACGTCATTACGCCCGTCGCCGCCGCCAGCCCATAGGCGCTGCCCCCGGCCAGCACGACCGCGTTGGCCTTTTCCACGGTGTTTTCCGGGCGGCAAAGATCCGTCTCGCGCGTGCCCGGCGCCGCGCCGCGCACATCCGCGCCCACCGTGGCCCCATCGTGGCTGACCAGCACCACCGTGACCCCCGTGCGCGCCTCCTCGTCCTGCGCTTGGCCCACGCGGATGCCATGCACCTGCGTAATGCTTCCCTCGTAAAGCTTCATGCCGCTCTCTCCTTCCTACTTAACAGTATCCCATCAAACCGCGCACGGATACGTCGCCGCTCAGCACGCGGCGCATCGTTCCGTCTGAATCCCTCACCAACAGCGCGCCGGTATTGTCCACCCCCAGCGCCAAGGCGGTATAACTCTCCTGCGCGCCCACCACGCGCACCTCGCGCCCCAGCATGACCGCCCGCGCCTCGTACGCCGTGCGGATGCCCGCCATGCCTTCGCGCTCCAGCGCGTCCACCGCGTTTTCCAAATGCGACAAAAACGCGACCAGCAGCTTTCGCCGGCAGATGGGCCGCGCCGCCGGATCCGTCTGCCGCCGCCGCATCAGCAGCGAAACGGCTTTATCCGCCAGCTCGCCGTCAAAGCGCTCCTGGTTGACGTTAAACCCAACGCCCGGCACGACGCAGCTGAGGCCGTCGGCGCCGGCGTACATCTCGCTGAGGATGCCCACCAGCTTGCGCCCGTCCAGCACGACGTCGTTGGGCCACTTGATGCCCGGCGTCAGCCCGCAGACCTCCTCCACCGCCTGGCAAGCCGCCACCGCCGCCGCCAGCGTGCACAGCTGTGCCAGCTCTGTCTCCAGCCGGGGCCTGAGAACGACGGATACCGTCAGCGCAACGCCCTTGGGCGTTACCCAGGCGCGCCCCAGCCTGCCGCGGCCCGCGGTTTGCTGGTCGCACAGCGCC
This sequence comes from Candidatus Limiplasma stercoravium, assembly GCA_018715175.1. Lineage (GTDB taxonomy): Bacteria > Bacillota > Clostridia > Christensenellales > Aristaeellaceae > Limiplasma > Limiplasma stercoravium. Next base: position 25,744 of record DVME01000079.1, read on the forward strand.
AAGCTGCCCTGCGGCGCGCCCGCGCGCGCCAACTCCCGGGCTTCGGCGTTGGTGGAGCCCATTTCCGCCCGGTAGCGAATCTCCCCGCGCCCGGCCCAGCGCGTCGTGAGATCCCGGGCCACGTAGCCGGGCAGCAGGCTATTGTCCACCGGAACCAGCCGGTATCCCAGCCGGCCCGCCGAGCGGATGTCGTAGCCCTGGGCACGCAGCTTTTCCACGCGCTTCCACACCGCCGCGCGGGTTATGCCCAGGCGTTGACACAGGCCCTCGCCGCTGACGCAGGCATTGGCGCTTAACAGGCCCAGCAGTTCATCCATGCGCTTGCGCCTCCTTTGCGGGCTTGCGCTTGCGGTAGCGCTCCTCCTCGCTGAAAATGCAGCCGCAGTATTTTTGCATGTACAGCCCCAGCGCTCGCGCGCGTTCCTGGCCCTCGCGGAAAAAGGGGCGAAAATCCCGGTAAAGAAACGATACGCCAAACTCCTGGGCGGCCGCGCGCGCTGTTTCCGCCAGGAGCTCGTGGTTTTGATAGGGGCTGATCAAAAGCGTGGAGGAAAAATGCGAAAAGCCGTTCTCGGCGGCATAGCGCGCCGCCGAGCGCATGCGCAGGCGGTAGCACGCGGCGCAGCGGCCGTCAAAATCGCCCCCGACCTCGCCAAGAAACGGCCGCAGCCCATAGCCGCCATGCACCACCAGCTCAAGGCCCACGGATTTTGCGTATTCCGTCAGGGTATTGCGCCGCATGCGAAACTCGGTAAAGGGATGGATGTTGGGGTTGTCCCAAAAGCCCGTGGGCTCGATGCCCTCGGCGCGCAGGGTTTTAACGCACATGATCGAGCACGGCGCGCAGCAAATATGCAGCAAAAGATTCATGGCCAAACACCTCTGGCCTATTGTATCACGCCCCAACGGGCGAAACAAGTGTTTCCCAAAGCCGGGGGAATGTGGTATAATGAATGGGACGGGGTTCCCGTCCCATTCCAGCGGTTTCGGCCCGTATGATGGCGGGTATACTACAAAAGCGACGCAGCGACATCATCAAGGAGGAATTTGCCATGAAATCTTTGAAGGGCACCCGAACCGAGGCCAATTTGATGGCCGCTTTCGCCGGCGAGAGCCAGGCGCACACCAAGTATCTCTACTACGCTTCCAAGGCGCGCAAAGACGGTTACGTGCAGATCGCCAACCTCTTTGAAGAGACCGCCCACAACGAGAAGGAGCATGCCAAGCTGTGGTTCAAGTTCCTTCACGACGGCGAGATTCCCGCCACCACCGCCAACCTTGCCGACGCCGCCGCCGGCGAGAACTACGAGTGGACCGACATGTACGCGGGCATGGCGCAGGAAGCGCGCGCGGAGGGCTTTGACGAAATCGCCCGCCTGTTTGAAGGCGTGGCCCGCATTGAAAAAACCCACGAGGAGCGCTACCGCAAGCTGCTGAGCAACATCGAAGGCGGCCTGGTGTTCAGCCGCGAAGGAGACCAGATTTGGGAATGCGGCAACTGCGGCCACATTCACATCGGCCCCAAGGCCCCGGAGGTCTGCCCGGTGTGCAATCATCCCAGGGCCTATTTCCAGCTTCGGGCTCAGAACTATTGACCCTTCCCCTATGACGGCCGCCCGCTTGCCCCGCGCAAACGGACGGCGAACGGGGCGGCGGGCAGCGCCGCCCCTTTTGCCCTGCGCCAAAAGGAGAAACGACCATGAAAACGGTTTTGCTCGTTTTTGGCACGCGCCCGGAGGCCATCAAAATGTGCCCCCTCGTCAACGAGCTCAAGGGACGCGACAGCCTTCATACCGTGGTGTGCGTCACCGGTCAGCATCGTCAGATGCTTGACCAGGTGTTGCGCACCTTTTCGGTGACGCCGGATTATGACCTGGCCATCATGAAGGAGCATCAGACGCTCTTTGACATCACCGACGCCGTCCTGGAGCGCATCCGCCCCGTGCTCACCCGCGTCAAGCCGGATGTCGTGCTGGTTCACGGCGATACCTCCACCGCCTTCGCCACGGCCCTGGCCTGCTTTTATGCGGGCGTCCCCGTGGGGCACGTGGAGGCCGGCCTGCGCACCTACGACATCGACTCGCCCTATCCCGAAGAGTTCAACCGCCAGGCCATCGGCCTGGTGGCGCGTTATCATTTTGCGCCCACCCAGGCCGCGCGGGACAACCTGCTGCGGGAAGGCAAGCCGCAAAACCGCATTTTCGTAACCGGCAACACCGCCATTGACGCCCTGCGCACCACCGTGCGCGAGGACTTTGCGCATCCGGCGCTGGACTGGGCCCAGGGCAGCCGCCTGATCGTGCTGACGGCGCACCGCCGCGAAAGCCTAGGCGAGCCCATGCACCACATGTTCCGCGCCATTCGGCGCATCGTGGACGCGCACCCGGACGTGAAGGCCATCTATCCCATCCACATGAACCCCGTGGTGCGCCAGGCCGCCCGGGAGGAGCTGGGCGGCTGCGACCGCATCCGCCTGATCGAGCCGCTGGACGTGCTGGATTTCCACAACCTTTTGGCGCGCGCGTACCTGATTCTCACCGACAGCGGCGGCATCCAGGAGGAGGCGCCGTCGCTGGGCAAGCCCGTGCTGGTGCTGCGCGATTGCACCGAGCGGCCCGAAGGCGTCCAGGCCGGAACGCTCAAGCTGGTGGGCACGGACGAGGGCCGCATTTACGAAGCCTTTGACCAGCTGTTGTCGAACCCGGCGGCCTATGCGCGCATGAGCACGGCCAGCAACCCCTACGGCGACGGCCATGCCTGCGAACGCATCGCGGATATTCTGGAAGGAAAGACGGCGTAAAGAAAAAGGAAAAGCTCGCCAAAGGCGAGCTTTTCCGACAAGCAAAAGCCCGCCAAAGGCGGGCTTTTGGATTCAGCGGTAATGCTCGATCAGCGCCTGGGTGCCCAGGTCTCCCTGCCCTTTTTGTTGCAGATCCTCGTACATGCCCAGCACGGTTTTCAAAACCGCCAGTTCAGCCCCATGGCCCTGGGCTTCCTCCACGGCGATGAGCATGTCCTTGATAAAGTGCTTGATGTAAAAGCCTGGCGCGTAATCCCCGGATACCATCTTGGGGCCGTTGTTGCTCATCTGCCAGCTTCCGGCCGCGCCCGCGCTGATGCAGGCCAGCATCCGCCCGGCGTCCAGGCCGCAGGCCTCGCCGTAGCGCACGGCCTCGGCCACGCTAGCCACCGTGCCGGCTACGGCGATTTGATTGGCCATTTTGGTGTGCTGGCCGCTGCCCGGGCCGCCGGTATGGGTCACGTTGCGCCCCATAAGTTCAAACAGCGGCAGGCACGCCTGAAAATCCGCCTCGTCGCCGCCGACCATGATGCTCAGCGTGGCGTTGCGCGCGCCCGAATCCCCGCCGGAAACCGGCGCGTCCAGGGGCCGCAGGCCGCGTTGACGCGCCTGGGCTGCGATGTTTTGCCAGAGCCGGGGACTGGTGGTGGTCATGTCCACGATCAGCGCGCCGGGCCGCGCGTTTTCCAAAATGCCTTCCGGCCCCAGGTAAACCTGCTCAACGTCCTTGGGGAAGCCCACGATGGTAAACACCGCGTCCTGATTTCGGGCGCAGGCGCCCGGGCCGTCCGCCCAGGCCGCGCCCTGCGCCAGCAGGCGCTCGGCCTTTTGCCTGGTGCGGTTGTACACCGTCAGCGCGTGTCCGCCTTCCAGCAGGTGGCGCGCCATGCTTTCGCCCATGACGCCGATGCCGATGAAACCGATTTTCATGCCGCTGTTCCTCCTTGTGTTTGCTGATAACGAGTATACTCAAAAACCGGATCTTGCGCAAGCCGCGTTTTGCCCGGCTTGCGCGTGGGCGCGGGGCATGTTATAATGAAAGTTGAGTTACGGCGCGGCACAAGCGCGCCGTCGCCAAATGTAAGGAGCCTACCGCCTTGGGAATGATGGAAGTATTCAAGAAGCTGCTGGGCCAAAGCAACGAAGCTGAGGTCAAGCGCCTGCAGAAGATAGCCGGCCAGGTGCTGGCGCTGGAGGACACCTACAAAGCCCTGGACGACGACGCCCTGCGCGCGACAACCGCCAAGCTCAAAGCGCGTCTGGCCAACGGCGAGACCCTGGACGACATTTTGCCCGACGCCTTTGCCGCCTTTCGGGAGGCGGTCTGGCGCGTGGACGGGAAGCGGCTGTTCCCGGTGCAGATCATGGGCGGCATCTGCCTGCACCAAGGGCGCATCGCCGAGATGAAAACCGGCGAGGGCAAAACCCACACCGCCACCCTGCCCGCCTACCTCAACGCCCTGGCCGGGAAAGGCGTTCACATCGTGACCGTCAACGACTACCTGGCGCGCTTTCAGGGCGAGTGGATGGGCAACATTTTCCGTTTCATGGACGTGTCGGTGGGCATCATCGTGCATGACATGGACAGCGCCAGCCGCCGCGCCGCCTACGCCTGCGACGTGACCTACGGCACCAACAACGAAATGGGCTTTGACTACCTGCGCGACAACATGGTCATTCACGAGCGCGACCTGGTGCAGCGCGGGCATGCCTATGCCATCGTGGACGAGGTGGACTCCATTCTCATCGACGAGGCGCGCACGCCGCTGATCATCTCCGGCCAGGGAGATAAATCCACCGACCTGTACGAGAAAGCGGATCGCTTTGTGTGCCGCCTTCAGGCGGAAACCGACTATACCGTGGCCGAAAAGGAAAAGGCCGTCAGCCTCACCGAGGAAGGCGTGGCCAAGGCGCAGCGCGCCTTCGGGGTGGAAAACATCGCCGACGTGGACAATACCGAGCTTTACCACCACGTGCTGGCCGCCCTCAAAGCCCACGCCATCATGAAGCGCGACGTGGACTACGTGGTGCAAAACGGCGAGGTTGTCATCGTCGACGAGTTCACCGGCCGCCTCATGGTGGGCCGGCGCTATTCCGACGGGCTGCATCAGGCCATCGAAGCCAAGGAGCATGTCAAAGTCGAGCGCGAAAGCAAAACCCTGGCCACCATCACCTTCCAAAACTATTTCCGCATGTACCAAAAAATCAGCGGCATGACCGGCACCGCCAAAACCGAGGAGGAGGAATTCCAGGGCATTTACAACCTGGACGTGGTGCAGATTCCCACCAACCGGCCCATGATTCGCAAGGACTTGAACGACATGGTCTATAAAACCAAGCGCGGCAAGTTCAACGCCGTGGTGGAGGAAATCGTCAAGCGCCACCAAACCGGCCAGCCGCTTTTGGTGGGCACGGTCAACGTGGAAACCAGCGAAATGCTCTCCCACCTCATTCGCCTGCGCGGGGTGCCTCACGAGGTGCTCAACGCCAAGAACCACCAGAAGGAAGCCGAAATCGTCGCGCAGGCCGGGCACGTGGGCGCGGTAACCATCGCCACCAACATGGCCGGCCGCGGCACCGACATCCTCCTGGGCGGCAACCCCGACTATTTGGCCCGCCGCCGTCTGCGCCAGGACAACGTGCCCGAGGAAATCATCGTCGAAGCCGTGGGCCATAACCGCAACGTGCCTCCCGAGGTGCTCGCCGCCCGCCAAAGCTACCACGAATACTACGAGCAGTACCGCAAGGAAACCGACGCCGAGCATGAGCGCGTGATGGCCTTGGGCGGCCTGCACATCATCGGCACCGAGCGCCACGAAAGCCGCCGCATCGACAACCAGCTGCGCGGCCGCTCCGGGCGCCAGGGCGATCCCGGTTCCTCCCAGTTCTTCATCAGCCTGGAGGACGACGTCATGCGGCTTTTCGGCGGCGAGCGCATCGCCCCCATGATCGAAAAGCTGGGCATGACCGACGACCAGCCCCTGGAAGCCGGCATGCTCACCAAGCAGATCGAGGCCGCCCAAAAGCGCATTGAAGGCCGCAACTACGGCATCCGCAAAAACGTGCTGCAATTCGACGACGTGATGAACAAGCAGCGCGAGCTCATCTACGGCCAGCGCCGCGACATTCTCATGGGCCACGACGTGCATCAAAACATCCTGGACATGGTGCACAAGCTCATTGACGAAACCGCCGAGCGCAACCTCACCGGCGAAGGCAGCTTCGATTGGAGCGTCGACGACGCCCGCGATTACCTGGAGTCGCTCTGCCTCAAGCCCGGCACCTTCGCGCGCTACGCCAAGCAGATCGAAGGCATGGAGGAAAACGACGAGCTCGTCCGGCTGCTCTGCGCCGACGCCGACGCTTTCTACGCCGAGCGTGAGGCGCTGCTGAGCGGCCTGGGCATCGATATGCGCGAGTTTGAGCGCGTGGTGCTGCTGTCCGCCATCGACCGGCATTGGATGGATCACATCGACGACATGGACAACCTGCGCGAAGGCATCGGCCTGCGCGCCTACGGCCAGCGCGACCCGGTGCAGGAGTACCGCAAGGAAAGCTACGATATGTTCAACGACATGGTGCATTTCATCCGCGAGGAAACCGTGCGCCGCCTGTACCAAAGCCATGTGCAGCGCCTGCCCGAACGCCGCCGCACCGTCGACCCCAACGCCTTGCGCGCCGCCCAGCCCGGCGCCGATGCCAAGCCCAAGGCCGCCGCAACGCCCAAGTCCCAGCCCGGCGCGCCCGGGCGCAACCAGCCCTGCCCCTGCGGCAGCGGCAAAAAATATAAGCACTGCCACGGCAGAGGGTAGCGAAAGGAGCGAAACCATGGTCGATCAAGAGCGCTACAAGCAAGAACTGGAAAGGCTCAGGGATACCATCGCCAAGGCTGCCGACGCCCTTAAGCTGCCCCTTTTGCGAGAGGAGCTGGCCGAGCTCAAGGAAGAAATGAACGCCCCGGAGTTTTGGAACAACCTGGAGCGCTCCACCGCCGTCAACCGCAAGGTCAGCCAAATCGAGGGCAAGCTGGGGCATGTGCAGCGCTTGCAGACGCGCGCCGACGACGTGGAGGCCATGCTGGAGCTGTTGGCTGAGGACGAGGACGAGGGCATCGCCGCCGAGTGCGAGCAGGAGCTGCAAAGCCTCGCTACGGATGCGGACGCGCTGGAATTGGAAACCCTCATGCGCGGCGATTATGACGGCTGCAACGCCGTGCTGTCCTTGCACGCGGGCGCGGGCGGCACCGAGGCGCAGGACTGGACGCAGATGCTCTACCGCATGTACACCCGCTACTGCGAGCGCCACGGCTTTAAGGTGACCGTCAACGACCTCTTGGACGGCGACGAGGCCGGCATCAAGAGCGTCACCTTCCAGGTCGACGGCGAGAACGCCTACGGCTTTTTGCGCAGCGAAAAGGGCGTGCACCGCCTGGTGCGCATTTCTCCCTTCGACGCCAACGCCAGGCGGCATACGTCCTTCAGTTCCTTGGACGTCTCTCCCATTTTGGAGGACGACCAGGATTTTGAAATCAACATGGAGGAAGTGCGCGTGGATACCTACCGCTCCGGCGGCGCGGGCGGCCAGCACGTTAACCGCACCGATAGCGCCGTGCGCATGACCCACCTTCCCACCGGCATCGTCGCCCAATGCCAAAACGAACGCAGCCAGGTGCAAAACCGCGAGGTCTGCCTGCGCATCCTCAAAAGCCGCCTGTTGGAGCTGCGCGAGCGCGAAAAGGAAGAGCACATGGCCGATATCAAGGGCGAAATGAAAAAAATCGAATGGGGCAGCCAAATTCGCTCCTACGTCTTCCAGCCCTATACCATGGTCAAAGATCATCGCACCGGCTTTGAAAGCGGCAACGTGGGTGCCGTGATGGACGGCGAATTGGACGGCTTCATTACCGCCTACCTTAAAATGCAGTAAGCGGGGAGGAACCGGCATGCCGTACCATCCGGCCCAGGGCGCCCGGCGCGGCGCGTTTGCGCGCTGTTTTGCCGCCGCGCTTCTTCTGACGCTCGCGGCGGCGGCCTGGGCTGTGTATCTCAACGCCGTGAGCCGTCCGCTCTTTGAAAAAGCCCTGCTGGAAACCGTAGACGCCGCCGCCCTGGGCACGAACGAGGACGCCCTGCGCGGCTTTGCCGAAGACACGCTTCTGTTTCTCACCGGCTCTACGCAGGCCTGGGAACCGGATCTCACCGTGGGGGGCGTTCCCGCTTCGCGTTTCATTTCCCAGGCTTTTCGGGATCACATGGGCACGGTCAGAGGCTGGGTGACGGCCGCGCCGTGGGTGCTGGGGGGCGCCGCGGCGGTTGCGGCGGGGCTGCTGGGCTGGGCGCTGGCAGGCGCCGGACGGCGGGGCGGCTTTTCGATGCAAGGGTATTATGCGGGGGTGGCTGTGCCGCTTGCGCTCCTTGCGGGCGTGGGCGTATGGGCCGTGCTGGACTTTGCAAGCCTTTGGAAAATCCTGCACCTCACGCTCATCCCCGACGGCATTTTTCCCGCCGGCGATCCGGTGATGCAGCTCTTCCCCGAAGCCCTCTTTTCGGCTTATCTGACGCCGGTTTGCAGGACGCTGGCAATTATGTTGGCCGCATTGCTGGTACTGCCGCTCATTCTGCGGCCCGTAAGCCTGCGAATTGCCGGGGCTCGCGCCCGGCTTGGCGGTACCAAGCGCTAAGGAGGCACGATTTCGTGCAAACGCAACATGACAGGCAAACAATGCTGGAAGCCTTGCAAGACAAGGCTTCCCTTCGCATCTTGGCCCTGGAGTCCAGCTGCGACGAAACCGCGGCGGCCGTGGTGGAAAACGGCCGCCGCGTTCTGAGCAATGTGATTTTTTCGCAGGTGGATTTGCACGCGCTCTATGGCGGCGTCGTGCCGGAAATCGCCAGCCGCGCGCACGTGGACGCCTGCGACCGGGTGGTGGATCAGGCGCTCAAGGAGGCGGGGATGGCCCTGGAGGACGTGGACGCCCTGGCCGTCACCTACGGGCCGGGGCTGGTGGGCGCGCTGCTCACGGGCGTCAGCTGCATGAAGGGGCTGAGTTATGCCGCGAAGCGGCCGCTGATTCCTGTCAACCACATCGAGGGCCACGTGAGCGCCAACTTTCTGACCACCCAGGATTTGGAACCGCCCTTTGTGTGCCTGGTGGTCAGCGGCGGCCACAGCCACCTGGTGCGCGTCAACGACTACGGCGACTATACCCTGCTGGGCCAAACCGTGGACGACGCGGCGGGCGAGGCGTTTGACAAGGCCGCGCGCGTCCTGGGGTTGACCTATCCCGGCGGGCCGCAGCTTTCGCGCCTGGCCCAGGGCGGCGACGACGCCTATCTGTCCCTGCCGCATCCGCATGCGGACGGGCCGTATGACTTCAGCTTTTCAGGCTTGAAAACGGCGTTTCTCAACGCCTGCCACAAGATGGAGCAAAAGGGTCAGCCGCTGCCCCGGGCAGACCTGGCGGCTTCCTTTGAACGCGCGGTGGTGGACACCCTGTGCGAGCGTTCCCTGGCCGCCCTGGAGGACAGCGGCCTAAAGACCCTGTGCCTGGCCGGAGGCGTCAGCGCCAACCGCCGCTTGCGCCAGCGCATGTCCGAGCATGCCAAAAGGCGGCGTTTCCGCCTTTGCATGCCCGAGGTCGGGCTTTGCACGGATAACGCCGCCATGATTGCCTGCGCCGCCTACTACCGTCTGCGCCGCGGAGCGCTGGCAGACCTGACGCTCAACGCCCGGCCCGCCCTGCGCTTGGTTTGAGCGCGCTCAGCCCTTGACCGCGCCGGCCATGACGCCGCTGACGATGTACTTTTGGCACAGCAGGTAGAACACGATGATGGGCACGATGGCCAGCACGAGCACGGCCATCATCGCGCCCATGTCCACCGAGCCGTAGCCGCCCTTGAGGTACTGCACGGCGATGGGGATGGTTTTGAAGCGCTTGAGATCCAGCACCAGGTAGGGCAGGAGGTAGTCGTTCCAAATCCACATGGTTTCCAGGATGCCGGTGGAGATGTAGGTGGGCTGCAAAATGGGCAGCACCACGCTAAAGAAGGTTCTTAGCGGCTTGCACCCGTCGATCATGGCCGATTCCTCGATGGCGATGGGGCAGGCTTTCATATACCCGGTAAACATGAACACAGCCAGGCCCGCGCCAAAGCCCAGGTAGATGACGGGAATGGTCCACGGCGTGTTGAAGCCCATCACGTTGGCGACCTTGCTGAGGGTAAACATGACCATCTGGAAGGGCACCACCATGGAAAAGATGCAAAGGAGGTAAACGGCGCGGGTGGTTTTGGTCTGTACGCGGCTGATGAACCAGGCGCACATGGAGGTGCACAGCAGGATCAAAAACACCGACAGCACGGTGATGACAAAGCTGTAAACCATGGCGTTGAAGAAGTTGGTCAGCTCGATGCCGTTGGTGTAGTTGGTCAGGCCGCCAAACATCTTGTCCGTGGGCAGGGCGAAGGGCGCGCGGCTGATGTAGGCCTTGCGCTTGAAGCTGTTGACGAGCACCATGACCAGGGGATAGACATACACCAGGGACACCAGGGAGAACACGACGGTGAGCACGGTGTCGGCCACGCGGCGGCGGCGGTTCAAGGCATGAGCCATTACTGCTGCACCTCCTTGCTGCGGGTCAAGCGAAGCTGAAGCAGCGCGATGCCCACCACGATCAAGCAAAACACCACGGCCTTGGCTTGTCCGGCGCCGGCCCAACCGGTGCGGCCGTAGAAGGTGTGATAAATGTTGAGCGCCAGAAGCTGGGAACGGTTGGAGGGCATGCCGTTGGTCAGGGCGAGGTTTTGGTCAAAGAGCTTGAAGCCGTTGGTCAGGGTGAGGAAGGTGCAGATGGTGATGGAGGGCATAATCATGGGCAGCTTGACGCGGGTCAAGGTTTGCCAGCCGGTGGCGCCGTCGATGGCGGCCGCCTCGGTGAGCTCCTCGGGAATGGACTGCAGGCCCGAGATGTAGATGATCATCATATAGCCGGCCTGCTGCCACAGCATGACGATCATCAGTCCCCAGAAGCCGTACCACTCGTTGGTCACGAGGGTGACGCCGTAATTGGCCAAGACGCCGTTGAGGATGACCTGCCACAGCCAGCCCAGGACGATGCCGCCGATGAGGTTGGGCATGAAAAACACCGTGCGGAACAGGTTGGTGCCGCGAAAGCCGCGCACCAGCAGCAGGGCGATGGCAAGGCCAAAGAGGTTGATGAGCACCGTGGAGATGGCGGCAAACAGCGCGGTAAACCAAAGGGCGTGGCCAAAATCGCTGGTGGCGTCCGCAAACGCCTTGACGTAGTTGGCAAAGCCCACGAAAGTCGCGTTGGAAATGGTGGTAAAATCGCAGAAGGACAGGTACAGGCCCATAACGAACGGGATCAGAAACCCGATGGCGAAGGCCAGCATCGTGGGTAGCACAAACACGGGCCAGTAGCTTTTGATGTAGCGTTGCATCGTTTCATCCCCTCACGGCTCGGTGATAGGGGCAAATCGCCAAGGAGCTATGCTCCTTGGCGATTTGCCTAAGCGGTTGCAGGGCGCTTTACTGCGCGGCAGCGGCGGCCTCGGTAGCCCAGCCGTCCACGAACGCGGTCACAACGGCGTCCCACTCGCCGGTGCCCTGCGCATACTCCAGCAGCGCGGCGCCGACGTTGTTCTTCCAGGTCTCAGAAGGCATGGTGGTGAAGTTCCAGCTCACGCTGACATCGCCGTTGGCGATGCTTTCCGCCGCGTCGTCCAGCAGGGCGTTGCTGGCGGCATAGCCGTCGTCAAAGGTGGTGAACGGGGTCACGAAGCCCATCTGGTTGGCCACCATGTCGCGGCCCTCGTCGCTGGTGATGACCCACTCCAGGAACGCCTCGGTCGCGGCGATGTCCTCTTCGCTGGCCTTGTTGTTGATGCACCAGTAGTTCTCGGAGCCGGTGCACAGGCCCTGGGTTTCTTCGCCCTCCACGCCGATGTAGATGGGCATCATGCCCAGGTCTTCGTCGGTGAGGCCTTCGGCCAGGCAGTCGTTGTAGGCCCAGGTGCCGTTCTGGTAGAACACCGCTTCGCCCAGGGCGAACTCGCTGGCGGCATCCTCGCCGGTCTTGGCGCCGATCATGGCGGGCTCACAGGTGGCGTTGTTGATGTACAGATCCCAGATGGCCTTGTAGTTGTCCAGGTAGGTGCCCTTGATGGCGTCGGTGGAGGTGATGCCGTCGGCCTTGTACTCGTAGTAGATGGGCAGGTTGGCCAGGTGGGTCTTAAAGCGCCAGTCGGAGCTGGAGTCCATGCCGGCGGAGGTGAACGCGCCCAGCACGCCCAGCTCGTCCTTCTTGGCCTGGATGTCCTCAGCCACGGCCTTGAAGGTCTCGAAGTTGTTGATCTCGTCGATGGAGGAAATCACAGCGCCTTCGGTGGCGATGTATTTTTCCAGCAGGGTCTTGTTGTAGATAATGCCGTAGGTCTCGATGACGTAGGCGATGCCCAGCACCTGGTCATCCTCGATGAGGGCGAAGTCGTCGCTCTTGAGGTTGGCGTACAGGGCGGTGTCGCTAAGGTCAAGGCAGTAATCCTTCCAGGTCGCCAGGCCCACCGGCCCGTTAACCTGGAACAGCGTGGGCGCCTCGGCCTTTTCCATTTCGGAGCGCAGGGTGTCCTCGTAGGTGCCGGACGCGGCGGTCACCACGGTCACGGGCACGCCGGTCGCCTCGGTGTAGATTTTGGCCAGCTCCTCCCATTGGGTGGCCTGCTCGGGCTTGAAGTTAAGGTAGTATACCGAGCCGGCGGCGGTCGTGGTTTCGGCCACGGCGAAAATGTTGATCATGCCGAGCGCCAGCGTGAGAACTACCAACAGGGCCAGGATCTTCTTCATGCGTTATCTCTCCTTTTTACGTATTCGTCTGCCCGCAGAGGATGGTATCGGTCTGTGTGCAAACGTTTTCATGAGTTCATTATAGCACGGCTTTTGCGTTTGTCAATTCCCTATAAAAAATTCTTTCCCGGGTGGGCAAACTGCCTTTAATCGGGCTTGGCCGCCGCCTGAATCAGGCGTAAAACCGCCTGCGCGCCGTCCTTGACGGGGTAGGCTTCCATGGCGGCAAGCAGGGCCGCACGCGCGGAAAGCAGCTCGTCCACGGCCTCAACCAGGGCGTCGGGCGTCATGCGCTCCTGGGGCAGCACATGGGCCAGGCCCTGACGCCTCAGGCTTTCCGCGTTTTCGATCTGGTCGCCGCGGCTGGCGTCCCGGGGATAGGGCACCAGCAGCATGGGCTTGTGCAGCGCCAAAAGCTCGCTTAAGGTGTTGCTTCCCGCGCGGCTGAGCACCACGTCGGCTACAGCCAGGGCGTCGGGCATCTCTTCGGAAAGGAACTCCTTTTGGCAATAGCCCTTCATGCCCTCCAGGGACGTATCCAGGTTGCCCCGCCCGCACAGATGCAATACATCCACCCGCTCCAAAAGGCGCGGCAGGCATTGGCGCAGGCAGCGGTTCACGCTTTGCGCGCCCAGGCTGCCGCCGGTCATGAGCAAAACCGGCTTGGCGCCGTCAAAACCGCAAAGCGCCAGGCCCGCGGCACGGCTGCCGCGAAACAGCCCCGGCCTGAGCGGAGTGCCCGTCCACACGCCCTTTTTGCCCAGGGCTTGGGCGCATTCCTCAAAGGTGGTGGCCACCACCGTGGCAAACCGGGCGCAGATGCGGTTGGCCAGGCCGGGGGTCAGGTCGCTCTCGTGGCAGACCACCGGCACGCGGCACAGCCACGCGCCCACCACCACCGGCACGCTCACAAAGCCGCCCTTGGAAAAACACACGTTGGGCCGAAGCTTGCGAATCAGCGCCACGCTTTGCATCGCGCCCCACAGCACGCGAAAGGGATCCACAAAGTTTTGCCAGCTGAAGTAGCGCCGAAGCTTGCCGCTTTTGACCGTGTGAAAAATCACCTGCTCGTAACGCGACAGCATTTGCCGCTCGATGCCGGCGGTGCCGATGTAGTGAATTTCATAGCCCAGATCCTTGAGCGGCCCCAGCAGGCTCAGATGCGGGGTGACATGCCCCGCGGTGCCTCCGCCCGTCAGTACGATGCGCTTGCTCATGGCGTCGTTCCCTCCCAGCCGATTGTGATGTCAGTATAGCACATCGGCAGCGGTTGGAAAAGGGTCAACCGATGCGCTTGAGCTCGGTGCTGAGGCGGTTGAGGATGCGCTTTTCCAGGCGGGAGATGTAGCTTTGCGAAATGCCCAGCAAATCCGCCACCTCCTTTTGGGTGCGCTCGCGCTGTCCGCCCAGGCCGAAGCGCAGCTTGATGATGCTTCTTTCGCGCTCGCCCAGGTGTTCCAGGGCTTGGCGCAGGATTTCGCGCTCGATTTCCTCGTCCAGCCCGGCGGATACGGTGTCGGGCCGGGTGCCCAGCACGTCGCTGAGGAGCAGCTCGTTGCCGTCCCAGTCGGTCTTGAGCGGTTCGTCCAGGCTCACCTCCAGGCGTAGTTTGCTGGTTTTGCGCAAAAACATCAGGATTTCGTTTTCGATGCAGCGGCTGGCATAGGTGGCCATCTTGATCTTCTTGGCGGCGTCGAAGGTGCCCACGGCCTTGATCAGCCCGATCGTGCCGATGGAAATGAGATCCTCCAGCGGTATACCCGTGTTTTCAAAGCGCCGGGCGATGAACACCACCAGCCTGAGGTTGTGCTCAATGAGCAGGCGCCTGGCTTCGTCGTCGCGGTTTTGCAGGCGCAGGGCCAGGTCGCGTTCCTCCTGGGGCGTCAGCGGCGCAGGCAGAGGATCCGGCCCGCCGATGTAAAACAGATCCTGAGGAAACAGCCGCATCAAAAGCTTTTGGAACGCCAGGTTCACAGAATGGGGATTCATACAACGCCTCCTTCAGTATGCGCCAAACGGCGCGTCCGCCAGGGCCGACGTCGGCACCAACGCTTGCGCGCCGGCATACTCGCGCCCGGCCACCGCCACCAGCAGCGCGGCCTCGCGCGCCTGGCCGTTGACGTAGAGCCTGCACAAATCGGGCTTGAACAGGGGCAAAAGCGCCGAGCCCGCCGCCGTGCGCACGCTCAGAAGCCGGAAGCCCAGGGGCAGATCGGCCAGGCCGCCGTCGCCTACGCTGGGATACAGCCGCCGCAGCGCCCGCCGGGGCGCAACGACCACCGGCAGGCCCGTCACCGGGTCGCGCAGACGGTTGCCGCTGTCCAGCATGGCGGGCAGAACCACCGCGCGATCGCCCACCCGAAGCTCCACCTGCCGCACGTCGCAGGCGGCCTGCGGCAGGAGGGTGACCAGAAAGTAAATCAGCCAGCCCAGAGCCAGCGTCATTCCCAGCGCCGCGACGCCCGCGCCCTCCAGCGCCGTGGCCGCGCCGCCCAGCAAAAGCGTCGCGCCCAGCGTCGTCAGCGTGCAGCGCAGGCAGGCCCGCGCGCCGTGCGCCCCAAAGCACAGCCCCACCGATGCCGGAAGTCCCAGCATCCACAGCGGCCACAACCCCGGCAGCATCGCGCCCATCAGCCCCGTCGCGCCGCCCAGCGCCGCGCCCGCGCCCAACGCGCCCCGATGCGGCGCCGGCAGGCCCGCCAGCTTTCCGCCCAGCGGCAAGGCGCTTGCGCACATCATCGCGTTGAGCACCCAGCACGCCTCCGCGCGCACCATCCCCACCGCCTCCCTCCGACTGTGCGTTCAGTATAGCGGACAAACCGCGAGCCAATCGTCGAAACGCGGCGCAAAAAATGTCGGCCAAGCTCCCATTTGCCGCCGGGCGGCAGGTAATCGGCCCGCGGAGGGAGAAAAAGATATTTATCCCTTTTCCCATCGCAATGCATGAAGGAGGCGGCACGATGCACATCAGCCGATATTTGGACCTGGCCATTCTCAAGCCCGACCTGACTCCGCAGCAGGCCCGCGAAGCCATTGCCCTGGGCATTCGCTGCAACGCGCGCACCGTCTGCGTTCGTCCCTGCGACATCTCCATGGCCGCCGCCCTGTGCGACGGCACCCAAACCGAGGTCAGCTGCGTGCTGGATTTCCCGCACGGTTGCGGCGACAGCCGCGGCAAGGCCGAACTTGCCCAGCGTTACGCCTGCTTGGGCGCGCGCGAAATCGACATGGTGATGAACTACGGCCTGGCCCGCGGCGGAGAATGGGCCCTCGTGGAGGAGGACATCCGCGGCGTGGCCGAGGCTGCCCACCGCCATGGCGTGCTGGTCAAGGTGATTTTGGAAACCTGCGAGCTTACCGACGCGCAGATCCGCCGCGCCACGGAAGCCTCCGTCGCAGCGGGCGCGGACTTTGTGAAGACCTCCACCGGCTTTGCCTCCGGCGGGGCGACCCCCGAGGCCGTGCGCGCCATGCTGGAAGCCGCGGCCGGGCGCATCCTGGTCAAGGCGTCAGGCGGCATTCGGGACTATCAGACCGCCCGCATGTACGTGGACATGGGCGCGCAGCGCCTGGGCGTGGGCTACGCTGCGGCGGAGGCCATCTGCGCCGGCCAGGACGAAGCGTAAGGAGGCGAGCCCATGGAATACGCCTACGACGTAGCCGTGCTGGGCGGCGGCCCCGGCGGTTATGAGGCCGCCATCCGCTGCGCGCAATACGGGCTGAAAACCGCGCTGGTGGAAGCGCGCGAACTGGGCGGAACGTGCCTCAACCGCGGCTGCATTCCCACCAAGGCGCTTTTGCACGGGGCGGAGGTTTGGGAAACCGTGGGCGACGCCCGCGCCCTGGGCATCCGTACCGAAGGCCGCGCGCTGGACTATGCCGCCCTCGCCGCGTTCAAGGAACGGCAGGTTTCCCTGCTGCGCCGCGGCGTGGAAAGCCTGGAAAAGGCTCACGGCGTGGAGGTCGTCGCCGGTTTTGGCAGGCTGGAAAACGCCAATACCCTGGAGGTGGAAGGCCGGCGCCTTACGGCCCGGCGCGTTATTCTCGCCACAGGCTCCCAGCCGGCCCTGCCGCCCATTCCCGGCGCGCAAGACGCCCTGACCAGCGACGGCGTCCTGTCCCTGACCGCCCTGCCCGCCAGCCTGGTCATCGTGGGCGGCGGAGTGATCGGCATGGAGTTTGCCACCCTGTTTTCGTCCCTGGGCGTCAAAGTCACCGTCCTGGAAATGCTGCCGGACATCCTGCCCGGGGTGGACGCGCGCCTGAGCGCGCTTTTGCGCCGCTCGCTCAAGCGCAGAAGGGTGGACATCATCAACAACGCGCGCGTGACCGAGATTGGAAGCACGGTGCGCTATGAGGTCGACGGAGAGCCGCGCACGGTGCAAGCCGAGCGCTGCGCCGTCTGCACGGGCCGCCGGCCCCAAACCCAGGGCATCGGCCTGGAGGCCGTAGGCGTGCGGACGCAGCGCGGATACGTCTGCGTCAACGACCGCATGGAAACCAGCGTGCCCGGCATTTACGCCGTGGGCGACATCACGGGCGGGCCGCAGCTGGCGCATGCCGCCAGCGCCCAGGGGCTGGTGGCCGCGGCCAACTGCGCGGGGCTTGAGCGCTCCATGCAAGGCCGCGCGGTGCCCGCCTGCGTCTATACCCGCCCGGAGATCGCCTGCGTGGGCCTGGACGAGCAAACCGCCCGCGCGCAGGGCCGCCAGGTGCGCACGGGCGTCTTTGACGTGGCCGGCAACGGCCGCTGCGCCGTGATGAATGAACGCCTGGGCCTTTGCGTGGTGGTGGCCGACGCCCAAAGCGACGAGCTGCTGGGCGCGCAGATCATGGCGCCCCGGGCCACGGATCTCATTGCGGAAGTGGCCGCCGTCATGCGGCTGCACGGCACGGCGGAGGATCTGGCCAACACCATTCACCCGCATCCCACGGTGAGCGAAATCGTCATGGAAGCGGCTCACGACGTATCGGGCCTGTGCTGCCACGCCTTGCCGCGCAAGCAAAGCCCCACCGACTGATTCGATTTTGAGGAGAGAAACGACATGGACATCGGCCAACGTTCCCTGGAGAAGCACTATGAATGGCGGGGCAAGCTGGAAATCACGCCCCGCCTGCACGTCGCCGGCCGCGAGGAGTTGTCCCTGGCCTACACGCCGGGCGTGGCGCAGCCCTGCCTGGCCATTGCCGCTGACCCAAGCCAAAGCTTTGCCCTCACCCGGCGGCATAACCTGGTGGCGGTGATCACCGACGGCTCCGCGGTTTTGGGCCTGGGCGATATCGGCCCGGAGGCCGGCATGCCGGTTATGGAAGGCAAGTGTGTGCTGTTCAAGGAGTTTGCCGGCGTGGACGCCTTTCCGCTGTGCCTCAAGACCCACGACGTGGACGAGCTGGTGCGCGCCATTTACCTGCTTTCGGGCAGTTTTGGCGGCATCAACCTGGAGGACATCGCCGCGCCGCGCTGCTTTGAGGTGGAACGCCGCCTTAAGGCGCTTTGCGACATCCCCGTGTTTCACGACGACCAGCACGGCACCGCGGTGGTGGTGGCCGCCGCGCTCATCAACGCGTTCAAGCTCGTGGGCAAGCGCATGGAGGAAGCCGTGTGCGTCATCAACGGCGCGGGCTCGGCAGGCATTGCCATCGCCCGGCACCTTTTGCTGATGGGCGTAGGCGAGTTGATTCTGTGCGATATTGACGGCGTGCTCAACCCGGCCGACCCGCACATCAACCAGGCGCAGCGGGAAATTTGTCAGCTGACCAACCGCCGCGGCGTACAGGGCAAGCTGGCGGACGCCCTGCGCGGCGCGGACGTGTTTGTGGGCGTGTCCGCGCCCAATGTCGTCAGCCCCGAGATGGTCGCGTCCATGGCGCGCGACGCCATCGTGCTGGCCATGGCCAATCCCACCCCCGAAATCAATCCCGCCCTGGCGCTCAAAAGCGGCGCGAAGGTCGTAGGCACCGGCCGCAGCGACTTTGACAACCAAATCAACAACGTCCTGGCCTTTCCCGGTATTTTCCGCGGCGCGTTGGACGTGCGCGCCCGCGACATCAACGACGCAATGAAAACCGCCGCGTCCCAAGCCATCGCTTCGCTGGTGAGCGAGGAGGAGCTTCGGCCTGGCTACATCCTGCCCCAGGCCTTCGACCGCCGCGTCGGGCCCACCGTGGCCCGGGCCGTGGCCCAGGCCGCTATCGACAGCGGCGTGGCGCGCATCCCGGTTCTGCCCTAACCGCACGGCCGCCGCGTAAAAAATGCGCGCAAACGGATGCGCGGTTTGCGCGTATGTGGTATAATAACCATTGTCTACTTTTCATTGGAAAGGATTTTGCCCATGCCATACGCAAAGCGTGCGCTCGCCCTGCTTCTCTGCCTGCTCTTCCTGCCGGGCGCGCTGGCCCAGGAAACTTCCGCCGAGTCGTTTTTGGAGCCCGAAATTGAAGGCGTGGCCGTGGACGTGGAGCCGGACGCCGTGGAGGGCCTGACCGACGAGGAAGCGCCCAGCATCGAAGGCTTGACGCCCCTGTATACCACGCAGATCAAGCCTTTTGTCAGCACGGGCACGTCCATTCGCATGCGCGCCCGTCAGGACGGCGAAAGCGACGTGGTGTGCGTGCTTAGAGTGGGGGACACCATTACCATCTACAAGGTTTATCCCTCCTACGTGCTGGCCGAGTTTGAGGGCAACGTCGGCTATGTGATCCGCACCTGGATTGAGGAAAAAGCGACCGTTCTGGATCCGCAAAGCACCCCGCCCTACGGCGTGACGACCAACCAGTACGTGGCCACGCTCACGCAGGACGCCGACATCTACATGGCGCCCAGCCTCGACGCCCAATGCCATCCCATTCGCCCTACTGCGGGCAACAAGGTGGCTATCCTGGCGTTTGAGGACGGCTTTGCCAAGGTGCTGTACTGGCGCAGCTACGGCTACATCGACGCGCGGCTGCTGACCGACCTGGTGGTAGTGTCCCAGACCGAGGAGCCCATGAGCCCGGATACGCCCATCGCGGCGTTTTGCAGCTTTTTTGAGTACAACACCGGCGACGATTCCAACACGGGCCGCTGCTTGAACATCGTGCGCAGCTGCGAGCTGATGACCCGCACCCTTGAGCCCGGAGAAACGCTGGACTTTAACGGCGATATCGGCCCCTTTTGGGCATCCAGGGGCTATCACCTGGCGCCGGTGCTGGCCGACGGCGGAAGCCGCCTGGGGTATGGCGGCGGCACCTGCCAAAGCAGCAGCACCTTTTACAATGCCGTGCGCCAGCTGCCAAAGTTTACGGTGCTCATGCGCCGCTCCCATGGGCCGGGCTGCGCCAAGTACCTGCCCATGCACCAGGACGCGGCGGTGGGCAACTCCACCACCAACCTCATCGTCCGCAACGACTACGATTTTCCTCTGCGCATCGTGGCTGACAGCAACGGCGAAGGCGTTTTGTGCATTCAGATTTTCCGGGGCGAATAAGCCCGGGTCGATTCAAGCGTTTTTTGAGGCGGCGCCGTTTTTCGCGCGCCGCCTTGACAATTCCTGCCCGGGTGCTTATGATACTCTTTGCCGGCGCTTTCGGGGCGCCGATGCCACAAAACAAGGATGGTTTACGCCATGCGAAAGCTGTTTCGCGCGCCCGGGCGCGCGCTCCGGTTTGCCGCCGGTTGCCTGCGTTGGGACCGGCCTTTTGTGCGCAACGTGCTCGTGGTCGCCCTGCCGCTGGTGGTGCAGCAGCTGCTGACGGCGTCGCTGCACATCATCGACGGGCTCATGGTGACCTCCCTGGGCGACGTTGCCTATTCCGGCGTCACGCAGGCCAACCGCGTGACGTTTATGTTCAACCTTTTCAGCTTCGGCGCGGCTACGGGCGGCACCATTTTTCTCAGCCAGTATTGGGGCCACAGGGATATCAAACGCATGCGCCACTCCATGGGCCTGACGATGGCCGGCATCCTCATGGTGGCCGCCGTGTTCACGGGCGCGGCGCAGCTGTTTCCGCGGCAGCTCATCGCGCTTTTCCTGCCGCAAGGCGAGAGCTTTGAACAGGCCGTGGCCTACCTGCGCATCGTGTCTTTGGGCTACCTGTTTACCGCCGTGGATCAGGCATACGCCACCACCATCAAGGCCGCTGAAAAAACCTTCCTCCCCATGCTCAGCGGCATGGCCAGCATCGTTACCAACACCGTGCTCAACTACCTCCTCATCTTCGGCAAGCTGGGCCTCCCCGCCCTGGGAGTGCGCGGAGCGGCCATCGCTACGGTAATTTCCGCCGCGGTGTCCATGATTCTTAATCTCTCCTTTGCCTACGGCCTGCGCCTGCCCGCGGGCGCGCATCCGCGCGAATGGATCTGCCGCGACCGCGCCTTCCTGCGTAAATTCGTGCGCACGGTGGTGCCCGTCATCTTCAACGAGGGCCTCTGGGGGCTGGGCACCACGGTTTACAGCGTCTACTACGGGCGCATGGGCGACGCGGCGGTGGCTACCATGGGCGTTTGCAACACCATCAACGACCTGGTGTGGGTGGCCATCTTTGCCATGATGAACGCCACCGCCATCATCGTGGGCAAAACCCTGGGCGCCGGCGAGCGCGACCGCGCCTATCTTTACGCCAAGCGCATGATGGCGGGGGCCATTGCCGCGGGCGTGGTGCTGGGCGTGCTGGTGATCGCCCTGCGCGCTTCGCTGGTGGGGCTGTTTTCCGGGCTCAGCGAGCCCGTGCGGGACAAGGCGCAGCTCATCCTGCTGCTGGGCGGGCTGACCATTTGGTTTCGCGCCTTCAACACCATCAACATCGTGGGCGTGCTGCGCAGCGGCGGGGACACGGTGTTTAGCCTGCTGATGGACGTAGGCACGCTGTGGCTGGTGGGCGTTCCTTGCGTGGGCCTGGCGGCGCTGGTGTTTCGCTGGCCGCTGGAGTATGTGTACCTTTGCACATTCCTGGAGGAATTTGTGAAGCTCTTGGTGGGCGTCCCGCACTTTTGCAAAAAACGGTGGATGAACGTGCTGACCGGGGAGGGAAACGGACATGCTTGACCTGGTGGTAAAGATCGGCAGCATGGCGCTGATTCAGAAGGGCGATAACGCCATTGACTACAACATCTTTCAACGGCTGGGCGGCGATTTGCGGCCGGGCATGATTTTAATCACCAGCGGCGCCACGGAAATCGGACGCCTGGACTACCTCAAGCGGACGGGGCATGAGCTGGCCGGCGTCACGGAGCAGGACAAGGTGGACTACTCCGCGCAGGGGCAGACCATTTTGATGAACTGCTACCGCCAGTTTATCCGGCCGGAGTATGGCGTGCGGCAGGTTTTGGTGGAGCATACGCATTTTAATGATCCGTTGCGCCGCGAGCACATCCGCCAGCTGCTGGAGCGTTGCGCCCAGCAGGACTGCATTCCCATCGTCAACTACAACGACCCCGTCAGCGACGAGGAAGTGCGCAAAATGGAGCTGGCCAGCCGCCGCGCCGAGGGCGCGGAAGTGGTGGAATGCGTGGACAACGACGAGACCGCCGAAGTGATCGCCCAGCTGGTACATGCGCGCACGCTGATTTTGCTGACCAGCACCGAGGGCATCTACCTCAACCGCGACGATCCTTCGACGCTGGTGGAAACCGTGAGCGGATCGGACATCGGGCAGCTGCGCGAGCGCGTGGCGTCGCTGATGGGCTGCTGCGTGGGCGCCAGCCGCAGCGGGGCCAACGGCGCCCGCGCAAAGCTGGCCTTTGCGCTTCGCGCGGCCGAGCACGGCGCGACGGTGATCATCGGCCATGCCCGGCACCACATCGCGGATCTGACCGGCGGCCGCGTGCCCTGCACGCGCCTGGGCGTGGGCCTCTGACGCCGGCTTTCATTGACACGCCCGCTTCTTTCTTCTATAATGAAGGCCGCCGGCTCCTTGCTGAGGCGCGCCAGACCACCAAAGGAGAGACTTCCATGAAAAGCTATACCTCCAGCGAGCTTCGCTCCCTGTTCCTGAAATTCTTCAAAGACCACGGCCACGCCGTGATCTCCAGCGCTTCCCTCATCCCCGAAAACGACCCCACCGTGCTGTTCACCACAGCCGGCATGCATCCCCTGGTGCCCTACCTCATGGGCGCGAAGCATCCGGCCGGCACGCGGCTGACGGACGTGCAAAAATGCGTTCGCACCGGCGACATCGACGACGTGGGCGACGCCAGCCACCTGACGTTCTTTGAAATGCTGGGCAATTGGTCTCTGGGCGATTATTTCAAGGAGCAGATGATTCCCTGGAGCTGGGAGTTTCTTACCAGCCCCAAGTACCTGGGCCTGCCCAAGGAGCGCCTGGCCTTTTCCGTTTTTGCCGGCGACGCCGACTGCCCCCGCGACGAGGAAAGCGCCGAACTGTGGCGCAAGTGCGGCGTCAGCGACGACCATATTTTCTTCCTGCCCAAGGAAAACAACTGGTGGGGGCCGGCCGGGATCACCGGGCCGTGCGGCCCGGATACGGAAATGTTCATCATCACCGACAAGGAGCCCTGCGGCCCCGATTGCTCGCCTGCCTGTTCCTGCGGAAGATACTTGGAAATTTGGAACGACGTGTTCATGCAGTACAACAAAAAAGCCGACGGCACCTTTGAGCCCCTCAGCCAGAAAAACGTGGATACCGGCATGGGCCTGGAGCGCACCATCTGCGTGCTCAACGGCAAAAAGAGCGTGTACGAAACCGACCTGTTCCTCGGCATTTTCCAAAAGCTCGGCGAGCTGAGCGGCCGCGCCTACGGCAGCGACGAGGAAACCACCCGCGCGCTTCGCATCATCGCCGATCATATGCGCACCGCGACCTTTATCATGGGCGACGACCGCGGCGTGAGCCCTTCCAACGTGGATCAGGGCTACGTGCTTCGCCGGCTCATCCGCCGCGCGGTGCGCTACGGCATGGGCATCGGCATGCCCGACGGGTTTACCGGCCAGGTGGCGCAGGTCATCATCGACCAGTACAAGGACGTTTACCCCGAGCTTAGCCGCAACAGCGCCTTCGTGCTCGAGCAGCTCTCCCTGGAAGAAACGCGCTTTGCCAAGACCCTTCGCCAGGGCGAGAAAGAATTCGAGAAAATCTATCACAACATCTGCCAAACCCGTCAGACCTTGAACGAGATTTTGGATGCGGAAAACAGCGTGGCCCTGGCGCAGCAGTACGCCCAGAGCAAGCGCCTGCGCCCCTCGCCCGACATGCAGCCCGTGTTGGCCGCCGCCGCGCAGGGCGACGAGGCCGCGCTGCGCACCGCGGTACGCCAACGCCTGGACACGCTGAACGTGATGGACGGCCGCAGCGCTTTCAAGCTTTACGACACCTACGGCTTCCCCGTGGAAATGACCATCGAGCTGGCCCGCGAAAAGGGCCTGAGCGTGGACGAGGCGGACTTTGCCGAGCGCTTCCGCCAGCATCAGCTCACCAGCCAGGCAGGAGCGGAGCAGCGCTTTAAAGGCGGCTTGGCCGACCACAGCGAGCAGACCGCCCGTCTGCACACCGCCACGCACCTTTTGCACGCGGCGCTTCGCAAGGTGCTGGGGCCGGAAGTGGCGCAGAAGGGCTCCAACATCACCGCCGAACGCCTGCGGTTTGACTTTTCCTTCGGCCGCCGCATGACCCCCGAGGAACTGGCCGAGGTGGAGCGCCTGGTCAACGAGGCCATCCAAAGCCATACGCCCGTGACCTGCGAGGAAATGACCGTCAGCGATGCCAAGGCGCATGGCGCCATCGGCCTGTTTGAAAGCAAATACGGCGAACTGGTCAAGGTTTATACCATGGGCCCCTACAGCAAGGAGATCTGCGGCGGCCCGCACGCCCAAAACACCGGCGACCTGGGTTCGTTCCACATCAAAAAGGAGGAAAGCTCCTCCGCCGGCGTACGGCGCATCAAGGCCGTCATCGAGTAATTGAAAACGCAAACGGCCCCGGCAAACGCCGTGGCCGTTCAGACTGTCAAAAAACCTTCTGGGAGGTTCGGAGGGCCGCAGACCCGCAACCTCAAT
>DVME01000080.1 GCA_018715175.1 Candidatus Limiplasma stercoravium
GGAAACTACGACCTGGTCATCCTGGACATCATGATGCCTGAACTGTACGGGTTTTCCGCCGCGCGGGAAATGCGCAAGCACAGCGATGTGCCCATCATCCTGCTGTCGGCGCGGGGCGAGGAGTACGACAAAATCCACGGTTTCGAAATCGGCATTGACGATTATGTGGTCAAGCCTTTCTCGCCTAAGGAGCTGATGATGCGCGTGGGCGCGGTGCTGCGGCGCGCGCAGGCCAGCGCGGGCGGCGACGAGCACGAGCGCGTCGTCATCGACGGCATGGTGGTGGATTTTACCGCCCGTCAGGTCACCGTGGACGGCACGCCCCTGGAATTGTCGCCCAAGGAGTACGAGCTGTTGTTTTACATGGTCAAAAACCGCGGCATTGCCCTAACGCGCGACCGTCTCATCAGCGAGGTTTGGGGCTTTGATTTTTTTGGCGACGACCGCACGCTGGACACGCATATCAAGTTGCTGCGCAAGCAGCTGGGCGCTTACGCGCGCTTTATCACCACACTCAGAGGGGTAGGCTACCGCTTTGAAAAAGCCTGACCAATCCGCCGCGCTTTCTCAGGGCCGCAAGCGTCGCTGGCGGCCCATTCGCTCCATGAGCATCCGCAGCCGGATTTTTTTGTATTTTTTGATGTTCACGGCGCTGCTGCTGGTATTTTTATGGCTGTTTCAAATTGTGTTCCTCGATGAGTTTTACCGCTTGCAGCTCACCGATTCCCTGCGCGCCTCCTCCGACAGCATCGCCCGCAACATTGACAACCCCGATTTGGAACAGCTGACCGACCGCATCGCCGAACGCGACGGGGTGTGCGTGCTGGTGTTTTCCGCGCAAATGGAGCCAATGATCTCGGCAGAGGCCACGCCAGGCTGCGTGATTCACCACATCAGCCTGCGCGACCTGTGGCGCATGGCCGAAGCGCTGGGAGACAGCACCGACGTTCACATCACCACATTTACCATGATCGGCTTTCGCAACGACGTTTATGACGCCGGTAAATTTGCGGGCCGCGTGCCGCCCAGCGACGACGGCACCGGCCACAGCATGGTCACGGCCCAGCGCGCGATTGGCGCCGACGGCAGCGTGTCCTACGTATTTTTGAACGCTCAGGTCACGCCGGTCACAAGCACGGTCAGCACCATCCGAATCGAGCTGTACTTCATCACGGTGTTGCTGGTGCTGTTGTCCTTTTTGCTGTCGCTGGTGCTTTCGCGGCGCATCACCCGGCCGCTGGTGGAGGTCACCGCCGCCGCCGCATCCCTCAGCCAAAGCCGCTATTCCCCCGTGGAGAAAACCGAATACCGCGAAATCGCCCAGCTCAACGACCAGCTCATCCGCACGGCGCGTGATTTGCGCCGCGTGGAAGAAATGCAGCGCGAGCTCATTGCCAACATCAGCCACGACCTGCGCACGCCCTTGACCCTCATTGAAGGCTATGCGGAGGCCATGCGCGACCTGCCCGGCGAAAACACGCCGGAAAACATGCAAGTTATCATCGACGAGACCCGGCGCCTGAGCACCCTGGTCAGCGCCGTAATGGACTTGAGCGCCGCCCGAAACGGCGGGGAGCTACAGATTGCCCGCCTGAACCTGACCGCCCTCATCCGCGGCATTCTCACGCGCTACGCCAAATTGACCGAGCAGGATGGATACCGCATCGTCTTTGAGCCGCCATGCGACGTCTTTGTCCGCGCCGACGAGGTCAAGGTGCAGCAGGTGGTCTACAACCTCATCAACAACGCCCTCACCTACACCGGCGAGGATCGCACCGTCACCGTGCGCCAGCTGCTTGACGGCCAAAAGGTACGCATTGAGGTGTGCGACAGCGGCGAGGGCATCGCCCCCGAAGATCTGCCCTACATTTGGGATCGCTACTACCGCGGTTCCAAGCCGCACAAGCGCGCGGCCATCGGCTCGGGGCTGGGGCTGAACATCGTCAAGGGGATTTTGGAAAGCCACGGCCTGCGCTACGGCGTGGAGAGCGCCCTGGGCCAGGGCAGCACATTTTGGTTTGAAATCGCGCAAGACGCGAAAGAGGAGGTCTAATCTTTATGGAACCCATCACCATCGCCATCGCCGGTTGCGGTTCGCGCGGCATGGACGCCTATGCCAGCGCCATCGAACAAATGCCGGGGCGGGCGCGCATCGTCGCCGCCGCCGACCTCAATCCCGTCAAGCTGGCGGTCATGCGCGAACGCTTTGGCGTCCCGGCGCAAAGCTGCTTTGCCTCGGCGGAGGAAATGCTGCGCCAAGACCGCCTGGCCAAAGCCGTGCTCATCTGCACCCCGGACAACTGCCACTACGCCCATGCCCGCGCCGCGCTGGAAAAGGGCTATCATTTGCTGCTGGAAAAGCCCATCTCCCCCAGCGTTGAGCAGCTGGAAGATCTGGAGCGCCTAGCCCGCGAGCGCGGCCGCCTGGTGGTGGTGTGCCACGTATTGCGCTATACGCCGCTGTACCAGGCGGTCAAGCGCGTGATTGATTCCGGCGAACTGGGCGAGATTCAAAACCTGGAGGCTCAGGAAATGGTGGGCCATTGGCACTTCGCCCACAGCTACGTGCGCGGCAACTGGCGCCGCAGCGAGGATTCAAGCCCCATGATCCTGGCCAAGTGCTGCCACGACATGGATATCCTGGTTTGGCTGGCCGGCCGGCGCTGCACGCGGGTGTCCTCCTTTGGCGGGCTGGGACATTTCCGTGCGGAAAACGCGCCCGAAAGCGCCCCGGAGCGCTGCACGGACGGCTGCACGGTTGCCTGCCCTTACGACGCGCGCCGCATTTACCTGGGCGGCCTGAGCGGGCGGCCCAGCGGCTGGCCCGCCAACGTCATCACCAGCGACCTGCGACCCCAAAGCGTCCTCAACGCCCTGCAAACCGGGCCATATGGCCGCTGCGTATACCGCTGCGACAACGACGTGGCCGACCATCAGGCGGTCAATCTGGAGCTGGAGGGCGGCATGACGGCGAGCTTCTCCGTCAGCGCCTTCTCGCTGGACATCGACCGCAGGCTCAAGGTGATGGGCACCCTGGGTGAACTGACCGCCCACCTCAAGCGCAATCACATTCACGTTCAGCCTTTCGTGGGCGAGGGGCGCGACATCGACGTCAACCTCAACGCCGACGATCAATTCGGACACGGCGGAGGGGACATCCGCCTGATGGACGCCTTCCTTGCCGCCCTGGAGGGCGCCGAGGTGGACATGGGCACCCTGTCCACGCTGGAGGTGTCGGTGGAAAGCCACCGCATCGCCCTGGCAGCCGAGGAATCCCGGCGCAACGGCGGACAGGTCGTAGCGCTGTAAAGCGTTCTATTTTCCCACGCAAAAGCGCGAAAAGATATCGTCCAGCAGCGCCTCGTCCACGCTGTCGCCGGTGATGCGGCCCAGCAGGTAGAGCGCCTCGTGCAAATCCACCGCCGCCAGGTCCAGCGGGGCGTCCAGCGTCAAGCTCCGCCGGGCCTGGCGCAAGCGTTCCACCGCTTCCCTGGCCAGGCTTAGGTGACGCTCCTGGGTGAGCGTGGCCTCGCCCACGTGCCCCAGCTGCGCGCCAAGCCAGCGGCGTACCTCGCCGATTCCCTCGCCGCTTTGCGCGGAAATGCGCAAAATGGGTCGGTGCACCGTGAGCGGCTCCACCTGCGGAGGCGTCAGGCGCTCGCCTGCGTCCTGCTTGTTGAGCAGCACCGCGCAGGGACAGGCCGTAGGCAGGCGCAAAAGCTCGCATTCTTCCGGTGTGAGGTCGGTGGAGGCGTCCAAGAGCATCAGGGCGGCATCCGCCTGGGTCAGCGCGCCGCGCGCCCGCTCCACGCCGATGCGCTCCACCTCGTCCGCGCCGTCGCGCAGGCCCGCGGTATCCTGCAAAACCACGGTGGCGCCGTCCAGCGAAAACACGCCTTCCAAAACGTCGCGCGTGGTGCCGGGCACGTCGGTTACAATGGCGCGGTCCTCGCCCAGCAGGGCGTTGAACAAAGTGCTCTTGCCCGCGTTGGGCCGGCCGCACAGCGCCACGTGCAGCCCCTGGCGCAAAATGCGCGCGCCGCGCTCGTCCACGGCGTCCTCCAGCTTGGCCATCAGCGCGTCCAGCCCCGCCGCCAACCCGTCCAGGGCCTCCTGCTCGCCGATTTCGTCCGGGTAGTCAATGTGCGCCTCCAGCCCGGCCAACAGCCCGGTCAGCGCCGTTTGCGCCTCGCGCACAAACCGGCTTTGCCCTCCCGCAAGCTGGCGCTGCTGCACCCTCAACGCCGCGTCCGAGCGCGCGGCGATCACGCCCATGACCGCTTCGGCCTGCATCAGATCAATGCGCCCGTTCATAAACGCGCGCCGGGTAAACTCGCCCGGATCCGCCGCGCGCGCGCCCAGCCGTATCAGCCGCCGCACCGTGGTCGTGGCCGCCGCATGCCCGCCATGCGTGTGCAGCTCGCATACGTCCTCGCGCGTGTAGCTGTTGGGCGCGTACATCACAACGCCCATCGCCTCGTCGATCACCCCGGCCTCGTCCGCCACATGCCCCGCCATCAGGCGATGGCTCTCGTAGGGCGGACGTTTTTTGTTGGCGGTAAACACCTGCTCAAACAGGCGCACCGCCTCCCCTCCGCTCAGACGCACAATGGCAATGCCGCCTTCCCCCGGCGCCGTGGCAATGCCCACAATCGTATCCGACATAAGCCCCTCCCGAAAAATGCTTTGCGGTTTTATGCGTTTATGATATCATGTTCTTACATCTTTTGAAAGAGGCGCCGGGGAGGGACGAAGGTGGACGTAACCATTCATACAGCGCGCGCGCACCGGTTGTTCGCGCCCATGGCCCAGCGTTTGGGGGAGCTCAACGCCCGTTGTGAAAACGTCCTCGTGCTGGTGCCGGAGCAATTTACCCTGGCGGCGGAGCGCGCCCTGATGGACGCGCTGAAGCTGGAAGGCATGTTTTACCTGCAAGTTCTCAGCCCGTCGCGGCTGGCGGAGCGCGTGCTGGATCTGGCCGGACGCGACGACCGGCAACCCCTGGACGACGCGGGCCGGCGCATGGCGCTGAGCCAGGCGGCGGAAATGGTTGGCGATTCGCTGACGTACTACGCCTCCATCGCCCAAAAGCGCGGATTTGTGGAGCGCATGTCGGCGCTCATCACCGACATGAAGCGCGGCGGCCTGGAGCCCGAGGCCCTGCTTGCGCATGCGCAGAAGCAGGAAGGCGCCGCGCAGGAAAAGCTGAGCGACCTGGCCTGCCTGTACGCCGCCTACCGCACGGTGCTGGGCGAGCGGTTCTGCGACAGCGAGGATCAGCTGGATTATGTGGCGGCGCGGCTGGAACGCAGCGGGCTGCTCACGGAGCGTCACCTGTTTGTCTACGGGTTCGACACCCTGCCCCAGCAGCTCATGCGCCTGCTTTGCGCCGCCGCGCCGCTGGCGCACAGCCTGTCCATCTGGCTGACCTGCGACGGCGAGGAAGCCAACGACGGCGAGCTTTACCTGCCCATCCGCCAGGGCGTGTCGCGCTTTTGCGACATGCTGCGCTCCCGCGGCATGGCTGTGCGCGTGCAGGCGCTTCCCAGGCGTCCGCTTAGGCATGCGCCGGCCATCGATCACCTGGATGCGGCGCTCTTTGGCCGCGTCGCTGAGCCTAAGGAGGCCGCGGGGGTTTATCTATCCAGCAGCCTGTCCCCTTTTGAGGAAGCCACGCGCATGACCCGGCAGGTCATGGCGCTGCAAAAGCAGGGCGAGGCGCTGGAGCGTATAGCGGTTATGTATCCCGAAAGCGGAGGGTATGCCTTTGCGGTGGCCGCGGCGCTGGCCGACAGCGGCTTGCCTTACTATACCGACGAAAAGCTGCCGGCCACCTCCCATGGCCTGGCGCGGTTTTTGCTTTGCGCGCTGCGCGCGATGGCGCAGGGTTACAGCAACCGCGACGTGCTGCCCCTGCTCAAAAGCGGATATGCGCCGCTAAGCTTTGAGGAAGCCTGCGAACTGGAAATCTACGCGCGCTCCTACGGGATTGACCGCGCGCGGTGGCTGTCGCCCTTCACCCGTGGGCCGCAGGAGGAGTGCGCGCGCATGGAACCCCTGCGCCAGCGACTGATCGCGCCCCTGGAAACCGCGCACGCAGCGCTTCGGGCTGCGCGCACGAGCCGGGATTCCTGTGCGGCGGTGTTTTCGCTGTTGCAGGCGGTGGGCGCCTACGACGCCCTTCGCCGCGAGGAAGAAACGCTGTTGGCCAACGGGCTGCAAATTCGGGCCAACCAAAACTGCCAAATCTGGCAAGCGCTGCTGTCGCTTTTGGATCAGCTTGCGCGGCTGGGCGGCCCGTCGCGCATTCCGCTTCGGCACATCGCCAACCGCCTGGAGTGCGGCCTGTCGGCGATTTCCCTGGCCTCGCTGCCGCCCGGCGCCGGCATGCTGCACGCGGGCGCGCTGGGGCACATGCTGCCCGACGCGGCGGATTACGTGTTTTTGCTGGGGCTTAACGACGGACTGCTTTCCGACGAAGGCGACAGCCTGCTTACCGCTCAGGAGCGCGAGGAAGCGCAGACGGACACGGGTTGCTTTTTGGGGCTGACGGATCATAACCGGGGGCTGATGAAGAGGCTGGATCTCAAGCGGGCGGCCACGCTGCCGCGCAAGGCATTGTACCTGAGCTATGCCAAAACCGCATCCGACGGCACGGCGCTTCGGCCTTTGAGCCTGCTGGCAGACATGCAGCGGCGCATCCTGCCAAAGCTGGGGCCCTGGCCGGCCGGCGAGTTGCCCCTTTCCGCGCGCCAGGCGTTGGCGGCCCTGGGGCCTCGCCTGCGCGCGCAGGCGGAAGGCGCGACGCTGCCTGCCTTATGGAACGAACGCTTGCAAGCGCTGCTGGACGCGCCGCAAACCGCGCCCGACGCCATGCGCCTTCTTTCGTCGCTGGAGGGCGACGCGCCGGCGCAGCCTTTGGACCGCGACACCGCGCGCAGGCTTTACGGGGAGGAAGCGCTGTCGGTAAGCCGGCTGGAGCAGTTTGCGCAATGCCCCTTCCGGCATTACGTATCCTACGGTCTGCGCCCGCGCATCCTCAAGGAATGGAAGGTGGATCCCATTGAAACCGGCACCTTCTACCACGACAGCCTCAACCGCTTCGGCCGCATGGCGATGAAGCGCCCGCAATATCCAACCCTGAGCCCGGAGGAAGTGGAGCGCATGGCCTGCGCCGCCATGGAGCCCCTGGAGCAAGAGATCCTGCAAGGGCCCATGGGCGACGGCGAACGCGGCCTTGCGCGCTACCGGCAGGCGCGAGCCGCGGTTTGCCGCGCCGCGCAGACGGTGACCCGTCAGTTGGCGGCCGGAAGGTTTGCGCTGTACAAAACGGAGGCCAGTTTTGGCTACGAGGGCGGGCTGCCGCCGGTGGTGCTGTCGCTGTCCGACGGCCGCGCGGTGGCCCTGCGGGGGCGCATAGACCGCATCGACCGTTACGACGCTCCCGACGCCGTGTACTTGCGCGTCATCGACTACAAATCCTCCCGCCAGGATCTGGACGCCACGCGCACGTGGTGGGGCCTGCAGTTGCAGCTGCTGGTTTACCTGGACGCCTGCGTCGCGGCCCTGCCCGGCTCCAAGCCCGCCGGCGCTTTCTACTTCTATGTCGCCGACCCGGTCGTGGAAAGCGAATCCGACGCCCAAGCCTATGTGGAGACGCGGTTATGCGAAGCCCTTCGGCTGCGCGGGCTCGCGCTCAGCGACGTAAGCGTGGTGGACGCCATGGACGCCAGCGCCCAAGGGGTGTCGCTGCCCAGCCTTTTTACCAAGGCGGGCGACTTGCGCAAAACGGCCAAAGCCCTGGACATGGCGCAGTTTACGGCGCTTATGGCCCATGCGCGCGGGCTGGCCGCGTCGCTTGCCCAGCGAATTCTGGACGGGGAAACCGCCATCGCCCCCGTG
Organism: Candidatus Limiplasma stercoravium; assembly: GCA_018715175.1. Taxonomy (GTDB): domain Bacteria; phylum Bacillota; class Clostridia; order Christensenellales; family Aristaeellaceae; genus Limiplasma; species Limiplasma stercoravium. The sequence continues at coordinate 7,903 of DVME01000080.1, forward strand.
CGCAGCGGTTCAACCGCCGCCTGCGACTACTGCGACTACGCCGCTATATGCCGCTTTGCCGTTTCCGACCCCGACGCGCCCCTCAGAAGCGTCGAGCCCATGGATATGGAGGCGCTGCGCGCGGCCCTGCGCGAAACGAAAAACTGACCGGTTGCTATTCCGTCCGGCTTCATGTATAATAAGGACGAGAGGAGCGCGGAAGGCTTCCGCGCGGAGAACATCATCAAAGCGACAAGGAGGCGTTACCATTGATTCAGGTGATTGCCGGCAAAAAGGGTTCTGGAAAGACCAAGCGCATTATCGACATGGCCAACCAAGCCGTCGAGCGAAGCAGCCACGACATCGTGTTCATCGACGATGATACCCGCTATATGTTTGACCTTCGGCACGAGGTTCGCTTTATCAACGCCGGCGAATACGACCTGGTGAACGAATTCATGTTCATGGGTCTTTTGTGCGGCGTGGTCGCCCAAAATTTCGACATTGGGCTGATTTTGATTGACGCTTTCAAAAAATTGATTAAGACCGAACTGGGCAACGCCGCCTGGCTGGTGGAGCGCATGGAGCGTATCAGCAAGGAGCACAACGTCGACTTCGTGCTCTCCGTGAGCGCGGACGTGGAAGAATTGCCCGACTTTCTCAAAAAATACGTCGTGTGAGCCCGCGCGCCGCACGCTAACGGCTTCATTGCCCGCATACCGCCGGGCCGCGTGAAAACGCGGCCCGGTTTCATGTCCTGCCTCTTTACACCGCCCGCAAAAAGAGGTATGATGAGGCATCATCCGCGTAAAGGAGCGTGAGGCAGATGTCCTTTTTTTCCACGCGCGGCGGCGCGTGCGTGACCGCTTCTCAGGCCGTTCTATACGGCCTAGCCCACGATGGCGGTCTTTTTGTGCCCAGCATGTTTCCGACCGTGACGCAAGAGCGGCTCTCCGCCCTGTGCCAGACGGGATACCGCAACCAGGCCGCGCGGATATTGCGCGCTTTTTTGGAGGATTATTCCATTGCCGAAATCGAGCAGACTGTTGACGCCGCCTACGGCGACGGCTGGGACGATCCCGCGGTGGCGCCCGTGCGCACGCTCACGGAAAACATTCACGTTCTGGAGCTGTTTCATGGCCCGACCCTGGCGTTTAAGGACGTGGCCCTGAAGATTTTGCCGCATTTGATGCGCCTGGCCGCGCAGAAAAACGGCGAAGAACGCGAGATATCCATTTTGGCTGCCACCAGCGGCGATACCGGCAAGGCCGCGCTGGAAGGTTTTCGTGACGTGCCGGGCACCAGCTGCACGGCGTTTTATCCCCTGGGCGGCGTCAGCCGCGTTCAGGAGCTGCAAATGACCACCACCCAGGGCCGCAACACGCATGTCATTGGCGTAAAAGGCAATTTCGACCAGGCCCAAGCCGGCGTGAAGCGCATTTTTGCCGACGCTTCCCTGCGCGACGAGCTGGCCCGGCGCGGCATCGTGCTTTCCTCGGCCAATTCCATCAACTTCGGCCGCCTGGCCCCGCAAGTGGTTTACTACTTTACCGCTTATACGGATTTGGTCGCCCGCGGCGTGGTTCGCATGGGGCAAAACGTCAATTTCGTGGTGCCCACCGGCAATTTTGGCGACATCCTGGCCGGCTACTACGCCAAGCGCATGGGGCTGCCCATCAAGCGCCTGATTTGCGCCAGCAACCGCAACAACGTGCTCACTGATTTCTTCTCCGACGGCATTTACTACACGCACCGCACCTTCTTCAAAACCCTGTCGCCCAGCATGGATATCCTGATTTCTTCCAACCTGGAACGCCTGCTGTACGAAAGCGCCGACCGTGACGCCGCCTTGGTGAGCTCCTGGATGGAGCTGCTCAGCGCCAGCGGCAGCTTTTCCATCGGCGCGCAGCGGCTGGCCCAGCTGCGCAAGACCTTCTGGGCCGGCTACGCCGACGACGTGATGACCGCCGCCGAAATCCGCCGGGTCTACGAACGGTCGCACTACGTGCTGGATCCTCACAGCGCCGTGGGTTCCCACGTGCTCAACGAATACCGCGCGCAGACCGGCGACCATACCGCGGCGGTGCTGGTTTGCACGGCCAGCCCCTACAAGTTCGCCTCCGATGTGGCGGCCAGTCTGCTGGGCGCCGAAGCGGTGGAAGGATGGGATATGCTGCAATGCGCCCAGAAGCTGGAAGAGCTCAGCGGTGTGCCCGTGCCTGAGCAGGTGCGCAGCCTCGCCACCCTGCCGGTGCGCCACAAGGCCACGTGCGAACCTCAGGGCATGGCGCAGGCGCTCTTGGCCGAGCTGTCCAATTAACAAAATATTTTCGAAAAAAATGGCTTAAGCATGTTTCGATTTTCCCCAAAGAGGTTTATACTATGTTCGTAAACCACAACAGCTAACGCCACGACGATTGGCGAAGCAATTTCGGTAAGGAGGCCAAACGATATGAAATGGATTTGCAAGGTTTGCGGTTATGTGCATGAGGGCCCCGAAGCGCCCGAGTTCTGCCCCCAGTGCAAGGCTCCCAAGAGCAAGTTCCAACCCATGAGCGAAGAGAAGAGCTATGCCGACGAGCATCGCGTGGGCGTGGCCGAGGGCGTGGATCCCCGCATCATCGAAGGGCTGCGCATGAACTTCAACGGCGAGTGCACCGAAGTGGGCATGTACCTGGCCATGAGTCGCCAGGCGGATCGCGACGGCTATCCCGAGGTTGCCGAGGCCTTCAAGCGCTATGCGTGGGAAGAAGCCGAGCATGCCGCCAAGTTTGCCGAGCTGCTGGGCGAGGTCGTAACCCCCTCCACCAAGAAGAACCTGGAGCTGCGCGCGGAAGCCGAGTGGGGCGCGACCGCCGGCAAGAAGGAACTGGCGACGCTGGCCAAGGAGCTCAACCTGGACGCCATTCACGACACCGTGCATGAGATGTGCAAGGACGAAGCCCGTCATGGCAAGGGCTTTGACGGCCTGCTCAAGCGTTACTTCGGCTAAGAGCCATCGTCAGTCAAGGAGGGTCTTACAATGAAATACGAGTGCCCCTGCGGTTATGTGTACGATCCCGCCGTCGGTGATCCCGACAACGGCGTGGCCCCCGGCACCGCCTGGGAAGATCTGCCCGAGGATTGGGTGTGCCCCGTGTGCGGCCTGGGCAAGGACGCCTTTACCGAAGCTTAATCGGCGCCCGCCGGCAAGCCTTTGCCGGCGGGTTTTCCTTTGCACGTCTGGTCTGAGCGTCTTTCTTTGCAGGACGCACGGAAAGATTTTTGCAAAACGGAAAGATTTTTGCAAAAAGCCCTTTACAAATTCTCTCGAATGTGATAATATCATCTTCGCTGAGCGCGGGGCATTAGCGCAGTTGGTAGCGCACAACACTGGCAGTGTTGGGGTCAGGAGTTCGAATCTCCTATGCTCCACCAAAACCGGAAAATCCGAACCTTCATGGTTCGGATTTTGTCGTTTATGCTTTATGGTCCAGCGAAAACTTCGCTTTTCTCATGGCCGGGATGGTTGTGGGGCAAGGGCTCCCATGCGCCTTCTTGCGTTTTGCGTTTGCCCATGAAAGGCGCTTCCCGGGGCGATTATTTTCAAGCGTTCCGAGCAGGCGTTTGCGCGCCGCCAAACGTCCCAAACAGCCGGGCGAAGGTTCCGGCCGTTTGGGACGCCTGCAAGTGATGCGATTGAGAAACGGGCGGGGAGCCTTTTGCGCGTCAGGCCGGTTCCAGGCGGCTCACATCCAGCGTCATCCAGTCGGTTAGATCAAAGCCTTCGGGCGGCTCGCAGGGGGCGTCCCCATCGCTGGAATAATCATGCCATTCGTTGGTCTCCGGCAGGAAATAGTAGTCCAGGCCGTTGCCGTAATAGTAAAAAACCGACAGCTGCCCGTCTGCGTCGTACTCTGCGTTGAGGCTGGCGCCGTCCGCAAATGCATACAACTCATAGGACTCCACCGCGCCCTGCGGCGTATAGAAGCATTGCACTTCGTTGCCGTCCAGCGTGAAATAGTTGGTAATTTCTTTGTAACTGAGGCTCCCATCGCTGAAGTAGCTGGCGTAATACTCCTTCCCGTCTAAGGTATACCAGAGGCTTTCCACATAGGGCGACGAGCCCAGCACAATTTCATACTTCGCATCGGGGCTTACATAAACGATGAAAACCCATTCATCCAGCCAGTCATAGTATCGGACGTTGGGATAGGCCCCAATGCGTGCGTTTGTGAGAATCACATCGGCGGTCAGCATCCAAAACGGGTTCTCATTCCACTCGGAAATCAGATCGGCGGGAATGGTTAGCGACACTTGGCCGGGCACGGCGGCATTGGCGTAGTCAAAAAGAGCGGAACCGGCATACACATAGTCATTGCGCATCTCGATTCCCCAGGGCTCCAGGCCGGTAAGGACATAGCGCAGGCTGCCGTCATCCAGCTCCTCCTGGGTCAGAACCGGAACGGCGGGAAACTGGCTTTCAACGTCAAAGCTTTGTGGAAACGCGCCGTCTTGTGGCGGCAGCGCCGGCATGGACGCTAGGTATGCCTCCCGCTTGGCCTCAATTTGGGCGATTCCTTCCTCGGGCTCAAGAACGGCAGGGGCGGGAAGCTCAATGCCTTCGGGCTTTTCGCAAGGCGTATAGCCGCCTCCGTTCCAATAATGCCATTGACCGGCGCTGAAACAATAATCCACGCCGTCCTTTTTCAGGCCAAAGGTATCAACGATCTCTCCCAGCGCGTCATAGCTGTATACCTTGAGTCCGTCTTCCTTTTGATAGCGATATTCGTAAGCGTACAGCAGTCCGTCCGCGCTGTATTCGGCGAAGACGCGCTGCTCGTCGCTGACTTGAAAAGAATACTGTCTTAACGTGCCGTTCAAATCAAAGATGTAGACACCGCCGTCAAGGTCGAGCTGGATTTGAACCAATAATTCCCCATTGATAATGCCCAGCGAGCCTCCTTCCAGATCCATAAAAAGGCTGGCACCTTGCCACTGCTCCGGAATGACAATGTTGAGCGGCTCGTCTTCCCTTCCCGGAATGGGCACGTAGGGGCCATGTTCGGCGTAGGAGTTATAGATGAAGGCGCCGCTTTGGAGCTTCGAGCCGTCCTTGAGCGGCCAAGCATCCAAGCCCTCGATGTAAAAAACCCGTTCCTGAGGGTTGGAGTCGTCCACCGTTACTTTGGGAACGGGCGGCACTTCTATGGACAGCCGCGCCAGCGCTTCCTCAGCGGTCGCGGGAAGGTAGATTTCCTCGGCGATGCCTGCAGGAGCAAGGCACAGGCATAAAACCAGCGCCAACACAAGGGCCGTTCCTTTCGTCATGACATGCATCACTTGTCCCCCCATTTGTCATAGCTCTCCAAGAGCGTTGTTATTTGATTGATTATACCATAGCTTGGGAATGAATACAATACGGCGCGCCTGGGGCCGTGCCCAACCGCTGGTTTGGCGAGGCGTCATAGCTTACGGCAAGCCCCGGCAAATCGCTTCATGGGCAAACGGAGAACGAAAAGCCAAAGAAGCGGGATGTCCAAAGGGTGCGCCAGCTGTCTTCGGCCCTGTGGATTTCATCCCAGGCATGCGCATATCCTTTCCAAAACGCATGGAGGGGTCGAGCATGCAGGAGCATATCCGGGAGCGCAGCATCCGCATCGGGCAGTACATTGCCGACAGCGGCGCCACCGTCCGTGAGGCGGCGCGTCATTTTGGGCTGAGCAAATCCTCCGTACACAAGGACGTCAGCGTCCGCCTGGCCAAAGTTCATCCATCTCTGGCGGCTCAGGTCAGGCGGGTTTTGCGCTACAATCAGTCCGTTCGCCACCTGCGCGGCGGCGAGGCCACGCGGCGCAAATACTGCCAGCGGCGGCTGGACGCCCCGTCCTGACAAACGCCGGCTCCGCGATGCGCGGAGCCGGCGGCGCCGTCCAAGCAGGATTTTTTCCCCTTTGCGGCGAATGTAAACCATTCAGGCATCTAGCCTCGCAAACGCGGTTGGTAAAGGGGACATGCTGTCATGGCAAGCGTCAATGATATCGGCATTGATCTGGGGACTTCCCAGATCCTCATTTACATGAAAGGCAAGGGCATCATTCTGCGCGAGCCTACCGTAGTGGCCATCGACAGCGACAGCCACAGCATTCTCGCCTTTGGCGACGAGGCGCGGCGCATGGTGGGCCGTACGCCCAGCAATATCCTGGCCATCCGTCCCCTGCGCGACGGCACCATCGCCGACTACGAGCTGGTCAGCTCCATGCTGCGCGGCTTTGTCCTAAAGGCCGTGGGCAAGCATCTTTTCGCCCGGCCCCGCGCGATCCTGGCTTTGCCCACCGCCGTCAACGAAATGGAAAAGCGCACCCTTATTTCCACCATGTTTGACGCCGGCATGCGCCGTACCCAGATGCTCAACCGCTCTTTGGCCGCCGCGCTGGGCGCCGGGTTGCCCATGGACGAAGCCTACGGCGCCATGATCGTGGACATCAGCGCCGGGGTTACGGACATTGCGGTGATTTCCTTTGGCAAGGTCATCGTCAGCGACTGCATCAAGGCCGGCGGCGACCGCTTTGACGACGCCATCATCCGCCACCTTAGGCGCAAGCATAACCTCCTGGTGGGCGAGCGCACGGCCGAGGAGCTCAAGGTCAACATCGGCTCAGCCATCCCCCGCGCCGAGCAGCTTTACATGGACGTGACGGGCCGCAACCTCATTACCGGCCTGCCCAAAACCATGCGCATTACCAGCGACGACATCACCGAGGCCATGGACGAGCCGCTCCAGCAGCTCATCGAAGGCATCCACGGCGTTTTGGAGCACACCCCGGCGGAGCTGGCGGCGGATATTTTTGAATACGGCATTTTGCTTTCCGGCGGCGGCGCGGAGCTTTTCGGCCTGTGCGAAGCCATTGCCGACACGCTCAAGGTGCCCTGCTCCTGTGCCGACGAACCCCAAACCAACGTGGTCATGGGCTGCGGACGGGCGCTGGAAAACCTGCACGATTTGGGTCAGTATCTCGACGACGGGCGCCGCCGGCTGCTGGGCCGCTGATATCAGGACGTTTCCTCGGCGCGCGGCGTTTGGCCCGTGACCTGCTTGTAAACCCGGTGAAAGGTTCGCATGCTGGAAAAGCCGCTGGCGGCGGCCACGTCGGTCAGCGGCATGACGCCCTGGGCCAGCATGCGCCGGGCCGCGCTGCATCTAAGCGTATTGACATAGCGCGGAAAGGTGCAGCCCACGCGCCGGTTAAATATATGCGAAAACCGCCCTGCGCTGTATCCAAAATGCGCGGCGACCGCCCGCAGGCTTAGCGGGGCGGAGACGTTTTGCTGCAAATAGCTCAGGATACGGCGCATGAGGTCGCCCTCGGCGTCGGCCTCGCTGGGCTTAAGCCCCACGCGCTCCACCAAGAGCGCCACCAACGCTTCGCCCAGGCTGTTGACAAACCGCTCTCCATGTCCGCCCTGCGCCATCAGGCACGCCAGGGCCGACGCCTCGGGCATGTCGGAAACGTCCACCACGCTTTCCAAAAAGCTGTGGTGGTTCAGCTGCGCCCGCAAAGACGGCAGCGCCGACAGCGGCAGGGTAATCACGATCACCCGCGAATAGCTCGGTGTGTGGTAGGCGTGCAAAACATAGCTAGAATTGACTATCAAATGCTGCGGCCCCACCCAGCGCGTCACCCCGTCCTGCATGGCGCAGATTTCGCCCTCCAACACGTAGATGAGCTCGATGGTGCTATGGAAATGGGCGATAAACGCATTGTTGATGCTGTACCACGCTTGGGTGCGGGGCGTCTCGTCGCGTTTGAGTTCATAGTAGCGTTCCATAGCCAGCCTCCCGAGTTCGATGTTCGTAGCAGGTTTTGGCACAATCATATCACAAACTGGCGCGACAAAAAAGGCCCGAATCGTTATAATGAAATCAAATGAAGGAGGTGCCGATTTTCATGGATCAACGACCCGTTGCCTATCAACTTTATTCCGCGCGCCAGGACGCCGAGCGCGACCTGGACAAGGTGCTCTCCCAGCTCAAAGCCATGGGCTATGACGGCGTGGAATTTGCCGGCTTCTACGGCCATACGGCCGCCGAGGTGCGCCAAATGCTGGATCGCCACGGCCTGCAGGCCATATCCAGCCACGTGCCCTTCGTTCAGATCGAGGCAGACATGTTTGGCGTTATCGCCTACCATCAGGCCATCGGCTGCCGTTACATCGCCATCCCCTACCTGGACGACCAAACCCGCCCCGGCGCGCCGGGCTTTGCCCGTGCCATCGCCGTAGCGCACCGCTTCGGCCGGCTGCTCAAGCAGGCGGGCATGACGCTTCTGTACCACAACCACGACTTTGAGTTCGTCTCCCTCAGCGGCATGTACGGGCTGGACTTTCTTTATCAGGCCGTGCCTGCGGACGTGCTGCAGACCGAGCTGGATCTTTGCTGGGTCAAGTACGCCGGCGAGGATCCCGCCGCCTACGTGCGCAAGTACGCCGGCCGCTGCCCGGTGATTCACCTCAAGGATTACGTCGGTTCCAAAAAGGACGGCGCCACCCCCTACGCGCTTATCGGCCTGGACGAAAACGAGCCCAAGGAGGCCCAGAGCTTTGAATTCCGTCCGGTAGGCCACGGCTGCCAGGATGTGGAATCCCTGCTCCGCGCGGGCATCGAAAGCGGCGCGGAATGGTTTGTGGTGGAGCAGGACGAATCCGTCGGGCGTTCGCCCCTGGAAGCCGCCCAAATGAGCATGGACACGCTTAAGCGGCTGGGCCTGAAATAAAGCAAAGGAGATGCGACCCATGAGCGATACCGTACTTTCCAACTTCACCCCCGGCATCCGCCAGGAACGCAGCTATCACCGCACCTTCAAGGTGGGCATCATCGGCACCGGCTGGATCGCCGAATCTCACGCCGAAAGTTACAAAAACCAGCCCGACGTGGAAGTGGTGGGCCTGGCCGACCTCATTCCCGGCAAGGCTGAGGCGTTCCGCGAGCGCTACGGGCTGAAGAACGCGCGCTGCTACCTGAGCCACACCGAGCTTTTGGCCAACGAACAGCTGGACGCGGTCAGCGTGTGTACCTACAACATGACCCATGCCGAGTGCACCATCGACGCCCTGCGCGCCGGCGTGAACGTCTTGTTGGAAAAGCCCATGTGCGTCACCATTGAAGAAGCCGCCGACATCATGCGCGCCGAACGCGAAAGCGGCAAGCTGCTCTCCGTGGGCTTCCAGCCGCGCATGGATCCCAACATGCAGATGATCAAAAAGATCGTCCAGTCCGGCGTTCTGGGCGAGATTTACTACATCCAGACCGGCGGCGGCCGCAGGCGCGGCATCCCCAACAGCACCTTCATTGAAAAGAAAACCGCCGGCATCGGCGCCTTGGGCGACATCGGCTGCTACTCGCTGGACATGGTGCTCAACGCCGTGGGCTATCCCAAGCCCCTCACCGTGACCGGCTATACCTCCAACTTCTTCGGCACCAATCCCATGTATCAGTACCCCGACGCCGGACACACCGCCCAGCAAAACGCCGAGCGCTTTGACGTGGATGACTTTGCGGCGGCCTTTGTGCGGCTGGAGGGCGGCATCATCCTTGACTTCCGCATCTCCTGGGCCATGCACCTGGACACGCCCGGCGACTCGCTGATCCTGGGCAAAAAGGGCGCGCTGCGCATTCCCTCCACCGAGTGCTGGAACGGCACCGTGGGCGGCCCCATGAAGCTTTATACCGACGTGGCCGGCGCGCAGACCGTGACCGAAATTCCCATCCTGCCTTCCACCGGCTCCGGCCTGTTTGACAAGAAGATTCGCTCCTTCCTGGACGCGATTGATCAGGGCGGCCCCGCGCCGGTGCCCACCAGCCAGATTTTCTACAATCAGGCCATTATCGACGCCATCTGCAAGTCCGCCGCCGCGGGCAAGGAAATCGAAGTTTCCCTGCCTTCGCTGGACTGATAGGGCTTCATCGCAAACAAGGGCTTCCGCCATAAAGCGGAAGCCCCTTAGATTGTCAAAATACCTCCGTCCCCCCACGCAAGCAACGTTGCCTTATTCCTTTTTTTCGCGTTCCCGAAGCACAAAGCGGATGGGCGTACCCTCAAAGCCAAAGCTCTTGCGCAGGTGGTTTTCCAGGTAGCGCTCATAAGCGAAGTGCATGAGTTCCTCGTGGTTGACAAAAAACACAAAAGTCGGCGGGCAGGCGCTTTGCTGGGTGGCGTAGTAGATTTTCAGCCTGCGCCCACCGCTGACAGGCGGCTGAAGGCTCAGCTGCGCGTCGGCGAGCGCTTCGTTGAGAACGCCGGTGGGAATGCGCCGCGAATACTGCGCATACGCGGCTTTCACCGCGTCCAGCACGGTATTGACGCGCTGTCCGGTCAGCGCGGAAAGGAACAGCACGGGCGCGTAGCTCATAAACTTCAGGTCGTTGAGGATGCGCTTGCGGTACTGATCCATGGTGCGCGTGTCCTTTTGCACGGCGTCCCATTTATTGACCGCCACCAGCACCGCCTTGCCTGCGGCCAGGATGAGTCCGGCAATTTTGGTATCCTGTTCCGTGACGCCGTTTTGCGCGTCGATCATCAGCAAGGCCACGTCGCAGCGGTCGATGGCGGCGATGGAGCGCAGCACGCTGTAACGCTCCAGGCTTTCGTCCTCCACGGCCTTTTTTTTGCGCATGCCGGCGGTGTCGATGATGGTAAAGCGCGTGCCGTCGGCGTTTACAAAGGGCGTGTCCAGCGCGTCGCGCGTGGTGCCCGGAATGTCGCTGACCATGGCGCGCTCCTGTCCCAGCAGGCGGTTGCAAAGCGAGCTTTTGCCCACGTTGGGCCGCCCCACCACCGCCAGTTGGATGGGGCGGTCTTCCTCCTGCGCCTCGCCGTCCTCGGGCGGCGGCAGGCGGCGGACAATTTCTTCCAGTAAATCTCCCAATCCCAGCATATTGGTGCTGCTGATGGCTACCGGATCGCCCAGGCCCAGGCTGTAATACTCGTACAGACGTTCCTCCAGGCCCTTGTGATCCACCTTGTTGACCACCAGAATCAGCGGCTTGCGCGTGCGGCGCAGGTAGTCGGCCACTTCCTCGTCCTCGCCGGTCAGCCCGGCGCGCCCGTCCACAAACAGGCAGATCACATCCGCCGTATCCATGGCAATTTCCGCCTGGCGGCGCATTTGGCTGAGCAGCACGTCCTCGCTGCGCAAATCCAGCCCGCCGGTATCCACCAGGCTGAAGCGCCGGCCCATCCATTCCACGTCGGCGTAAATGCGGTCGCGCGTCACACCCGGCACGTCCTCCACAATGGAGATGCGGCGCCCCGCAATTTTGTTAAAGAAGGTTGATTTGCCCACATTGGGGCGTCCCACAATGGCTACAAGCGGCTTTGCCATACCGTCCTCCTTAGGGGCGTTCGTCGCCCCGCGCCCACAGCGCGTCGTAGAACGCCTGACCGTCGCAGTCCAAAAGGCGAACCGGCAACGGCGCGCGGGCGCGAAACTCGTCGATGTGCATATCGTCCAAAAATAGGTCGCCCTCGTGCCGCAGCATCACGCGCGACAGCCAGATTTCCTGCGCGCCCTCCACCGCCTGTGGCGTTAGCGCCGCCAGCACGTCCCCGCCGGTCAGCAAGCCCGCGACGGTGACGCTTTGCCCAAAAAAGCGGTTGGGCACGGCCAGCACGTTAAGCTCCAGCGTATCCGGCCCGAATTGCGCGGCCAGACGGCGCAGGTGCGGCGCGGCGCTCACGCCCGTGGGCACCACGCATTTGCGGGGCGGGGGCGCGGCTTGCGCCGGCCCGAACCGCCGGGCGTCCTCCAGCTCGCAGGCAAAGCGGCGCAAAAGGCCCACGCCGTTTTCGATCTGCGCGAAGTCCTCATACCATGCCTGTGGCGGAATGGGGCGATCCGCCAGGCAGAAAAACTCGTCGCTGGGGAAAACAAAGGTCGTGCCCAGCTCGCGCCGGCACGCCTCCTGAAAGGGCGCGATTTGATCCAGCAGCGCGCGGGCGCTGGCAGGGGTAAAGGGCGTCAGCGGCGTCAGGCCGTCCCGAAAGCGCGTGAGGCCCACCGGCACCAGCGCCACGGTGCGCGCCGCGGGCGCCAAGGCGCGCAGATCCTCCAGCGTTCGCATCAGCGCCGGCCCGTCGTTGTAGCCCGGGCAAACCACCACCTGGCAATGAAAGCGCAGCCCGTGCGCTTTGAGCCGTTCCAGCCGCTTAAGGATGTCCCCGGCATGGCGGTTGTTCATCATGCGACAGCGCAGGCCGGGATCGGTGGTATGCACGCTGATGTACAGGGGCGAAGCCTTGCGCTTGAGCAGGCGTTGAAACTCCGCTTCGTTGACATTGGTCAGCGTCACGAAGTTGCCCATCATCAGCGAGTAGCGCCAGTCATCGTCGCGCACGTACAGGCTGGGGCGCAGGCCCGGCGGCATTTGCGAAATAAAGCAAAACACGCAGTTGTTGCGGCACGTGCGGGGCGACAGCGCCATGCTGGGCCCAAAGCGCAGGCCAAGCGGTTCGCCCGGGGCTTTGAAGAATTCTATCTCCGCGGGCTTCCCCTCGCGCAGGAGTTCCAGGCGCAGCCTTCGCGCGCTGGAAAGGGCCTGGTAGTCGATCTCGTCCAGGACGGGCTCGCCATTGATGGCCGTCAGCCGGTCGCCCACGCGCACGCCATGCCGCGCGGCTGCCCCGTGGGGCGATACTTCGATAATTTCGTGCTCCATGCGCCATCCCTCCCCACGCCCGGCACGGCGGGCATAACATTTTTCATTATGCCCCGTTTTTTTGGCCAAGTCAAGCACTTGACAAGCGCCGCGGCGTTTGTTATGATGCTTTTCACAGGCGATGACGGAGCCAGTACCCCGCTGCGGGATTGCCCAGAGAAAGAGGCCCGGGCTGAAAGCCTCTTCCCTCCCCGGCCGGCGAACACCCCTCCCGAGCTCCGGCGCGGAAAGCAGTATGCGCCGGCGTATGCCGCGTGAAGGCAGGGCCTGAGGCCCCAAGCGAAAAATGACGGTGGAACCGTGCATCACGCAAGCGATGCACCCCGACAAGCGCATCGGCGCGTCGGGGTGTTTTTGCATTTCCAAGAGGAGGTATGGATGGATGAAGGTTATTCTCAAAGACGGCCAAATCAGCGATTGTTCCTTTGAGGACGCCCTGGGGCGCGAGGCGTTTCGCCACACCACTTCGCACGTGCTGGCCCAGGCGGTCAAGCGGCTATATCCCACGGCAAAGCTGGCCATCGGCCCAGCCATCGAAGACGGCTTCTACTACGATTTCGAGTTTGAAACGCCCCTCTCCACGGACGATTTGGGCAAAATTGAGAACGAAATGCGCAAAATCGTCAAAGAGGGCTTGCCTTTGCAGCGCTCCACCCTGGATCGTGCGCAAGCCGTCGAGCTTATGACCGCCCGCAACGAGCCCTACAAGGTGGAGCTCATCCACGACTTGCCCGAGGACGCGGAGCTGAGCTTTTTCCAGCAGGGCGACTTCATCGACCTATGCGCCGGCCCTCACGTGAGCAATACCAGCGTCATCAAAGCCTTCAAGCTTACCTCCCTGGCAGGGGCCTACTGGCGCGGCAGCGAGAAAAACCGCATGCTCACCCGCATCTACGGCACCTCCTTCCCCAAGGCCGCCGACCTGGAGGCGTATCTTAAGCGCATCGAGGAAGCCCGCCTGCGCGACCACCGCAAGCTGGGCCGAGAGCTGGGCCTGTTTGCCATGATGGACGAAGGCCCCGGCTTCCCCTTCTTCCTGCCCAAAGGGATGATCCTCAAAAACCTGCTGGTGGACTACTGGCGCAAGCTGCACACGCGGGAAGGCTACGTGGAAATCTCCACGCCCATTCTGCTCAACCGCGAGCTTTGGGAAACCAGCGGCCATTGGGATCATTACCGCGAAAATATGTACACCACCGTCATCGACGACATGGACTTCGCCGTCAAACCCATGAACTGCCCCGGCGGAATGCTGGTATACAAGCTCCAGCCGCATTCCTACCGCGAGCTGCCCATTCGCATGGGCGAGCTGGGCCTGGTACACCGCCACGAGCTCAGCGGCGCGCTGCACGGGCTCATGCGCGTGCGCTGCTTTACCCAGGACGACGCGCACATCTTCATGACCCCCGACCAGATCACCCAGGAAATTTTGGGCGTGGCGCGACTGATTGACGAAGTATACAGCAAGTTTGGCTTTACCTATCACCTGGAGCTTTCCACGCGCCCCGAAAACAGCATCGGCAGCGACGAGGACTGGAACATGGCCACCGACCGTCTGCGCAAAGCCCTGGACGAAAACGGCCGCGCCTATACCGTCAACGAGGGCGACGGCGCGTTCTACGGCCCCAAGATCGACTTCCACCTGGAGGATTCGCTGGGCCGTACCTGGCAATGCGGCACCATCCAGCTGGATTTCCAAATGCCCCAGCGCTTTGAGCTGGAATACGTGGGCGAAGACGGGCAGAAGCACCGTCCCATCATGATCCACCGCGTGGTCTTTGGCTCCATCGAGCGCTTTATCGGCATCCTCATCGAGCACTACGCCGGCAAGTTCCCGCTGTGGCTGTCGCCGGTGCAGGTAAAGGTGCTGCCCATTTCCGAAAAATTCTCCGACTATGCCAAGCAGGTGGTTCAGCGCCTGACCCAGGCGGGCCTGCGCTGCGAAGCCGACCTGCGCAGCGACAAAATCGGCTACAAGATCCGCGAAGCCCAGATGGAAAAGGTGCCCTACATGCTTGTCGTTGGCCAAAAGGAGGCCGACAGCGGCAGCGTGGCCGTGCGCCGCCGCGACGAGGGCGACCTGGGCGCCATGCCGCTGGACGCCTTCCTGGACAAGGTGGCCCAGGAGCTGGCCCAGAACTGAGGCGCGTATTGCGCCCTTTGACCGATCATGCTATAATGGCCCTGTACCGTGGGCAAGGAGGAAAGGACTTTGTCACCCAAGGACGTGCTGCGCAAAAACCTCAACGTGCCCAACGCGCTGACGCTTTTGCGGCTTTTGCTGGTACCCGTGTACATCGCGCTCTTCGCCGCCGGACAGAAATACACGGCGCTGGGGGTGTTTGTCGCCGCCAGCCTCACCGACATGCTCGACGGCTTCATCGCCCGGCGCTATCACCTGATCACCGACTTCGGCAAGCTGATGGATCCCTTTGCCGACAAGGTGATGGTGCTGTCCGCCATGTTCAGCCTGGCCATCGGCAACGCCGTCATCCCGCCCGTGCTTCCCTGGGCGGCGGTGGCCGTCGTGCTGCTCAAAGAGACGATCATGGTGGCGGGCGGGGCGCTGCTGCTGAAGAAGGGCATCGTGGTTTATTCCTTCCTCATCGGCAAGGTGGCACATTGCGTTTTCATTGCGGGGCTGGTCGCTTCCTACTTTCACGATTGGTTCAAACAAGCCTGCGCCGGCTGGCCGGTTTTGCCGGATACGGCGCTGATTTGGCTGGCGGTGGCGCTTACGCTTGTGGCGCTTGCGCGCTACACGCAAAACGCGCTGTCGCTGGCTCGCAAAAAGGGCATCATCTGACGCGCCGGCGGGTGCGCCACCACGGGGGAACGCCGGCGTTCCCCCGTTTTCTATGAGCTTTGCACGCGATAGGGAGGCCGGAACATGAGCGAATATCAAGTCCCCATCGACTACAACCGTGCGCGAAACGTCCTGCGCCGCCTCAATGCTTACGCGCACTATTCCCCCGAGGGAGCGGCCCAGGCGCTGGACGTGCTGCGCCAGGCTTATCCGCTGACGTTTGCCCGGCTGGAACAAAAGTCCTTCGAACGCGACGCGGTGCTGCTGGAAATGCCGGGCGCCAAGGCCACCGGGCCGCTGGTTTTCGTCTCGCACCTGGACGCGCCCGCCCGGAACGCCTGCGAGGACAAAGTCCCGGCCCATGCGCAGGCCATGTGCGTGGCGCTGTCGCGGGCGCATGTGGTGGCGCTCCTGGAAGCGCTGGAAGGCCTGCTCAACGAGGGCTATCACCCGGGCGGCGACCTGATGCTGGCGCTAAGCATGGACGGGCTGAGCGAAGGCCTGGGGGCTTCCAGCCTTGCGTCGCACCTCAAAGCCCGAAGCGTGGAGCCCTGCTTTGTGCTGGATCACGGCGGCTATGCGACCATGGAGGCGTTTCGCACCTATCTTCCGCGCGAATCCCCCCTGGCGCTGGTGGGCATCGGCGAAAAAGGCCGGCTGCACGCCCGCCTGACGTTGGAGGACGGCGAGGGCACGCTGCGACAGCTGATGCGCGCCGGCGCAAAGCTGACCCGGCGGCAAACGCGCGTTAGCCTATGCGCGGCGAGCGTGCAGATGCTGCAAGCCCTGGGCGCCCGGGCGCCGCTGTTGCAGCGGTGGTTCGTGCGCAATCCCAAGGCCACGTTTCCCATCATGCGCCTGATGTGGCGCAAGCGGGCGGTGCTGCGGCAGTTCTTTGCCTCCCAGCGTTGCATCGACGGCGTGCAGGCGCAGGCCACGCCCGAGCGCGCGGAGGGAACGCTGCACCTGCGTCAAACCCTTATGCCCGGCCTCCGGTGTGCGCAGGCGCGGCGCCAGGTGCGGCGCGTCGCGGCCAGATGCGGCCTGAGCGTGCGGTTTTGCGTGGCTGAGGACGCCTGCGCCCGCAGCAAGCCGGACGGCGAGGCGTGGGAAGCCCTGAAAACCGCCATTGAGATTCAGTTTGAGCGCTCGGTGGTGGTGCCGTGCCTGAGTCCCTTTGCGACCGACGCGCGCCATTACGCAGGGCTGTGCCGCCGGGTGTATCGCTTTTCGCCTTTTTTGCTCACCGGCTCGGAGGCTTTGCGCGGCGTATGCACCGTGACCGACGGTTCCCTGCAAACCGCCGTGCAGTTTTTCCGCTCCATGCTGTGCGTATAAGGAGGTCTGTCCTTGCTTTCCATCGCGTATCTGGCGTTCTTTCTGGCAGGCGGCGTCCTGCTGTCGCGCAATCTGCTTTGGCGCCTGCGCGCGCCGGTGCGCGCGTATGTGGGCCTGTCGCTGGGCGTGCTGTTGATGATGTGGCTGCCGGTGTTATGGGCGTATGCGGTGCGGTTTTCCTACGCGGCGCATGGCCTGGCGGCCGGAACGCTCGCAGCGCTTTGCGCGCTGAGCTTTCTGGCGCGAAAGGGCGCCGCGCCGCGGCCCCTGGAGCCGGCGGAACGCTCCTGGCTTTTGCGCATGGGCCTTATCCTGCTGCCGCTGATCGCCCTCAGCGCGTATTTGCAATACACGCATTCCATCCGCCTGGACGCGGACGGGGCGTATCACGTGGGGCAGAGCACCTATGGGGATCTGTCGCTTCACCTGGCGATCTGCACCAGCATCGTCAACGCTTCCTTCCCGCTGCACAACAGCCTGATGCTGGGCGCGACAATGGCCTACCCCTACCTGTCGGACAGCATTGCCTCCACGATGTACATGCTGGGCATGGAGCTCAATACCGCCATGGCCTTCACCGGCACGCTGATGATGGCGCTGGTGTACGCCGGCTACGCCCTGCTGACCTGGCAGCTATGCCGCAGGCGCGGCGCTGCGCTGCTGGCGTTTTTCCTGCTGTTTCTCAATGGCGGCATGGGCTTTTTGTACACGCTGGACGCCACGGTAAGCGGCTATCAGGTGACCTCCATGTGGGACAACCTCTCCAGCGTGATGAACGGCTTCTACATGACCCCCACCAACCAGCCCGACCCGCATAACCTGCGCTGGGTCAATATCATTTGCGACATGCTCATCCCGCAGCGCGGCATCTTGGGCGGTTGGACGATGCTGATGCCCTGTCTCAACCTTCTGTTGCCTCCGCTGTGCCGCCGCGAGGCGCACGACCCGCGCGCGCTGGCGGTGCTGGGCCTGTTTGCGGGCGGCCTGCCGCTGATTCACACGCACAGCTTTCTGGCGTTGGCGCTCTTGTCCGCGGGAACCTGCGCCTACGTGGTGGCCACCGCTCCCCGGGCGCAGCGCTGGGCGGCCTTTCGGCCCTGGCTTTTGTACGGAACCGTCGCCGCGGCGCTGTCGTTGCCGCAGCTGGTGGCCTTTACTTTCGTGCAGGCCACGGACAGCGACCATTTCCTTCAGCTGTGGTTCAACTGGATCAACAACCGCGGCCATCAGGGATTGGTGGACAGCTACCTGTGGTTCTATCTCAAAAACATCGGCGTGCCCTATGTGCTGATTTTTCTGGCGCTCTGCCGCCGCAAACCCCGCGGCCTGGACGCCCTGCCCGACGACATCCGCCAAAACCGCCTGCTGGCGTCCGGCGCGTTTCTGATTTATATTGTGGCGGAACTGGTGAAGTTTCAGCCCAACGAGTATGACAACAACAAGCTGTTTTACGTGTGGTTCCTCCTCCTGCTGCCCATGGCGGCGGATTACGCGATGGAGCTGTTTGAACGTCTGCGCGGCCTGGCGGGGCGGCGTGTGCTGGCGGGGATGTTTTTGATCTGCTGCTTTTTTTCCGCTACGCTGACGGTGGCGCGCGAGTGCGTGAGCGACTACGTGGCGTACAGCGCTTACGACATCCAAACCGCCGAGTACGTGCGCGAAAACACGCCCGAACACTGCGTGTTCTTAACCGGCGACGAACACCTCAACCCCGTAAGCAGCTTGGCCGGACGCACCATCCTTTGCTCCAGCGACACCTACCTGTACTACCACGGTTTTAACACCGGCCCACGCAAGGCGGAAATAGCGGCCTTTTACTCCGATCCGGCCCAAAACCTTGACCTTCTGGCCAAATATCAGGTAGAATACATCTACGTCAGCGCTTACGAACGCTCCAGCAGCCTCTACGACCTGGACGAGACGGCCATCGAAGCCCTGTTCCCGCTGGTGTTTGAAACCCCCGGCGGCAACAACCGCATATTCGAGGTACTGGAGGCATACCGGCAATGACGCGCTTTCTGCGCTACGCGCTGGAAAAGGAACGCCGCATCCGCGTGGTGTTGATGCTGGAGGGGCAAATAACGCAGCGCACGGTGCGCGTATTGCGGCTGGAGGAAAACCGCGTGACGCTTATGGCCGGGAAGCGCACGTTCACGCTACCCCTGGCGGACGTACTGGCCTGCGATTACGCGCGCGGGGATCACGGCGAAGAATAGGGAGGCGGGAAGATGCTCCAAAAAGTCAAGGATTACTTGAACGCGCATGAAAAGCAATACGAATTGTTGCGCTACCTCATCGCCGGCGGGCTGACCACGCTTTTAAGCATGCTCATTCACTACGCCGGATGCTTCCTGATGGCGCAGCGGCCGCCCTACACCGGCGACCTCGTCGCCTGGATTCGGGACAGCATCAACAGCGCTACGCCCGTGCAGCTTTCCATCGCCAGCACGGTTTCCTGGGTGATCGCGGTGCTGTTCGCCTTTTGGATCAACCGCGGCATGGTGTTTCGGGTCGAGGGCGCGCATGGGCGTCTGAAGGAGCTGATTCAGTTTGCCTCCAGCCGCTTTGTGAGCTTTTTGGTTTTTGAGCAGGGGCTTATGCTGCTTTTGGAGGCCATAGGCATCGAAAACCTAGAAAACCGCGTGATTGTATTGGTGTTTGTGATGGTCTTTAACTACGTGGTCAGCAAATTTTGGATTTTCAAGAAGGACGGCGAAACGAAGCCGCGAGCATAACCAGGCCCAGGGGCCACAACCCAAAAGGCGAACAGGCCGCCGCTGCCGCCGGCGCAAAGGCGGCCTGCGCCTGGGGATAGACGCTCAGCGCCGCGGCGCACAGCGCGCCGCTGAGTGCGGCGTGAACGGCACGCACGCCCAAAAGCCTTGCCGGACGAACGCAGGGCGAAAGATAGAGAAGGTTTTGCGTCCACAGGCTCAGTCCGCCGAAGGAGCACAGCGCGCACAGCAGCGCCAGCGGCGGCGCAGGCCAGGCACGAACCACCGCAGACGCGCCGCCGCCGATTTCCATTATCGCCCACGCCAACGCCAGGACGCGGGCGTTTTTTTGGGCCCAGCCGGGCGCCAGCGACGACAGCAGGGCTTCCAGCAGCGCCGAGGCGATGGAAAAGAGCATCATGGCGCCCAGCACCGCCAGGAGCGCGGCGGCAGCCTCGCTGACCGCCCGCGCCAACGCCGGCCGTTGGGCTGGGAGCGGCGCGTGAGGCGGCGCGGCGCTTTGCGCCCGGCCCCGAAACACAAGCGCCGTCAGCGCTGCCCCGGCCCAATGGCAGCCCAGCATGATCCACGCGCCGGTTTGTTCGCCCGTCCAAGCCGCCAGCGTGCCCACGAAGAACAGGGGGCTCATCACCCCTGTGAGGGCCGAAAGCGCAAGCGGCTCCCGCGTGCGCCGCGCTTCCCACAGGCTGCGCACGCGCTGCGCCGACGCCGGCGACCCCGACGCAAATGCGAACAGCGCCGTCCCTGCCCACAGCTGGGCGTTGGAATGTTCGGTTTTTGCACCTGGACGTTGCAACCGGCATAAAACCATCATGGGGAACAGCGCCGGCATAACCCCCGTGACAAACACCGTGGCCGCTTGCAGCGCCGCCTCCATGCATTGTTTGGAATAAATGAGCAGCGCCGCTGTCAGCGCCGCGAGCGCCCAGCCGTTCACATCCGTCCCTCCCCGTTTGGCCGCATAACACCGGTAGCACGATGACAGGATATGAAAGAAAGGAGACAAATCTCTCCCACAAAACCATGTAAGATTTCAACAATTTGCGACAAAATGTTTGGTTTTTCGGTTTTGCATCTTTTCAGGCGTGGGAATTTGCGGTATACTAGCATCGTCCCATCTCCCAACCCGCGACGCGTGACGTAAGAAGGAGCATGCTTGTGACGGATTTTGTAAGCACGTGGAACAACGACCTTCTGACCGTGCCCTACGCCCCCCTGGGACTCATTGCCATGCCGGGCTGCGAGGAACTGGGCCAGAAGGTCAATGCCTGGTTGATGAAATGGTACGAGCAGCAGGACGCCCTGGAGGATACCCCGCTGTTCTCCCTCATGGGAGCCAACCGCCACGACTTCCTGATCGAGGCTGACTGCCCCCGGTTCGGCACCGGCGAAGGCAAGGGCATGATCAACACCAGCGTGCGCGGATATGACCTCTACATTCTCACCGACGTGGGCGCTTACAACGTTACGTACTCCATGTACGGCCGCGAGGTTCCCATGTCGCCCGACGATCATTTCCAAGACCTCAAGCGCATCATCGGCGCCGTGGGCGGCCGCGCCAAGCGCATCAATATCATCATGCCCATGCTCTACGAGGGCCGGCAGCACCGCCGCACCAGCCGCGAAAGCCTCGACTGCGCCATCGCCTTGCAGGAATTGCAGCGCATGGGCGTGAGCAACATCATTACCTTCGACGCGCACGACCCCCGCGTGCAAAATGCCATCCCTCTCATCGGCTTTGACAGCGTCAAGCCCAGCTACCAGATCCTCAAGGCGCTTTTCCGCGAGGAACGCGATTTGCAAATCGACCGCGAGCACATGATGATCGTCAGCCCCGACGAAGGCGCCATCGACCGCAACATCTTTTATAGCTCCGTTTTGGGCGTGGACATGGGCATGTTCTACAAGCGGCGCGATTACACCCGCGTCGTCGCCGGGCGCAACCCCATTATCGCCCATGAATACCTGGGCGACGACGTGGAAGGCAAGGACGTGCTGGTCAGCGACGACATTCTCTCCACCGGCGACAGCATACTGGATCTTGCCCGCGAGCTCAAAAAGCGCAAGGCCAACCGCATCTTTGCCGCCGCGACCTTCGCGCTGTTTACCAACGGCCTGGAAGCCTTCCAGCGCGCCTATGAGGACGGCACCATCAGCCGCATCATCTCCACCAACCTCACCTACCGCACGCCGGAGCTCAAGTCCATGCCGTGGTTTATCGAGGCGGACATGAGCAAATACATTTCCTACATCATCGCCAGCCTCAACCATGACCGCAGTCTCAGCGGCCTGCTCAATCCCTACAACCGCATCAAGGCGCTCATCGCGCGCTATCACGAAAAGCAGGCCGAAAACGGTTTCCGGCTCGTGTAGGCGCCCGCTACGGCGGTTGATCAGTCCATATGAGAAGGCCCGGCAGGTCGCAAACCTGCCGGGCCTTTTGGATCCATTCAAATTTCGCAACAGCTTTTGGGCGCGCTAATCCTCCGCTACCAGGCTTGGGGAAGGGCCTGCGGCCGGCGCCGACGACGTCAACGCCTCTTCGCAGCTCAGCATCCGCTCCTCATAGCCGTCCAGCTTGCGGTTCAAGCGTTCCAGCGCCGCTTGAAGCTCGTCCACCCGCGCCTGGATTTGATCGCGCTGCTGCGCCAGCATCGCCTTGCGCTGCGGTATCGTCCGCGCGCCCTGCCTTACCAACGCCACATATCGCGCAAGAGGCTCCACCCCGACGCCGGCGGATCGCATGCATTTGGCAAATTCGATCCAGCGACATGCCGACTCGTCGAAGTTGCGCACGCCACCGGGCGTGCGCGCCACGGGCGGGATCAGCCCGACGCGCTCATAGTAGCGCAAGGTATCCGGGGTCAGGCCGTATCGGGCGGCCGCCTGTGCGATGGTCATGGAATGTCTCCTTTCAGGTGTTAGAGGGCGCCGACGATGCGGTGAGGCTGATAGAGCGCCTCCAGGCTGGCCGTATCCTCGTCGGTGAGGCGAACGTTGAGCGCAGCGGCCGCATCGTCAAAATGCGTCTCGCGGGTCGCGCCGATGATGGGCGCCGTCACGCCTTTTTTGAACAGCCAGGCCAAGGCGATTTGCGACATGCTCACGCCGTAGCCCTGCGCCAGTTCGCTGACCTTTTGGGCGATGGCGGCGTCCTGCTGCTGGGTGCCGTCGTACTTGCCCCGGGCGGTCTTGTCCGTCTGGCTGCGCAGGGTGTCGGCGCTCCAGTTTGCGCGGGCCAAGCGCCCCGCAGCCAACGGGCTGTAGGGCGTCAGCGATACGCCCATTTGCTTGCAAAGGGGAATTAGCTCTCGTTCGTCTTCGCGGTAAAGCAGGTTGTAGTGGTTCTGCATGGAGACAAACGGCGTCCAGCCGTTTTCCCTGGCAATGATTTGCAAATTGTGAAACTGGTAGCCATACATAGCCGAAGCGCCGATGGCGCGTGCCTTTCCAGACTTCACCACGTCGTGCAGGGCTTCCATGGTTTCCTCCATGGGGGTGTCATAGTCGAAGCGATGGATGATATAGAGATCCACGTAGTCGGTGTTCAGGCGCTGAAGGGAGCCGTCGATTTCGCGCAGGATGGCGGCCCGGGACAGATGGCCTTCGTTAAAGTACACCTTGGTAGCGATGACCACGCGGTCGCGGGGAACGTGCTTTTGCAGCGCCCGCGCCAGGTACTGCTCGCTGGTTCCGGCGGAATAGGTGTTGGCGGTGTCAAAAAAGTTGATGCCCAGTTCCAGCGCGTGAGCGACCAGCGCTTCGGTACGGTCGGGATCCAGCGTCCAGGCGTGCATGCGGCTGGCGGGATCGCCAAAGCTCATGCAGCCCACGCATAACCGAGAAACCTTGATATCGGTAGAGCCCAGGTAAGCGTATTGCATGCGTATGCCTCCGTTCGTCTGGCCAGGGTGGGGCCTTGGATGTTTCCATGATAAACCCTGAAGTCAGCTCTAAGTCAAGAGGTCAGGCGGATTTTTATACGTCGAACCGGCGGTCATAGAGCAGCGCGGCAATGAGCACCACCAAGCAGGAACCGGCGTTATGCACCAGGGCGCCGGTGGTGGGATTGAGCATGCCGGCCAGCGAAAGCGCAATGGCGATGAAGTTGATAACCAGCGAAAGCGAGATGCTCAGGCGGATGGTGCGCACGGCGGCGACGGAAAGACGCTTGAGGTAGGGCAGGCGGGCGATATCGTCGCTCATGAGGGCGATATCGGCCGCTTCCACGGCGATGTCGCTGCCCATGCCGCCCATCGCCACGCCGACGTTGGCGGTTTTCAGCGCCGGCGCGTCGTTGACGCCGTCGCCAATCATGCACACGCGGCGGCCTTGACGCTGCATCTGGTCAATGGCTTCCACCTTTTCCTGCGGCAGAAGTTCGGAGCGCACCGTTTCAATACCCACCAACTGGGCAAAGTACGCGGCCGTACGGCGGTTGTCGCCGGTGAGCAGCACGGCCTCGGCGCCCATGGCGGACAGCTTGGCTACCATGTCCTTGGCATCCGGACGCACCACGTCCGACAGCGCCGCAACGCCGGCCAAGCGCCCCTGCACGGCCACCAGCACCGACGCCTTGCCCTGGTCGCGCAGGCCCTCCAGCACCTGCGCCGCCTCCGGCGAAACGGCCACGCCGTAGCCGGCGAGGTATGCTTCGCTGCCGCACAGCAGCGTCCGGCCTTCCACCCGGGCCGACACGCCGCGGCCCGCCTCCATGTGAAAATCCTCAGCCTGCGCCAGCGTCAGACCGAGGCTGCGCGCATGCGCCACCAGCGCTTTTCCCAAAGGATGCTCGCTGCGCGATTCCGCGGACGCCGCCAGCCGCAGCAATTCTTCCTGTGTCATGTCAGGCTCGAAGGAGCGCACGTCGCTGACCTCCAGACGTCCGAAGGTCAGCGTGCCGGTTTTGTCAAAAGCGACGAGATCAACATTTCCCATTTTTTCCAGTGCTTCGCCCGATTTGATGATGACGCCATGCTTGGTGGCCTGGCCGATGGCCGCCATGATCGCCGTGGGCGTGGCCAGCACCAGCGCGCAGGGACAAAACACCACCAGCACCGTGACGGCGCGCACCAAATCGCCCGTGATGGCGTAGGCGACGACGGCGATGAGCATGGCCACCGGCACCAGCCAGCTGGCCCACCGGTCGGCAATGCGCTGCATGGGCGCTTTTTTGTTTTCGGCTTGGCGTACCATGCGGATGAGCTTTTGCAGGGAGCTATCCTCGCCCACGCGGGTGGCGCGGATATCCACCGCCCCGAAGCGGTTGAGGGTGCCGCAAAATACGCTGTCCCCCGGGCCCTTATCCACCGGCAGCGATTCGCCGGTCATAATGGATTGATCAACCGACGTTTCGCCGCTGAGTATTACGCCGTCCACCGGCACGGCCTCGCCAGGCAGGATGCGCAGCACGTCGCCCTTGCCTATGTCCTGGGCGGGAATGAGCTCCTCGCGTCCGTCCCGCAGGCGGCGGCCCTGCTGAGGCGCCAGGCCGATGAGCTTGTGCAGGCCCTTCTTGGCGCGCTCGGCGGTTTTGTCCTCCAAAATGGCGCCGATGGCCATGATGAACGCCACCTCGCCCGCGGCGAACAAATCGCCGATGAGGATGGCGGCCATCATCGCCACGGATATCAGCAGCGCCGAGGAAATCTTGCTAATGCCAGGATTGTACACAATGCGCCACACCGCCAGGTAGACCAGCGGCAGTCCGCTGATCAGCACGGAAACCCAGGCCGGATCCACAGGCAGGGCCGTTGCTGTCAAGTCCAGAATGAGGCTGACCGCCAGAAAAACGCCGCTGACAATGGTCAGGGTCACGCCTGCCAGTTGATCCATCAGCCGCTTCAACATGCTGTTTCCCTCCGTTTGACAACTCGCCGTCATTTGCGTATAGTGTATCCCATACAAGACACGATGTTCCGAATATGCGGTTATATTATACTAACTCGCCCAGCCACAGGCAACGGACATTTTTCTGCCGTCGTAGGATACCGTACAAAGAGAACCATCTGTTCCGAAACAAAGGAGGCCAACGCCATGGACCGCCGGCAAAAGAAAACGCGAGAAGCCATTTTTACCGCTTTCGTAAAGCTCTTGGCGCAAAAAAGCTACTACCGCGTGACGGTACAGGAAATCGTGGATGCCGCCAACGTGGGGCGCACAACGTTTTACGCGCATTTTCCCACCCGTGACGACCTGCTGCGCGAGCTGTGCGAAGACCTGTTTCGTCACGTGTTCTCCGACGCGCCGCCCGCCGAGGTAACGCATGATTTTTCCCTGGCCGCGGGCAGTCCGCAGGAGCGGCTTACGCATGTGCTCTATCACCTGCGCGACAGCGGGCGCAACCTCATCGCCGTATTGACGGGCGAAAGCAGCGGCGCGTTTTTGCCCTACCTGCGAGATTCGCTGGCCGGGCTGTTTGGCGCGTGGCTCTCCGACGACCCGGCGGACATTCCCCGCGATTTTGTGCTGTGCCATTTGTGCGACGCCTTCATCAGCCTGGTGCAATGGTGGGTGCGCGACGGCCTGGCCCGCGCGCCGGAGGAAATGGCCGCGTGGTTTTGGGCCGTGGCGTGCCATGGCGTTGAAAACCGCCTTCGTCCGTGGGCCCATTGACGGACCGCCGCGCTTCATGCTATAGTATGGGCTGTGTTTTCACATTTTTAGGAATGGGGCGCGCAGGATGAAATTCCTCTTGGAAGTTATCCGCGGCATGGTCATCGGCCTGGCCAACATCATCCCCGGCGTAAGCGGCGGCACCATGATGGTGTCCATGGGCATTTACGACACGCTGATTCACTGCATTACCCACCTGTTTCGGGAGTTCAAAAAGTCCGTGCTCGCGCTGCTTCCCTATGCCGTGGGCATGGTGGCGGCCATCGGCTTGCTCAGCTTCGCGCTCAAATGGGCGTTTGAGGTCTATCCCCTGCCAACCAACACGTTGTTCATCGGGCTGATCCTGGGCGGCCTTCCCGCCATTGCCGGCAAGCTCAAGGGCAAGCCCAAGGGCGTTGTGGGCGCGGCGCTGTTTGTGGCGTTCTTCGCGCTGATTCTTCTTTTGCAGGTGTTGCAGAGCGAAAACGTGGCCGCCATTCGCCTCAGCTTTGGCGAGGTCGTCAAGCTGTTTTTCCTGGGGGCTTTGGCCTCGGCCACGATGGTGATTCCCGGGGTCAGCGGCTCCATGATCCTCAAGCTGCTGGGGTATTATGAGCCCATCGTTACCGAGGCCATCCCGGGCCTGCTGTCCGCCTTTGCCGGCGGCGAATGGAGCGCCGTATGGCTCAACGTGGGCATCCTGTTTCCCTTTGGCGTAGGCATCCTGGTGGGCATTTTCGCCATTGCCAAGATCATCGAATGGCTGCTGGCACGTTGGGAAGGGCCCACCTATTGCGCCATTTTGGGACTGGTAACCGCCTCGCCCGTCGCCATTCTGATGAGCACGGGGTTGGCGGACGTAAGTTGGAGCCTGGCGCTGATGAGCCTGGCCACCTTTGTGGTGGGCTTTCTGGTCGCCTGGCGGCTGAGCGGCAAGGAAGAAACGGTTTGAATTCTCCGTACGCCGAAGCGCAAAAGCGCTTCGGCGTTTGATTTGCGCACCTTCTTTGGGCGGCGGCATAGGATGAAGCAAACACGGAAAGAAGGTGGCCGGCCATGCCCATCTATGCCAATTGCAGCTGCGGCGCTTGTTGCCGTTTTTTGCGTCCCTGCCGTTCTGTGCTGGGCGCTTCTGTTTATTGGACTGGGCCTACGGGCCCTACGGGGGCGACCGGCCCGACAGGGCCTGCAGGACCGGCGGGAGCCTCCGGTGCGCGCGGCATCAGCGGTCTGACCGGTCCCACGGGCCCAACAGGTGCGACAGGCGCCACCGGAGCCACCGGCGCTACCGGAGCCACCGGCGCTACCGGCGTCACCGGTGCTACCGGAGCCACCGGCGCGACAGGCGCTACCGGACCTAGCGGCGCAGACGGACGTGACGGCGTAGACGGCGCGACAGGCGCCACCGGTGCCACCGGCGCTACCGGCGCTACCGGCGCTACCGGTGCTACCGGTGCTACCGGCGCTACCGGTGCTACCGGCGCTACCGGTGCTACCGGCGCAGACGGACGTGACGGCGTAGACGGCGCGACAGGCGCTACCGGCGCGACAGGCGCTACCGGCGCTACCGGCGCAGACGGACGTGACGGCGCAGACGGCGCGACAGGCCCCACCGGAGCGACCGGCGCGACTGGTGCAGACGGTGCGGATGGTGCGACAGGCGCCACCGGAGC
>DVME01000007.1 GCA_018715175.1 Candidatus Limiplasma stercoravium
TCCTGCTGGTTGACTCTCACGGACAGCGTGACTTCGCCCAGCTCAATCGACTGTCCCAGGTCGTAGCCGCTCAGCGCCCGGAAACCTTCGGAAAAATACCGGATTTCCACGCTCTTGATCGGCTCCGCCACGGAATCCGGGAGAGAAACGGTTTTCTCCCCGTCGCTAACGGTAACGGTTTGGCTGTGCTTTGTAAGGCCGTCAAAGCCCAGGAAGGCGACGGTGGCCGAAATGACCTGCGACGCGGGATCCTCCGGCGCGCCGTCGTAGTGGGCGATGCTGTGCTTGGCCTGACCCACCGTTACGGAGGTAATGCTGTAGCGGTTCAATAGATATTGGTCAAAGTCCAGCTCCGAACCCTTGTCATCGTAGGCGGTCAGACCCAAGTCGGTCAGCAGGAAGGAATTGAGCGCCACGGTATTGCTTGCGGTGGGTGTAAGCGTGTAACGAAGATCCATCGGCCCATCCAACAAGCTGGTGTGGGCGCTGAGCACATCGGCCTTCTTTTGCAGATCCAGGGTTACTTTGCCCAAAACGTTTTCAAGCACCACGGGTTCCACGGACGTTTCGCCGGCCGGAATCTGAACCACCTTGTACCAGATGGTGCGGTTGTCGTCGCGGATGATGGTATCATAAACCTGACCGGCTTGCGCGGCCGATACGTCGGTTTCGACCACCAGATAGGCTTTGCCGGGCTGCAGGCCGGCAAAGGTGGCGCTGGAATACGCCTGGCCCGCCGCCATTGCCGTCCATTGCGAAGCGACCGGCGCAACGGCCGTCAAGCGTTCGATCTGTTCGGTGGTGAGAGCCTGAGGGGTGTCATAGGGAACCTCGTATACCTTGACCTCCGCCTTGGGCACGACGCCGGAGGCGCTATTGTCCTGCTTGCGCACTTCCAGGCTCAGGCTGGGAATGTTGTAGGCGCTGTATTCATAGGCGTTGTCCTCGCCGGTTAGCCATTGCGCGCTTCCACCATTGAGGACATAGAAGCCTTCCTCGTCCGGCGCGACGGACTCCTCGCCAAGCCATAGCCCCTGCATGCCCGCGTACCCCGCGGGAAGGGTTTCCTTGACGGCGTAGGCAAAGCCGTTGACGGCCAGGAAGGACACCACGCCCTGCGCGTCCGTTTTGCCCAGGTCAAAGACGATCCACTCGCCGTCCGGGGTTGTGCGCGTGTATAGGGTAAAGGTCACGCCCTGCATCGTGCGCCGGTTTGCCTCCTCCGCCTCGCGCATGTTGTCGTACTTCGTCAGGCGGATGATTACGCCGCTCTCGTTTGGCATTACCAGATCAGCATTCTGCGGATAGGAAAGCAGATCCCCCGGCCGCAGGGTGAGCTCGATGGGCGTCTCCAGCAGCACGTAGTTCTCAGGGGCCTTGGTTTCGTAGATGCGGTAAGCGCCGCCCTGAGCGCTGTCCAGCGGTATGAGCGCCGTATACAGCCCTGTTTCGTCCGATGTCCACACAACGCCGTCCACGACGGTTTCCGTATCGCCGTCGGCCTTGCGAACCTCAAACTCCGCGCCGGCAAGGAAGGCTTGTGTGGTTTCATCCTGCTTGGCGAGCGTGACCTGGGCGAAGAGATAGGTGTTTTCAACGGAAAGGGAAAGATCCTGCGCTCCGTCTACTGGGATGGCGTAACGGCCGTTGGCTTCGGGGATGAGGGGCGTCGCGCCGCTTGAGACCTGCGTTAGCTTATAGCCGGGCGTCGCGGCCTCCTCCAGATAATACGTCTTGCCCTGGGACAGCCCTGTAAAGGAAGCGGTCGGGTTGGCTTGGGTGAGCTCGAGCGTTTGAAGCGGCTGGCTGGCATTCAAGGAGTCGTACAGCCGCAAGGTGAAGCGGTCTGTCTGCGGAGCGGTCAGCTGACCGCTGAAAACGGTTTTTTGGATGATGACGTTTACCTGCCGCTTGTTGACGACCACAACCTTCTCCGGGTCAGAGACAAGCGGCGCTCCGTCCATGGAAACGTCGACCGGCATGCCGCCGGTGAGCGCGACATAGCGCACCCGCTCCTCCTCGACGAGATCATGGTTCGCCGGCGGCTGCGTTTCCACGATGGCGTACACGCCCGGTTCCAGGCGGTCGGCGGTGTAGGTTCCGTCCGCGCCGGTAGCGCCTTGAGCTACTCGCGTCCAACCATCGGCCGGCAGGGAAGCGGGCCTGTCGACGGTCAAGGCGCCCTCAAAAGCGGTAAATGGACGGCGGTAGAGGTCAAACTTCGCGCCTTGCAGCGGCTGGCTTGCCTCGTCCGTTTTCTCAACTGTCAGCGAGGCCAGACGAGGGTTTTGCACGGTTAGGCCATTGGCAAAGTACGTTTGCAGGCTGACGATACCCGTGACCAGGGTGTCGGAATGGTCTAAATTGCGGGTCGTCTGATAGCCTATGAACAAGCCCTTGCCCGAATCCACAAAATCCGCTTGATCGGGATAAGCCTCGGCGAAGAATTCTTTTAGATAGGAATGGGAATGCGTATCGCTGTTTTCGCTTAGGGAATAAGTCCCGGTGGGAACGGACGCAAACGTTGCCGTACCTTCGTGCGTGGCGGCCTCCACCCGCGTTCCGCCCTGGCCTGCGACGGGAACGAGCGCAAACGTCGCGTTGGCCGGCGCACCCTGTACATCCGTCTTGGCAATTTGCAGCGAAAGGCTGCGGGGATTATACAGGCTGAGGGAGACGTTGGCGTTGGTCACGGTGAAGTACCGCGCGTTTTCTTCCGTGGCGTACAGGTTTTCGTAACCTTCCACGCCGGTGATTTCCAACAGCCGGTAGCGGCCCACTCGCAGGCCCTTGGGGAAGGTAAAGCCGCCCGCCGCGTTCGTGACCAGCTCGGCGCTTTGGGAAGAAGCCGCGGCGCTTAGCGTGTTGTAATCATAATCCACCCATTGCTGTCCGTCGTGGCGCTGGAGGCGCAGGGTCACGTTGCCAAGCGGCGTGCGGGCCTCGCCGGTGCCAGCCGCGGCAAAGTACGCGTCCAGCGCTTGGGCATCCATGCCCAGGGTATGAACGGAGGGTGTGTAACCGTACTTGCCGAGGGTGACGGCAAAATGATCCACCGGCAGGTTGACCAGACGGTAGGCTTGATTTCCCGCGATGACTTTCGTGCCGTCCTCGTTTCTTGCGTACTGCGCAAATACCAAGCCGTCCTGCTGGGACGCCAGGGGCGCGTCGTCGTCCTTTCCTTTGACGTAGTAAGCGTCGTTGAAGGTTTCGGTGGTTTTGCTTTCGCCTTCAGGCGCGGCGAAGTATAGATTGAGGTAATAGGCGCGCGCATCCGGCACATAGCCGGCCGGCGCGGAGACTTCCACGATGGCCGCGCGCAGGTAGGCGTCCTTGCTTTCGTCGTCATCAACGTAGGCAAGGATGCCATCGCCTTTGGAAAGGCCATAATCCTCTATCAGCTTATCAAGGACAAAGGAATCCGACTGCGCCCAGGCGTAGAGATCGCCGGTCGCTGAAGAACCGGACAAATCGTTATCCAGTCCTAGCGTCATCGTGTCCAGCAGCGCAACCAACGAGCCGTCGTCCTTGGCCAGCCATAGCTCGTAGCGCACGTTGCCAAGCGCGGTGTATTCCTGTTTCAGCTGTCCTTCCTCATCGTAGCTGTCCGCCCACTTTGCCAAGCGGACATTGGCGATTCTGGTCGCTCCAGAGCCCGTTAGGGGAATGTTGTAAACGTCTTTAAAGGCAATACCGTTGATGAAGTAGCTGGCGGATTGCGTAGATGTGCCCCCATGGGTATTGACGCCCAGCACGGGACAGGGCGTGCGATTGGAAAAGTTTGCGTCAGGATGATAAAACAGGATGACCTGATGCGCTGGGTCAATCTGCGTGCCGGTGGCCGGCTCGGTTT
Source organism: Candidatus Limiplasma stercoravium (assembly GCA_018715175.1). Classification (GTDB taxonomy): domain Bacteria; phylum Bacillota; class Clostridia; order Christensenellales; family Aristaeellaceae; genus Limiplasma; species Limiplasma stercoravium. Next base: position 3,854 of record DVME01000007.1, read on the forward strand.
CCACCAGCCAGTACACCACATACTGATCGGCGACCAGTACGTCGGTGGCAAACCAGCCGTCCATCCGTTTTCCATCCACGTCATACATGGTGCCTGAGGTATAGGATCCGACCAGCTCGCAGTTTTCTTCCTGGAAAGCGAGCTCCCCGGCGGTCGTGGTCAGCACCTGCCGGTAGAGGTTGAAACGAGCGTGGTTGGCGGGAAGCCGGTTTTCCGGCACGTCCGGCATCCGCGTTCCATCCTCGTCAAGCTTTACCGTGTATTTCTGGATGTTCATCTGCGTCCAGTTTTCCACATTGAGCAGCCGTCCGCTGGTGATGGGCGCTTCGGGGGATGTGGAGACGGTGTTGTAGCGGCTGATGTCCGTTGCGGGAATGGTTGGCGGAGGATCAGAAAGATATTCTTTTTCGTTCGCCGGCTCCAGGTATTTGTATTCATCAAGCTGAGGAATGCTGACCTCCACGGCGACGTACGTATCCTCATGGGTCAGGTTTTCAAAGAGAACCTCGCCGGTTTCGCCGGTGGTCAGGGTTTGCACAAGCTCGTATTGATTCTGGGCGTCGTTGAGGCGGTAGAGCGCGATGGCGACGTCCGGCATGGCGTATTCCCGTTGGGTGAAGTTGTACTCCCAGAGCTTTCGGTAGGACTTGTTTACGCTCAAGGAGGTGAAACGGCGGTTTTGCAGGGTAAGTGGTTGACCGTCGGGCGCGCCGTCAACGGTAGAAACGGTCTGGGCGGGTAGCAAGGTGGTCTGAAGCTGCTGCCCCGCCAACGCGTAGTATCCTTCCGGGGTTTTGGTTTCCTTGACGACATAGGCGATCTTTTGACCGTTTTCATCGTAAACGTCCAGCCCGTCAAAGGTTGCCTGGCCGTTTGTTCCCGTTGTGACCGGCTGGCCGACCTGCGCCAGTTGACCTTCGGCCGTCAGGCGGTACAGCGTCAACTCCGCGCCCGCCAGCGGCTCGTGATTTTGGTCGGCGTCCACCTTGGTTACCGTCAGCGCTCCCAGCTCGGATAGGTTTTCGATGGTGCCCAAGAAAAAGGTGTTGTCCGCTGCGCCATGTGGGGCGTCCGTAACCGTAAAGGGGCCGAAATAGAACTTGCCATCGCTCAACGTCCCCAGGCCCAAATAGGCGTCCGGGAATGCGTCGGGGCTGAGCACATGGCTGGGGTTGCCTTCCGGCACGAGTTCGTGCAGGTAGTATTCGCCGGTGGGCAGCCGCAGGCCCGTGGATCCGCAGGTCAGCGTAAGCGTGTTTCCCGTGCTGTCGGTTACCGGGACAAAGACGCCTTCGGAAGAGGTATACACTTCAAAAACAACGTCGGTCAGCTCTGCGCTGCCAAGGGTTCCCCGCAGGGTCTTGCGCACGGTGACCAGCGGATCGGGCTTGTTTTGAACCGTAACTTCGATAGGCTGCGTTTGCGGCGTGACGGGAGCGTCGTCAACCTTGAATTCCGTATACGCTTCTGTCGCCGTGTAGTGCGGCGGCGTTTCGGTTTCATAAATGCGGTAGGTGCCAAAATCCAGCAAAAGCGGCAGACCGTCTCGCGCAATTTCGGCGCCCGTTACAACCGGCGTTTCTTGCCCGTCTGCTTCCACCTTTTTCACATCGACCTTGACGCCTGATACATAGGCGTTCGTATAGGAATCGACCTTGCGTATGCGCACAGGATGCTTTTGTTGCACGTTGCTGACGGCCAGTTCCAGGTCAATGCGCAGCGTTGCCTGGTCGGGGGCGAAGGACACGGGGCCGATCGCGCAAACGCGCCGGCCGTCAAGCTCAATCTCGGTGAGCAGATCGCTTTGCAGCGCATAGCCTGAAGGAACGTCAACCTCCACCAAATAGTATTGAATGGTCTCGTCGCCGTCTTTAAGGTTTAGCTCCTGCCAGGTCATCTTGCCGGAGGCGTTGGTCGATTGTTCTCCCAGAGAGAGATACCCGTCGCCATCTGCGGCTTTTTTGTATAAAGCAAAGGTGGATTCGTCCGTTCCCGCGAGGCGCGAGGTCATCTTGCCCGTGTCCGGGTCGGGGCTGACGAAGGATTTGGTCAGGGTAATGGAGGCCATGCGCTGGTTTTTCATGGTAACCGATGCGGCGGCAGGGGCGCCCGAAGCATTGACAAGCGTAAACTCGTCGGAAGTCGCATAGCCTTTTTCCCCTTCTTCGTTGACCCAGTTGGGCGGCAGGGTTTCGAAGAAGCGGTAGGTGATGGGTTGCGAGGGATCGTCAGCTTCAAAAGCTGGAAGGTTGAGAACGATTTGTCCCATTTGGCTTAGGCTTAAGCCGGTTTGCACGTCCATCCAGCCCTCGTCTGCCTTCTTTTGTAGGGTAAAGACCTGGCTGAACTCTTGATAATTGGAAGGATCAACGTTCTTCCATTCGCCCGTGCCATACCACATGTATTGTTTTTGCAGCTTAACCCACGCTTCATTGAGCAGGTTTTCGCTGTTGAGAACTACGGTGTTATTCTGGTCGTTTTTAGCTACGGTTACTATTTGGGGCTGGTCATCCTTGAGGTACCCCGTGGGCGCGCTGAGTTCTGCGACCCAGTACGAGCCAAAGGGAAGATTGGCAAAGGAGGCTTGACCGGTTTCGGCGGTGGTTTGCGTGCCGATGGGGTCGCCGCTTGGCGAGCTTTCGCCGTCATGATACGGGTACAAGCCAAAGACCGCCCCCGGCAGTGGATGGCCGTCCTGATCGGTTTTATTCACCCTGATTTCGCCGCGCTGCTCGGCGTTGACAAACGTGACGGTCTGATGGCCTCCGCGGGTAACCGTGACGGTTTTGAAGCCGGTGCCTGTGGATTCTGTATGGGCCGGGGAAGCGGTTTCCGTAATGGTATAGACGCCCGCGTTCAGATAGACCGTTTTTTGACCGCCGTCAGACGGCGTAAGGGAAAGGGTATTGCCTTCAATGCGCGTATAGGTGCCGTCCGGATTCTTTTGGTACAGTTCTACGGCATCCTCATCCAATGCAAAGGAAAACGACGCCTCGCCGTCAATGCCCTTGAGCGCCCAGGTTTCATCGTATAGGGTTTCAACGCCATGATAGTCGCGGATTTTCTTTTCGATGGTCACCGAGCCGGGCACGGTGACAAAGCCGATTTCCGTTTGCGCCTGAGCTTCGCGGTGAACATCGCTCGCTATGCCTTTGAGACGGTAGTCTATTTCCGCCGTGTTTTCAACCGTGAGCTTCGACTGGTCTTGATCATAATATTGAGCCCAGAAAACCTCGGCAGGATAGTCCACGTCCACCCAATAGGTGGAGTAATAGGGCGCGTCGTCCGCAACGCCGGAAAGTCCATGCCCCCCACAGCTGTCGACAGGGAGGGCCGAGGCAACGCCGCCTTCCAACGATATGGAGGATTGCTGCCCAAACTGAGGGACGACGGTGATTCGGGTTGGCGAGACCGGATGGCCTTCACGATCCGTCAGCGTCAGAACTTCGGTGAAGTTGACCGGCCCGTCAAAAGGCACGCGGCCGTTGCGGGCGTATACGCCGGGATCTGAAACAACGCTTCCGCCGCTTTCCAGGCCGACGCTGACCTCGAAATGAACCGTGACGGTTTCACCCGACGCTGTGTAGGCGGGCTCGCGCAGCTTTTTGGCGATGCCCCACACATCGTCCGTCTCGGAGGTCAGGTTGTCAGGCAGCTGGTTTGCGGCATAGGTTTTATGGTACTGTTTAACCGCGACGCCGTCGTTGTTCTTGTCCAGGACGGTAAAGGACGTCTGGATTTCCAGGTTGGCGTCGGCGGCAAAATCAAACTCGTGATTGGCAGGCAGCACGCCGTTGCCCTCCACAAAAACATTGAATTCGATGGCGCCGGTAACGGCGCCCGTGATGGGGATAGGCGACTTCATCACAAAATCCCAGGTGTTGACGCCGCTGGACTCGACATGATCGAGATTCTCGCCGAAAATCCCGTCAAGATTCTGAAGGGTCAGGCCGTCGGGGAGCGTGAGGCGAAGCACCGTGTTTTCGTAGCCGTCGTACATGGGCAACACTTGGCCGGGCGTGGTATAATAGTACACGGCGGGCGCATTGAGCGTATAGCTGATGCGGTACTTTTTGGTTTCTCCGCTTTTCACGGTTGTTGAGGAAGTGGGGGAGGCATCGGCGAGGTAGCAAGAGGCAACCGCTTGAGGCGTTGTGGCGTTTTCGCCGTAATAGGATTCGGCCACTTCCAAAACGGTTCTGTCCTTATATTGGAGGCTGTAAGGCGTGGAGGATGCCATTACGTCTCCATTTTCATCCAGGATGGCCAAGCGGTACTGCGTAGAGGCATGCTGGATTTGGAAGGAGAAGGTGTAATCCTCATAGGTGTCTTTTGGATTCGTGACATTGGCCCAATCGGAGCCTGAGAGACTTTGCCATACGTACCGCACGCCGTCGGGAGCGCCGGTCACATCCGCATGCAGCGTGACGGGTTCTCCGGAGACGGCTTGGTCAGGCGTTTGGCGAATGCTGATTTCAACGGCTCTTGCCGGCGCGGACTTGGCGTTGGTGAGCGCGTAAAGGCTGAAGTGGGCCGCCTCAAAGACGTAAAAGCCGTTGGACACGCTGCCTAACAGCGGTTGGGCCACGCCGTTGGCCACATGCCAACCGGCCACCTGATTTGCAAAACCATCCGGCAGGGGCAGGCGGACGGTTACGGGTGTTTGCGGCTGAACCGGCTGGCCTTGCGCGTCGAGGAGGGTAAGATCGTAGCATATGGCGCCGTCCAAAGCCAAACCGCTGTTTTCAAGCGCTGCCGTGACTGCATCCAGATACTCCGATTCGCCCGCTAAACGAATGGTGGGAACGACGCCGTCGGGAAGGCCAACAAGCGTCGCGCCGGTGGCTTCATCAGTATAGCTTGACGCTGCAAGACTGGCAGAAAGCGCGTCTGACGGCGCGGTCGAATCGAGAAAGACTTCGTCTCCATCCTGACCCGCTTGTTCCAAGCCTAGGGATTCCCCCAGGTCTATAAAGTCGGAAAGCACATAGGCCGCGCCGTTCGCGCGTTCGACGCAGTACCAGTCGGCGCCGTCCGGCTGCGTCTGCACGGAAAGCACGAAGAGCACGTCGTTGTGATTTACGCGACCGACAATCTCATAGGATGTCCCGGGGCCGGTGCGCACGTTGACCTTGTCGGCGTTGACCACGCCTTCCCGATTTATGGTGCGCGGCGGCGCGGCGGCGTCGGAAACGTTGCCGGAGGCGGCGTCATCCGGCGCGGCGGTTCGTTCAAAGTCCGCAAGAGGCAACGCAATACCGCCGTCCACACTATGAACGGTGTATGGCTGAAGGCGGATGGCATCCGCGCAGGACTGCGGATCATCCACGGGCGTCAGCCAGCGCTGCGACAGAAATCCTTCCACGATTTGCGGCCCGCCGTTGTCATGAAACGCAAAGACGACCCGAAGCCAGCTTTCGCCGCTGCGTTCCAAGGCGTAGACCGTGGTGGGGCTTTGGAAACGTCCCAGGCAGGCCGAAGAAGAGGAAGCCTGCTCGTACACGTCGGCTCCGCCGTCTGCCGTGGCGTAACCGCGTGTAAAAGGCGCGGGTTCTTCCCGCGTGACGGTAGACGTGGGCGACGGCGACACGGTAGCCTCGGCGGAAGGCGACGGCAAGGCGGTCGCTTCGGCGGTCGGCGACGCGACAGCATTGGCGGAAGGCGACGGAGATGGGCTGGTCGTGGCGGCCTCTGTAAGGGGCGCCGTGGCAAAAGATTGTTGGGACGCTTCCTCAGAAAACGCCGATAATGGCATACCGTTCAGAAAGACAAGCACACAGACTAGAAGTGAGAATAACCTTTTTTTCACGATATGACACACTCCTTCATCAAACAATCACCTGATGTTTCAAACGCCAAATGTTAGTCGGCTGTTGCTATTAGTATATTCTGGGCAAACTCAACATACTCATAATTTATGGGGGAATGCTGTCAGCTTCTTCAATAAATAGGATGCTTTTGTGGCGTATGGCATGAGGGGGGATGGCTGCATTGTCAATATGATCCTCCTTACGTATGATTCGCCGTGATATGTCGTGTAATTTGTAATCTGCGTCAGCACTCAAGCCCAGTAATTTCAAGGCCCTTCGCGCGTGAAAACGGCTTATGACGGCTTATGGCGCATACCTAGTAAGCAGATAGCCTCTCCACGGCTGCCTGTTTCTGATCAAATAGGCTGTGTGCATAAAAGTCCAACGTTACTTTGACGGATCCGTGACCTAGCAACGCGCTGACGGTTTTTACGTCCACTCCTAACTCCAATAGGCGGGTGGCGAAGCTATGACGCAGCGTGTGAAAATGCACGCCATGAATCCCCAGTTGATTTGCCAGCCGTTGAAAATGCCTTTGAATGGTGCGTGGATCCGCTGCTCGCTGCGAGGCTCCAAACACGAATTCCGTTTGGCCTGCTTTTGTCCACATTGATCTCAGCTGTGCTAGGATGAATTCGGGAACAGGGATCACGCGGTGCGAACACGCGGATTTTGGCGCTCCTATCATCAGCGCAGTTTTTGGGCCTCCTGGACGCGCGCCGTAATTTTCCAGACGTTGCACAGTACGCCGTACCGTAAGAGTATGCTTATCCCAGTCGATATCCGCCCACTTCAGAGCGCATATTTCGCCCAAACGCAAGCCTGTGTATAGGCTTAGCAACGTGGAAAAATCGCCGCGGCATTGCGCCGCATCACACAATCGACGCTGTTCCGCCTGGCTCAATACGCGCTGTTGCGGGGCTTCTTTGGATTGAATGCGAATCTTTTTGCACGGGTTTTTCTGAATCATGCCTTCTTCCAGCGCAAATCGCATGGCGCAGGACAACAGCCGGTAAACGCTTTTCACCGTTGCGTATGACAAACCGGACGCCTCCATTTTCTGCACAAAAGAGAGAACGAAGCTTGGCGTAAGCTGCGACAGCGCACAGCTCCCGAGCGTGGGAAGCACGTGGCGGTCGATCAGCCTGACGTAGGTGTTGTAGGTGGAAACCTTGACTGCGCCGAGTAGTTCGCTTTCCAGCCAAAAACGCATCATCTTTGCCAGCGATATTTGCGCTTGCGCTTTCCCGCCTTCCAGCTTCATTTGTTCTGCCTTTTTTTGCATAAGCTTGTATCGAACCTGTTGGTATTGACGCGCATACACGTAACCGAAACGAGTCCTCCCATTTTCTGTTTTTCCGATGACATAACGTCCCTCATAGCGACCATCCTTGCGCTTATAAATATTTTCTCCTCTTCGTGACATTGCGTTGCCTCCTTAATTCTTTCCGGCGTTTCTCGACGGCTTTTCTGACGGCTTAATCGGTCAGCCCAAGAAAACCTAGTTATAATGCTCAATCTTCCTTTAATGGAAATGAATTGGTATCTGTTGACTTTTAATTATAGAATTTGTATAATATGTAACTGACAAAATGGGGTTCTCACCTTATGAAAGACCCCAATCTGTCGTTAATTACAAATTACACGATTCTTGCATTATAGTATCATTTATGGATGCATTGATTGAAAATTACATCTAATGTGTTGACGAATGGACTGGGCAAGTTATTGTAAGGCCCCAGCGCCTTTAAATCGCCGCACGGCGCGGGACGTTGGACGGTATCCTATGTCAGTTTCTGATGCATGCAAATATAGGCGTTGGTGCGCTTGTGCGCACGGCGATTGCCTATGCTCACATTTTCCTTTGCGCTTCAGGAGGATTCCAACCCGTCTAGACGCTCGGCAAATTCGCAACCCTTGCCATGCCGGGCTTCTAGGCGCGGTTCCCTGGCTGTATCGAAGGAACAGGAAGACATGTGCTGGCGGAGAAGACGCTGCGGGCAGGCTTTCATGCTGAGCCGACGCCAAACAGCATCGGCTGGGTGAATGTGTTGCTTTTGGTTCAATACAACATGCCAAACAATCATTGAATGCGAAATGAAGCAAAAATCCTATAGGGGACACTTCTTGCGCAAGTGGGCGTTCGGTGGTATAATACAAATATGAAAAACAGTTTCACGGTGTGAAACACACAGGAGGCGAGATAAGCACATTAATGAGCTACTTGGCGCAGGATTTACCGGCGCTAACGGCGAAAGCACAACCAACCAAAGACCCAACCGCTGCCGGACAACGGCATTCCAGGGAGGAAGAGCATGAAAATTGTTATTCTGGACGGCTATACGGAAAACCCCGGGGATCTGAGCTGGGAAGGACTGGAGAAACTGGGCGAGCTGACGGTGTACGAGCATACGCAGCCGCAGGACATTCTTTCGCGCATTGCTGACGCGGAGGTGGTTTTGACCAATAAAACCCCCATCTCTGCGCAAACCATTGACGCTAAGCCCAACCTCAAATACATTGGCATCTTGGCTACCGGCTTCAACGTCGTGGACATCGACGCCGCCAAGCGCCGCGGCATTGTGGTGGCCAACATCCCCACCTATGGAACCACGGCGGTGGCGCAGTATGTGTTTGCGCTGCTTTTGGAAATCTGTCATCACGTCGGCCATCACAACCAGGCCGTGCAGGAAGGCCGCTGGACCGCCTGCCGCGATTTTTGCTTTTGGGATTATCCGCTGATTGAGCTGGCCGGAAAAACCATGGGCATCATCGGCTATGGGCGCATTGGCCGCGCCACGGCGCAGATTGCCCGCGCTTTTGGCATGAAGGTCGTCGCTTACGACGCCTTTGCCACCGGCGAGGAACTCGTCAGCCTGGACGAGCTGCTTTCGCAAAGCGACGTTATTTCCCTGCATTGTCCGCTCACCCGTGAAAACACCGGGCTGATCAACCGTGATACGCTGGCCAAAATGAAGGACGGCGCGATCATCATCAATACCGCTCGCGGGCCGCTGATCAACGAGCCGGATTTGCGCGAGGCGCTGCTGTCGGGCAAGGTGCTGGGCGCGGCGCTGGACGTGGTGGCCGTGGAGCCCATCCAAAGCGACAACGTCCTCCTGGGCCTGGACAACTGCCTCATCACGCCGCACATCGCTTGGGCGCCCAAGGAGAGCCGCCAGCGGCTGATGGATGTCGCCGTGGAAAACGTCGCGGCCTTCCTCGCGGGCCAACCGATCAACAACGTGGCCAAGTAGCCCAAAACGCCGCAGGGCATGCTATTTGGGCCCAAACGCCAAAACTCCGCCGGAAGCGTAGGCTTCTGGCGGAGCTTTGATTGCGTGAAAGAAAGTTTACTTGCTGACCTCTTCCACGGCGACCGCGACGGCCACCGTCGCGCCGACCATGGGGTTGTTGCCCATGCCGATGAGACCCATCATCTCCACGTGCGCGGGCACGGAGGACGATCCGGCAAACTGCGCGTCGGAGTGCATGCGGCCCATGGTGTCGGTCATGCCGTAGCTGGCGGGGCCGGCGGCCATGTTGTCGGGATGGAGCGTGCGGCCCGTGCCGCCGCCGGAGGCCACGGAGAAATACTTCTTGCCGTTTTCGATGGCCCACTTTTTGTAGGTGCCGGCCACGGGATGCTGGAAGCGGGTGGGATTGGTGGAGTTGCCGGTGATGGACACATCCACGTTTTCCAGGCGCATGATGGCCACGCCCTCGGTCACGTCGTCGGCGCCATAGCAGCGCACCTTGGCCTTTTCGCCGTCGGAATAGGGGATTTCACGAACGATGCTGACCTCGCCGGTGTGGTAATCCATCTGGGTTTGCACATAGGTAAAGCCGTTGATGCGGCTGATGATGTAGGCCGCGTCCTTGCCCAGGCCGTTGAGGATGACGCGCAGGGGCTCCTTGCGCACCTTGTTGGCGGTGCGGGCAATGCCGATGGCGCCCTCGGCGGCGGCAAAGCTCTCGTGCCCGGCCAGGAACGCAAAGCACTTGGTGCCTTCATCCAGGAGCATGGCGCCCAGGTTGCCATGGCCCAGGCCCACGGCGCGCTGATCCGCCACGGAGCCCGGAATGCAGAAGGCCTGCAGGCCCTCGCCGATGGCCTTGGCCGCTTCCGCCGCGGTCTTGAGGCCCTTTTTCAGGGCGATGGCCGCGCCCAGGGTGTAGGCCCACACCGCGTTTTCAAACGCGATGGGCTGCACGCCGCGCACGATGCCGTCCACGTCGATGCCCTTGTCCTTGACATATTGCGCCATCGAATCCAAATCCGTAAAGCCGTATTGCTTCAGCACGCCCTCGATTTTGCCGATTCTTCTTTCATATCCTTCAAAAGCAGCCATTTTGCTCACCTCTTATCAAATTTGGATCACTGATGACGCGGGTCGATGTACTCGGCAGCCTCGGCAAAGCGGCCATAGGTGCCGATGTTCTTTTCGTAGGCTTCCTTGGGATCCACGCCCTTTTTGATGGCTTCCATCATCTTGCCCAGATGCACAAACTGGTAGCCGATGACTTCGTGATCCTTGTCCAGCGCGAGCTTGAGCACATAGCCCTCGGCCATTTCCAGGTAGCGCACGCCTTTTTTCAAGGTGCCGTACATGGTGCCCAGCTGACTGCGAAGGCCCTTGCCCAGATCCTCCAGGCCGGCGCCCACCACCAAGCCGCCCTCGCTGAAAGCGCTTTGGGTGCGGCCGTAAGCAATTTGCAGGAACAGTTCGCGCATGGCGGTATTGATGGCGTCGCACACCAGGTCGGTGTTCAGCGCCTCCAGCACGGTTTTGCCGGGAAGGATTTCGGCGGCCATGGCAGCCGAGTGGGTCATGCCGCTGCATCCCAGGGTTTCCACCAGGGCTTCCTGGATGATGCCTTCCTTCACGTTGAGGGTCAGCTTGCAGGCGCCCTGCTGCGGCGCGCACCAGCCGACGCCGTGGGTCAGACCGCTGATGTCCTTGACCTCGCGGCTCTGCACCCACTTGCCCTCCTCGGGAATCGGCGCGGGGCCATGGTTGGGGCCCTTTTTGACGCATACCATTTCCTCGACTTCTCTGGAATATTGCATTGATTGTATCCTCCTGTTCCAACATAGTGTGTGATGCGGACACATACAGGTAGAGTATACCACAATTTCACGGCCCTAAAAAGGGGTTTTTGGGTTTTTCTGCGTCAAGTCAGGCAAAAAAGACCGGGCAACGGATGCTTTCCCGGCCGCAATGTGTTATACTCATAGCTGAAAATCCAAGAAGGAGTCGGATTCCATGAGCCGTTTGGGAGACTTGCTGCGCACGGAACGCCTGCGCCGCAACATGACGCTCAAGCAGGTGGCCCGCGTGGGCGGCGTGAGCGAGAGCTATTTGAAGGACGTTGAGGAAGGGCGGCGTATCATCGCCGACGATCAGGCGCGCCGGATTCTCAAAAAAATCGGCCTGACCGAGCATCACGAAGAAGGTTTTACCCTGGACGACATCGCCGCGACGGTGGATCTGCAAACTGTCGCGCCCAAGCCCGCGCCGCCTGCGCCTAAACCCAAGGAAACCGAGGTGGCCTATCAAAGCCAAACGCCCGTCACGGGCGGGGTGTGGCTGGACGCGCTTTCCAGCGTTCTCAAGCGCGTGCCGGTGTACAACATGGTGCAAAAGGAAATCGGGCACCGGCTGATGCCGGTGATGGATGGCAAAATCGAAGGCGCCGCGCCCGACAAGGTGTTTTACGTCAGCGCGCCGGACGACAGCATGCGCGGTTTTCGCATCCTGCGCGACGACCTGTGCTTTGTGGCGCTTTCCGCCAGTCCCATTGACGGCGCGGTGATGCTGGTGGAGTACAACCATCACCGCGCGCTGCGCAAGATCAAAAAGCTGGACGCCCTCAACGTGCTTTTGCAAAGCTATGACCGCGAGTATGCCGCCCAAGCCGTTGCCATTCCAGACGTCACCTTCCTGGGCCGGGTGACGCGGGTGGAGTTTTCCCTTTAGGCCAGCGCCACGTCCAACAGCATCATCACCGCAAACCCCAACAGCACGCTGAGCGTCCCGACGTGGCTGTGCTCGCCCAGGCTGGCTTCGGGAATGAGCTCCTCGACGACCACATACATCATCGCGCCTGCGGCAAAGGCCAAAAGCCAGGGCATGATACCGGTGATCGAGCCGGCAACCAGCACGCCCAGCACCCCCGCGATGGGCTCGACAATGCCGCTGAGCCCGCCATAAACGAAGCTGCGCAGGTTGCTGAATCCCTCTTTCTTTAGCGGCAGCGATATGGCCGCGCCTTCCGGAAAGTTTTGCAGCGCCATCCCTAGCGAAAGCGCCAACGCCCCCGAAAACGAAACCGCTTCGCTCGCGCCGCTTAGCCCAAAGGCCAACCCTACGGCCAGACCTTCGGGAATGTTGTGCAAAGTAACAGCCAGCACCAGCATGGTCGTGCGGCTCAAGGAACTTTTGACGCCTTCGGGATGGTCGCTGCCCATGTGAAGGTGGGGGAGAAGCCGATCCAGCAGCAACAAAAACGCAGCGCCCAGCGCAAAACCGCCTACGGCGGGCCAAGCGGCCGTCTGGCCGGCTTCGTCCGCCATTTCCATGCTGGGAATCAGCAGCGACCACACAGAGGCCGCCACCATCACCCCGGCGGCAAAGCCCAAAAACGCGCGCTGCATCTCTTTGGGGATGTCTTTTTTGAACAGAAACACCGTGGCCGAGCCAAGCACCGTGGCCAGAAAGGTAAACAGGGTTCCCATGAGGGCCAGCGCAACCGGAGACATCACAGCTTTCCTCCTTGTTTGCAAAACGCATTGCAATTATTTTCATTATATCATAAAATATCTGCATTGAAACCAAAAAGCAACGGGAGGCAGACAGGCATGCGCAAACACACGCAAACCGACGCCGCGCAGACCATCCGGGATTATCTCATGCTTACGCTGGGCACGCTGCTGATCGCTCTGGGCGTATACTTTTTTAAGTTCCCCAATCATTTTTCCACAGGCGGCGTCAGCGGTATTTCCATTATTCTGGCGCATTATGCGCCCCATCTGTCCGCCGGCGCGTTCGTGTTTATCATCAATCAGACGCTGTTGCTGCTGGGCTTTTTGGTTTTCGGCCGCAGCTTTGGCGTGCGCACGGCCTATGCCAGCCTCCTGCTCTCAGGCGTGACATGGGCGTTGGAATACATTGCGCCCATGGATCAACCCATGACCTCCGAGCCGCTTTTGGAGCTGCTCTTTGCCGTGGGCCTGCCGGCGGTGGGCAGCGCCATCCTCTTTAACATCCAGGCGTCCAGCGGCGGAACGGACATCGTGGCCATGATACTGCGGCGCAAAACCAACGTCAACATCGGCAACTGTTTGCTGTGCGTCGATTTTTTGATCACCGTGGCGGCGTGCGTGGCCTTTGGCATGGAAACCGGGTTGTTCAGCATGCTGGGCCTGATTCTCAAATCCGTCATTGTGGATATGGTGCTGGAAAACATCAAGGTTCACAAATGCTTCCAGATCATCACCAGCAAACCGGATGAAATCATCGGTTTCATCGTTGAGAATCTCAAACGTGGCGCGACGGAAATCAACGGCCAAGGCGCCTTTACCCATGAGAACAAAACCGTGATTCTCACGGTTGTCAACCGCTATCAGGCTATCAAGCTGCGCCAGTTTGCCAGAAACGTCGATCCTACGTGCTTTATACTGATTACCAACACCACGGAAATCATCGGGAAAGGCTTTCGCGGCGTCATGTAGGGGATTGACACAGGGAGACCGCAATGCTATACTTTCAGTAAGATGTATTGCATGAAAATCCTATCACATAAGCAATGCATGCAATATGTATTTTGATTGTTCGGGAGGTCGTACCATGCAGATTCATCTTTTTGACACATCACAACAGGTGGGTCAAGCCGCCGCAATGCTCATCGCCGCGCAAATCCTTCAAAAGCCCGACAGCGTGCTGGGCTTGGCCACCGGTTCCACGCCCATTCCCACCTACCAGGAGCTCATCCGCCTCAACCGTGACGGCGTGGTGGACTTTTCCCGTGTGACCTCCTTCAACCTGGACGAATACTGCGGCTTGCCCGTTGAACATGAATGCAGCTATCACAGCTTCATGCATGAGCAGCTTTTCAGCCACATCAACATCGACCTGGCGCATACCCATGTGCCCGATGGCAACGCCGTGGATCAACAAGCGGAATGCGCTCGCTACGACATGGCCATCAACCAGGCCGGCGGCATCGACGTGCAAATCCTGGGCATCGGGCGCAATGGGCACATCGGTTTCAACGAGCCGTCCGATACGTTCGTGTACGGCTGCCATATCGTCAACCTCACCCAAAGCACCATTGCCGCCAACCGCCGCTTCTTTGAAAGCGAGGACGCCGTGCCCCGCCAGGCCATCAGCCTGGGCATCGGCAGCATTATGAACGCCCGCCAGATCATTCTCCTGGCCACCGGTTCGGACAAGGCGGACGCCATCCATCGCGCCATCCGGCAGGACATTACGCCGCGCACCCAGGCCAGCATCCTGCGCACCCACCCCAACGTGCTCTTCCTTCTGGACAAAGCCGCGGCGGGGCTGCTGTAAGGGGCAAGGAAGCTGCCGGCTGGTCTTTTCAACACTTTGGCGGGACGATGCTAAACAAGCGGGCATCGCCCCGCTTTTTTGATAGTCCGCGCGTGCATTGACGCGCTTCTTTCCTTGTGGTATGCTACATGAACCATTTTTGATGTATTTGGAAAGGATGGTTCGCGTGTTTGCCCTGAATCATGACCTGCATTTGCATTCCACCCTGTCGCGCTGCTGCCACGACGAGGCCATGACGCCCTCGTTTCTGGCCGGTTATGCCCAGCGCTCGGGCTATGACGTTCTGTGCCTGACCAACCACCTTTGGGATCGTAGCGTGCCGGGCGCCACGTCCTGGTATGCGACGCAGGACATCGAACACCTGCAAACCGCGCTGCCGCTTCCCAAGCCTGAGGGCGTGCGGTTTTGCTTTGGGTGCGAGGTGGAGTTTTTCGGAAAGGGCCGCCTGTCCCTGCTGCCGGAGCATTTCGCGTGCTTTGACTTTGTGGCGGTGTCCATCAACCACATGTACAAGCCCAGCGTCGCGCGGCCCCCAGAGGTCGAAACCGCCCCGGACATGGCCGAGCTGTTTACCAGCCGGGCTGAAGCGTTTTTGGAACTTCCGATTCCCATGTTCAAATGCGGCCTGGCGCATTTGAACACGCAGCACCTTTATCCCGACACCTGCTCGGCAGACGTGCTGCGCCTTTGCGATGTTTCGCGCTGGCGGCGCATCTTTGCCCGTATCGCTCAAGCCGGTATCGGCGTGGAGCTTAACGCTACCGCTTTTGCCTGCGCGGGCGATCGTATGGAGGATCATCTGTCGTTTTTTACCCTGGCCAAAGAGGAGGGTTGCCGCTTTTACTGCGCCTCGGACGCGCATACGGTTCAAGCGTTGAGTCTGGCGCCGCTTGCCAGCGTCGTACAGGCCCTGGGGCTAACGCGGGAGCAGCGGTATTGGATTCCCTGAAACCCCTTGACAGAAGCGCGGGGGATGAGTATACTCCTATTTTGAAAATGAAAATCATTTTCGCATAACAAGGAAAGGGACGAAAGCCATGCCCCAGCGCGGCAGATACCAAACCCGACAACAGGAAGCGGTAGAAGCGCTTTTTTGCGCCGCGCCGCACCGCTGCCTCACGGTGGAGGAAGCCCACCGCGCCTTGGAAGGCGGCGGCATGGAAGTGGGCCGCACAACGGTATACCGGGCCATTACGCGCTTGTACGAAGCCGGAAGGCTGCGCCGCTACGCGCCGCAGGAGAGCGGCGAGGCGGCGCGGTATCAGTACAACCCTTGCCGGGAAAGCCATTTGCACATTCGCTGCACGCGCTGCGGTGCGATGGAGCACTTGCATTGCGGCGAGGTCGAGGCCTTTGCCCGGCATCTGGGGCATGACCATGGCTTTACCCTGGACGAGGCGCAAACCGTCCTGTATGGTTTGTGCGACGCTTGCCGTCAACAAAGCGTGAAATGAGGCAGAACATGAGGAAATACAAAGCGTTTTGGATTCTCGCCGCGCTGCTATTGTGCCTGCCGCTGAGCGTGCAGAGCCAGGAAGAGCCCCTGGAGATCGTGGCCACTTCGTTTCCGTCGTATGATTTTGCGCGCGCCCTGGCCGGCGATACCGCCCATGTGACCCTGCTATTGCCTCCTGGGGGCGAAAGCCATAGCTACGAGCCCACGCCGCAGGACATCATCCGCATTGGCGAGGCGGATTTGTTCCTGTATACGGGCGGAGAGAGCGACCATTGGGTGGAGGAAATCCTCGCCTCGTTGGATAGCGCTCCGCCAACCTTTCGGCTGATGGACTGTGTGGACGCGCTGGAGGAAGCGCTCAGCGATTCCATGGAGCACGAGGCGCATGAAGAGCCGGAAATGGACGAGCATGTGTGGACCTCGCCGCGCAACGTCATGCTCATCGCGCAAGACCTGTGCCAAACGCTCAGCGCCATCGCGCCGCAAAATGCGCAAACCTACGAGGCGGCGACGGCGGATTACCTGGAGGAGCTGGAAGCGCTGGACGCGGCGTTTGTTGAGGTGGTGGCGCAAGGCCAGCGCGATATCATCATCTTTGGCGACCGGTTTCCCTTTCGCTACTTTGCCGAGGCCTACGGCCTGCGGTATGACGCGGCGTTTCCGGGCTGCAGCGAGGACAGCGAGCCCAGCGTGCGCACGGTGATGGCCCTGGTGGAAACCGTGCGCAGGGAACAGGTGCCCGTCATCTTCTACATCGAGTTTTCCAACCGCAAAACCGCCGACATCCTGGCCGAGGAAACGGGCGCTACGCCGATGCTGTTTCACAGCTGCCACAATGTCAGCGCCGAGGATCTGGAGGCCGGGGCGACGTACTTGAGCCTGATGTGGAAAAACGTGGACGCGCTGAAGGAGGCGCTGGGCTGATGGCGCTCATCACATGCAGCGACGCCTCGTTTGCCTACGAGGGGCGCGTGGTGCTGGAAGGGCTGAACCTGGAGGTCGTGCGCGGGGAATACCTATGTGTCGTGGGAGAAAACGGCTCGGGCAAATCCACGCTTATCAAGGGCTTGCTCGGGCTGGTGCAGCCGGTGAGCGGTACGGTGCGCTACGGGGACGGCCTGCGCCGCTCGCAAATTGGCTACCTGCCGCAGCGCGCGCAGCTGCAAAGCGATTTTCCAGCGTCGGTGTGGGAGGTTGTCACCTCTGGGGTACGGGGCGCATCGCCGTTTTTAACGGGAAGCATGCGGCGCGTGGCCGAGGAAAACATGCGGCTATTGGGCGTGGAGGACATCCGCCGGCGCAGCTTCATGGAGCTTAGCGGAGGACAACAACAGCGGGCGCTTTTGGCGCGGGCGTTATGCGCCACGCGATCCATGCTGCTTTTGGACGAACCCGTGGCAGGGCTGGATCCTCTGGTGACGCGCGAGATGTACGACGTGATTGCCATGCTCAACCGCAAGCGTGGGCTGACCGTGGTGATGATTTCCCACGACATCGCCGCGGCGCTGGAATATGCGGATCGCATTTTGCATCTGTCGCACGACGGGGTTTTCCTGGGAACGCCGCAAGCGTACCGCCGCTCCGCCCTGGGCGCCGCGTTTGCAGGAGGTGCGGAGCGTGCTTGAGTTTTTTCGGGTCATGTTTGGCTATCAGTTCATGGTGCGGGCGCTGGCGGTGGGCGCGCTGGTGTCGCTTTGCGCGGCACTGCTGGGCGTGAGCCTGGTGCTCAAGCGCTATTCCATGATCGGCGACGGGCTGAGCCATGTGGGGTTTGGCGCGCTGGCGGTGGCTACGGCGCTGGGGTTTGCGCCCATGGCGGTGGCCATCCCGGTGGTGGTGGTCACGGCGTTTTTGCTGCTTCGTTTGAGCAGCCGGGGACGGCTTAAAGGCGACGCGGCGGTGGCGATGATTTCCACGGGCGCGCTGGCCCTGGGCGTGATCGTGCTGTCGTTGAGCAGCGGCATGACCAGCGACGTCAACAACTATCTTTTTGGCAGCGTCCTGGCCATGAGCGAGGGCGACGTGCGCCTCAGCGTTATCCTGGCCGCTGTGGTGCTGAGCCTGTTCGTGTTGTTTTATCGAAAAATCTTTTCCGTCACCTTCGATGAAACCTTCGCCCGCGCCATCGGCGAAAAGGCGGAGGCGTACAACATGCTCCTGGCGCTGCTCACGGCGCTAACCATCGTGCTGGGCATGCGGGTCATGGGCGCGATGCTTATTTCCAGCCTGATCATCTTCCCGGCGCTCACGGCCATGCGGGTATTCCGAAGCTTTCGCAGCGTGACGCTGTGCGCGGCGTGCGTGTCGCTGGCGGGCTATCTCGTGGGGCTGTGCGCCTCGTTCCAGCTGGACACGCCCGCGGGCGCAAGCGTGGTGATGGTGGATATTCTGCTGTTTGCGCTCTTTGCCCTGGTTGGCCGCCTTCGGGGAAGAAGGGCCTAGGCCAACGCTTTGATTTGACCCAAAAGGGTCAGCGCGAGACGGCCGCGGGAGAGCCTACAAAGCAAATCCTTTTTGTTTGAGCCCTTGGGAAACGTGATTTCCAGGGGCGTTTTGGATTCCAGGAGCGCCTTGAGATCCAGGTGAGGCGCCTGCGGCCGCTTGAGGGAATACAGCTTGCGCCCGATGAGCGAGACCGCCTCGGGAGAGGCGCTGGCAACGACCTCGGCGATGATTTTGGGTACCCATATCAAGCCTGCGTCCAGAGGCAGATCCGGCAGAAGCTCCAAAAGCGACAGCTCGCCGCTTTCCAGCGCCTCGGTGTAAAGATAGCGCGTGGGATAGCACCGCCCTTGGAAAACGTAGGGTTTAGGCTGGGCTCGCCCGCCGGGAAAGCAGAACGAAAGTTCCGTGCGGGCGCTGATGCTTATCGTGCCATGGGTCTTTTGCGCCTGTTCCACAAGCCGGTTGAACAGGTCCTGCGCGCCCAGGGCGGCGGCGATCGCCAGGGGCATGCATTTGGCGCATTCCGTTCCGCCGATGTAGCCGGTTTCCCTGCCGCGGTAGAGGTAGGCCGAGCGGAAAGCCGGCGGCTCGTCCTTGGCCGCTTCGACAAGCCGGCGGATGACGGGACTGGCATAATACTGAAGCGCGAACGCCTCGTTCAGCTTGGGACGGTTCAGCGCCGCCAAAGCGACAAAGGCCGGCTCGTAGGCGGAAAGCTCGATGGGCGCTAGAACGTTGGCCTTGGTTCGCTGGCTAACTTCGTAGCGGTGCTCGCAGGCGAGCGCGCCGTTTTCCAATGCCCAAAGGCAGCGCTTTTCATCGCCAACGGCGGCAAACCCGGCCAGGTACGTCAGCAGCATCGGCCCGCGCAGCGTCTTTTCCACTTCGAGCATTTCGGGACAGAGCCGCCTGGCTTGCCGGTAGTCTTCCGACAATAGCGCCAGGCCCAGCCGCGCCGCCAGGCAATCCGGGCTGGAGGCCAGCGCCTGATCAAAAAGCGCCTTGGCTTGCGAAAGACCGTCCTGGCTCAGCAGCGCAAAGCCCTGCGCCGCGGCCTGCCGCGCCGGGAGATCGCCGGATCGATGCGAAAGATTGCCTGTGGCCATCGTTTTCGCCTCCCTTTGGTACGTTGAAATGATTATAGCATCCTTGCAGTAGATTGACAAACGTTTGAAAAAGGCTGAGCGAAGGCTTGCCGCCTCGCTCAGCGCATGATGGGAATGGCCGCGATTTTTAGGAAGGCCGCTTTTGGCGCAGATATTCGTCAATGGCGCGCGCCGCGTTCTTGCCGGCGCCCATGGCCAGAATCACGGTGGCCGCGCCGGTTACGGCGTCGCCGCCCGCGTACACGCCTTCCCGACTGGTCAGGCCGGTGTCGTCGCGCACCACGATGCAGCCGTGACGATTGGTTTCCAAGCCGGGGGTGGTGTTGCGGATCAGGGGATTGGGGCTGGTGCCGATGGACATGATGACCGTATCCACCTCCAGCGTAAAGTCGCTGCCCTCCTTGACCACCGGACGGCGGCGGCCGCTTTCGTCAGGCTCGCCCAAGGTCATTTCCACGCAGCGCATGGCGCGCGCGTTGCCGTCCGCGTCGCCCAAGATCTCCACAGGCGTGCACAGGGTTTTGAAAATGACGCCTTCCTCCTGCGCGTGCTCCACTTCCTCGGCGCGGGCGGGCAATTCCTGCATGCCGCGCCGGTAGACGATGAACACCTCTTGCGCGCCCAGACGCTTGGCGCAGCGGGCGGCGTCCATGGCGACGTTGCCGCCGCCCACCACGGCCACCCGGTTTGAACGCTTGATGGGCGTGGCGCTGTCGGGAAGATAGGCCTTCATCAAATTGATACGGGTGAGGTATTCGTTGGCGCTGTATACGCCTTTGAGACTTTCGCCCGGGATGTTCATAAAGCGCGGCAAACCCGCGCCGCTGCCGATGAAAAGCGCCTCGTAGCCCATGTCGAAGAGTTCGTCCACGGTGAGCGTTTTGCCGATGACGGCATTGAGCACGATGCTCACGCCCAGCTCCTTGAGCGCGTCGATTTCGTGCTGGACGATGCGCTTGGGCAGGCGAAACTCCGGTATACCATAGCTGAGCACGCCGCCCGGCAGGTGCAGGGCTTCATAGATCGTCACATCATAGCCCAGCTTGGCCAGGTCGCCGGCGCAGGTAAGCCCGCTGGGGCCGGCGCCAACCACCGCCACGCGGCGTCCCACACGGGGCGCGCGGACGGCGGGCTCGGAGACGTTGTCGCGGTACCAGTCCGCCACGTAGCGCTCCAGGCGGCCGATGCCCACGCTTTCGCCCTTGATGCCGCGCACGCATTTGCATTCGCATTGGGTTTCCTGCGGGCATACGCGCCCGCACACCGCCGGAAGGGACGTGTCGCGCGCCAGAACCTCGTAAGCGCCCTTGAGATCGTCTTTGGCTACGCAGCCGATAAAAGCCGGAATGTCGATGCCCACCGGACAGGCGGACACGCATGGCTTGTTTTTGCAGTTTAGGCACCGCTGCGCCTCGCTGACGGCCATGTCGTGCGTATAGCCCAGGGCGACCTCGTCAAAGTTGCACGCGCGCGCCCGCGCCTCCTGAGAGGGCATAGGCGTCTTGTGCGGATTCATGTTAGGCATGCGCTTCACCTTCCTTGCGGTAGAGGCGGCAGGCGGCTTCCCGCGCGTGGGCCTCAAAATCACGATACATGGCGCCGCGTGCCATCGCCTCGTCAAAGTCCACCAGGTGGCCGTCAAAATCCGGCCCGTCCACGCAGGCGAACTTCGTTTCCCCGCCGACGGTCAGGCGGCAGCCGCCGCACATGCCGGTGCCGTCAATCATGATGGGATTCATGCTGACAATGGTTTTAATGCCGTATTTGCGCGTCAGGGCGCAAACAAACTTCATCATCACCAATGGCCCGATGGCGATGACCTCGTCGTAGCGGTTGCCGGCCTGGATGAGCGATTCCAGCGCGACCGTAACCACGCCTTTTTCGCCGTAGCTTCCGTCGTCGGTCATCAGGCGCAGGACGTCGCTTACCCGGCGGAAATCATCCTCCAGGATGACCAGATCGCGGCTGCGGAACCCAATGACGCTGTGAACCTCGCATCCTTGGACAGCCAGCTTTTTGGCCACCGGATAGGCGATGGCGCAGCCCACGCCGCCGCCGACGATGCAGACCTTTTGAAGCCCTTCGGTATGTGTGGGCGTGCCCAGAGGCCCGAGCAGATCATGCAGGCAATCGCCCTGCTGCAAGGTGTCCAGCTCCATGGTGCCGGCGCCGACGATTTGGTAAATGATCGATACCAAGCCTTGCTCGCGGTCATAATCTGCGACCGTCAGGGGAATGCGCTCGCTTTCGGCTTTGGCGCGCAGGATGACGAACTGCCCCGGTTCAGCCTTGCGCGCGATAAGCGGCGCATGCACCGTCATGCGCGAAACGGTGGGATTCAGAGCCGCCTTTTTAACGATTTCAAACACGGCGTTTACTCCTTTTCTGCGGCGACGGCCTCGATTTCCACCAGGCCGCCCTTGGGCAAAGCGGCGACCTGCACGCAGCTTCGCGCCGGGCAGCCGTTGGCAAAAAAGCCGGCGTACACGGCGTTGACCGCGGCAAAATCCGCCATATCGGTCACAAAGACGGTCGTTTTGACAATGTGCTCATAGCCCAGGCCCGCTTGTTTAAGAATCGCGCCCAGGTTTTGGAGCGCCAGCGTTGTCTGACGCTCTACGCCCTGCGCCAGTTCGCCCGTCGTGGGATCTATGCCCAATTGCCCGGAGGTGAAAACCAGCTTGCCGGTCGCAACCGCCTGCGAGTAGGGGCCGATCGCTGCGGGGGCGGCAGGGGTATGAAGGATGCGGCTCATAATTTTGAACTCCTTTCGGCCGTCCGATTGACGGCTATCCCTGGTATTTTAACATCTGTTGCGTGATCTGTAAAGCGTAGACGGGTTGCCATTTTTCGTGCCGCATGATACCATAACAGCGCCACGGCAACAAACGCGGCCGCTGGTTCGTTGTTATGTACGTTCCCCGTTTCACGCTGTGAAGGAGGCTCCCATGAAAGCGATCCGACGTCCCCGTTGGTTTCAACTCGCCGCGCTGGTCGTGGCGCTGGCCTGCATTGCCTGCTTGACCATTTCCACGTCGGGCGCGGAGGTGGGCCAGGCCCCTGCGCGAGACCAAACCATTCGCGTCCATCTCACCCGCTTGGGCGTTTCTCAGCGCATAGACCTCACGCTGCTGTCCGCATACGGCTTGTGGAGCGAGGGCCAAGTGACCGCGCGCTTTCCCGCGGGCAGTCAAATCGCGCTGATTGTGCAGGAGGGAAGCATCTACCTGTACT
This sequence comes from Candidatus Limiplasma stercoravium, assembly GCA_018715175.1. Taxonomy (GTDB): domain Bacteria; phylum Bacillota; class Clostridia; order Christensenellales; family Aristaeellaceae; genus Limiplasma; species Limiplasma stercoravium. The sequence continues at coordinate 26,481 of DVME01000007.1, forward strand.
ATCAGGACATGAGCCTCAAGGCCGGACAGAGCGTGGAGCTCAAACGCTACGAAGGCGCCGGCGCGGGCGGCTTTTATGTAACAAACTTCCCGGCGCTCTACGAGGGCGACCTGCGCCTGGACATCGTGGAGGGCGCGCTGCGGCCGGTGCTAAGCCTGCATGTGGAGGACTATCTCAAGGGCGTTGTGCCCTATGAGATGAGCGAGTCCTTCCCTTTGGAAGCGCTCAAGGCACAGGCGGTAGCGGCCCGCACCTACGCCCTGCGCAGCCAGGATCCTGACGCCGCCTATGACGTGGTCGATACCACCAACGACCAGGTATTCCGCGGCTATATCGCGGGATATGATTTGGTGGAGGAAGCCATCCAACAAACACGCGGCGTGTGCGGCTTTTACAAGGGCGAGCTGGCGCAATGCTACTATTCCGCCAGCAACGGCGGCCAGACCGAGCGTGTGGAAACTGTGTGGCCCACGAGCGAGGATTTCGGCTATTACGCCTTTGGCGAAGACCCCTACGACCTGGCCAATCCTGCCAGCCCGGTGCGCAGCTTTGACCTTCCCAAGACCTATGCCCAAGGCGAACAAGCGCCCTATGCGCTGCGCAAGCTTCTGTCTGAGGCTCTGGCCGATACGCTGACATCCCAGGGCCTGGATGCGTCCCCCGAAAGCGTGGAGGTGCGCGAGGTAAAAGCCGTGTGGGTCGATACGCCCGTGGGCGGGGAGAACAGCAAATGGATGACCCGCCTGCACATGACCCTTTCCCTTGCCGGGCGGACGCGCGCGGAAGGCGGCCAGGCGGCGGACCCGGATACCGAAGAGGTCAGCCTGTTTTTGGTCACACAAACCGCTTCGCCCAGCCCCGCCGCCATCCCCGACGTCACCGCCGCGCCGGAGGCTACCCCGCAGCCCACCTACGGCCCCTTTGTTTCCATTGGGGAGGAAATTACGGTTGATGTGGACATCTTCCCCACGGCGGAGGATGCTTTTGGCATGAACTTGTTGAACAACTATGACAACGAAATTTGGACTGTTGTGGAAACGGAAGACGCCTTTGTGCTGCAAGCGCGTCGCTATGGCCACGGCCTGGGCATGAGCCAGCGCGGTGCGCAATGGATGGCCGCAGCCTATCAGATGACCTATGAAGAAATCTTGGCCTTTTACTATCCGGGCATGAACCTCATGCAGTATCCCGAGCAGGCGTCCGTCCTGCTTTTGGATGAGGGCGCGCTGTCCGCCACGGCCGGCCCTGCGCCCACGCCCAC
>DVME01000081.1 GCA_018715175.1 Candidatus Limiplasma stercoravium
GGCGAAAACTGCGCCAAGTACCTGGCCAAGGGCCGCAAGGTAGCGGTTGTCGGCGCGGTCAGCGTCAGCAGCTATACCGCCAACGACGGTTCCACCCGCTTTTCGTTGGAGGTGTCCGCTGACGACGTGGAGTTCCTCTCCCCGCGCGGCGAGGACGGCTATGCCCCCGCTTCCGGCGCCCAGCCTGCCGCGGCTCCCGCCGCGGCGCCTTCGGGCTTTGCCGAAGTGGATGAGGACGAGCTTCCCTTCTGATTTTTTCCGATTTTGGGCGGCTTGGCCGTCCCTGTGACTTTGACCCAAAGGAGGTTCAGCCCATGTCTGAGGATCGTGGCGAAAGAAGGCCTCGCCCCCGCGGACGCAAGCCCCGCCGCAAGGTGTGCAGCTTCTGCGTGGACAAGATCGAATACATCGACTATAAAGATGTCAACCGCCTTCGCCGCTTTGTCAACGAGCGCGGCAAAATTATGCCCCGCCGCATGAGCGGCAACTGCGCCAAGCATCAGCGCCAGCTTTCCGAAGCCATCAAGCGCGCGCGTGCCATCGCCTTGATGCCCTATTCGGTGGAGTAAGCGCCGCACGGCGTTTCGCAAACAGAAACCAAACGGCAGACCCAAACCGCAAAGGTTGGCGTCTGCCGTTGTTTTGTTTGGGCTAGGACGGGAAAGGAAAGATCATTTGCTCAGCTGCGCGATCAGTCCATCCATGTCCAGATTGCCTTTCATGTAGCTGCCGGCGGGCGCCCAGCCGTCCACATATCCGCAGCAGGGGAAGACCAGGTAGGGGGCGACCTCCGTGCGGTAGCGGTCGAGCTGTTCCTGGCTGTAGTAGCGCCCTTGGGCTTCTGCGGCGTCGCGCAGGCGGACGAGCTCGTCGATCACGCTCTGGTCCTCGTTTTGTTCCTTCTGGGCCTCGATGTCGCGGTCGAGGCTGGCGCGCAGCAGGGCAGTATAGTCATATTCCTCGTACAGCGCCGGAGCAAATTCCGGAGCGGTGCGCGCCATGGCCGCGCGGATGTAGTCGGCGGCCTCGCCGACTTTGCCGGTCTGCGCATTCATGACCCAGACCTCCAGCCGCATGGGCACCTTTCGCTCCGTCCCGACGGAAAACAGCGTCTCGTTCCCCAGCGGGTGGTTGGCCGCGTCGCTGACCAGCATGTACAGCCTGGTGGAGCCTTCATTATAGAGGGGTTTGAGGTTGTCGTCAAGCAGCGCCGTGAGTTCCTCGATTTGCGCGACCCCGTCGCGGAAGGCATCGGTATCATAATTGACGTTTCCCTCCGCGTCCGCAAACTCCCCGGCATATTGCTGAATGAAGCTCGAAAGCAGCAGAACGCCCGCCTGCCCATTCAGCATGCCATCAAAAAACATAGTGCCGCGCCGCGTTTCCGCGTCCAGCGCAAAGTACTTCTGCGCAAGGGCGTAAAGCTCCGCGTAGGTATGCGGCTCGTCCGTCTCCGTAAGTCCCAGCTTTTCCCCCAGGCCGTAGGGGTCCCCATCCAGCCATTGCATGCTGTAACGGGCGCCCATGTACCAGCCCATCGTGGGCACGCACATCATGCGGTCGTCCACCGTGACCGCCCCGCGCACGGCGGGATAGAGCTTCTCCTCCCCGAACAGCTCCGTCAGGTCCATGAGCAGCCCGGCCTCGTCCAGCTCCCGAAGGGTGAACTCGTCCGTCGTGATGCGGGCCACATCCCACTCGGTGGTGAAAAGCAGTTCTCGCAGGTTGGTGTCGATGCCGTTGTCAAGATACTCGGCGGGGATCATCTCCAGGCTTCGGTCCGGGTACTGCGCCAGATAATCCTCGTTGACGAACCAGCCGTCATTGAGCACGCGCAGCGCGCCGTCGTCCTGCGCCAGCGCAGGCAAGGCGCCTATCAGCAGGCACAGGCACAGACAGATGCTGAACACTCGCTTTTTCATTGGGCCTCTCCTTTCATTTCGGGCGTGACCGTCACGACCCATTCGTCCTTGAGCCAGGTGTTATTGGGGTCTTCGCGCAGCCATTCGCCCTGAAGCGTGACCTCCCAGTTGGCGATGGACAGGCAGACGTCGTAGCTGTCCGCGCGCGCAACGCCGCCCTCTTGTCCGGCAAACTCAAAGTAGAAGCGGATGGTGCCGTCCTCCTGCGGAATTTGGTCGTAGCCGATCTCCGAGCTGTCGGGCTCGCCGTTTTCATCCAGCACGCCGCTGGCCACGCACTTGGCAAGGATGAGCTTTGCGCCGCGCTCCTCAGCCAGCTGTGCATAGCTGGGCGCATCGTCGGGCACGGTGTAGTCCTTGCCGTAGTGCAGGGGATAGCCCGCGGGTTCGAAAAGGTTTGAGTTCTCATCCATCAGCACGATGTTGGCCCCCTCCGCCGCGCGAATCACGCCGCTGCCGTACACCATGCCGTTCTTGTAGATGACGTCGTCCAGGGTGTAGACAACGTCGCCCAGCTGAACGCTTTCGCCACAGGCGGCAATATCCCCCGCCAGCAACGCTTCCTTTTTGTCCTCGCCGCTGAGCCAGCCGGCTAGCTCGGCGGTGCGGCTTTCATACACCGCCAGCGCGACGCCGCCCACCAGGGCCAAAACCAGCGCCGCGACCAAAACGGTGCGCAGCACGCGCGGCCGCGCGGCCTGGGGCGTATCCAGGCGCGCCAAGGTCTGCCTCACGCGCGCCTCCAGCACGACGGGATCCGGGTCGTAAGCACGCCGCCATTGCTCCTTTTTCATTCCATATCCTCCTTCAAAAATTCCCTGAGGCGTTCTCGGGCCATGTGCAGTCGAGAGGTTACGGTTCCTTTGGGCAGGCGCAGCACTTGCGCAAGCTCCGAGACGCTGTAGCCCTCCATGTAGTACAGCACCGTCACGGTGCGCAGCTTTTGGGGAAGCGCGTCCAGCGCCTCGCGCACAGCGCAACCGTCGGACGAAGGCGCCGGCTGCTCCGGCACGTTTTCCACGGGCGTCATGCGGCGCTGCCGCCGAAGAATGTTGACGCATTCCCGCATCAGGATGCGCATCAGCCAGGTGTCAAAGTACTCTTCCCTGCGAAGGGTCGAACGCTTTTGCCAGGCCCGGAGCACCGATTCGGAGATCGCGTCCAGACAATCCTCTTCCCCAGGAAGGTAGCTTCTGGCAACGCGGTACATTTTCTCCCGCGCCGCCAGAACACGCCCCTCAAAGTCCTCCCTCGTCACAGGCGTTCCCTCCTCCAACAGACGGTTCAAGCGCGCTTTCATTCATTAGACGCATCAGGTGCGCAATTGATTGAGCCGCGAAAAAAAGAATGAAAAACTTGCGTTTTTGCACGCCATCATGTAAAATGGATGAGCCGTGTGTACGATGACGGTTGAGTCCCGTGCGATTTCAGTACGTGAACCCTGTCAGATCCGGAAGGAAGCAGCAGTAAGCGTTGTCTGGGATGTGCTGCGGGGGCGCTCGGCCTGAGTATACGCGGTTTTTGATTGAAGACGCATGCTAAAGGGGGAGATGCTATGAATTACCGGCATGTCAAGGAGACCGATCCGGAACTGTTTCAAGCCATGTCCGACGAGGTGGAGCGCCAGCGCGAACACATTGAGCTCATCGCGTCGGAAAACTTTGTTTCGCCCGCCGTGCTGGAGGCCATGGGCTCCCCACTAACCAATAAATACGCCGAGGGATATCCCGCCAAGCGCTATTACGGTGGCTGCCAATATGTGGACGTGGCCGAAAACCTGGCCCGCGAGCGCGCTAAGCGCCTTTTTGGGGCCGAGCACGCCAACGTTCAGCCCCATAGCGGCGCGCAGGCTAACACCGCCGTGTACTATGCCATGCTCGCCCCCGGCGACACGGTTCTGGGCATGAACCTCTCCCACGGCGGCCACCTCACCCACGGCAGCCCCGTCAACATCAGCGGCAAGTATTTTCACTTCGTTTCCTATGGCATGGACGAAGTCACCGGCCGCATCGACTATGACGCGCTGCGCGCCCTGGCCCTGGAGCATAAGCCCAAGATGATTGTGGCCGGCGCGTCGGCCTATCCGCGCACGATTCACTTCGAGCCCCTGCGCCGCATCGCCGACGAGGTGGGCGCCCTGCTGATGGTGGACATGGCGCACATCGCCGGTTTGATTGCCGCAGGCATGCACGAAAGCCCGGTGCCCTACGCCGACTTTGTGACCACCACCACCCACAAAACCCTCCGCGGGCCGCGCGGCGGCATGATCCTGTGCAAGGAGCAGTACGCCAAAGCCATCGACAAGGCCATCTTCCCCGGCACGCAGGGCGGCCCCCTCATGCACGTCATCGCGGCCAAGGCCGTGTGCTTCCTGGAAGCCCTCAAGCCCGAGTTCCGCACCTATCAGGAGCAGGTGATCAAAAACGCCAAGGCCCTGGAGAACGCCCTGCGCGACAACGGCGTGCGCATGGTGTCCGACGGAACCGACAACCACCTCATCCTGCTGGATCTGACCAATACCCAGCGCACCGGCAAGGAGATGGAAGCCCTCTTGGGCGAGTGCAACATTACCGTGAACAAAAACACCATCCCCGGCGAAACCCGCAGCCCCACCGTGACCAGCGGCGTGCGCGTGGGTACCCCGGCCGTGACCACGCGCGGCATGACGGAAGCGGACATGAAAACCATCGCGGGCTTTATCAAGCGCGTGCTGGACGGCGGCGAGGCGGCCTGCCCCGGCGTGAAGGCCGACGTTGTGGAAATGATGAAGCGCTTCCCGCTCTACCCTGATTATCCCAATGATTGACCCCGGCGTCAAGCCCTACGCCAAGGGCGTGATGGGCGAAAACACCGCGCTGGCCTACCTGTGCGAAAAAGGAATGGAACCGCTGTGCAGGCGGTTCCATTCTCCTTTTGGCGAGGTGGATTTGGTGATGCTCCAGGGCGAAACGCTGGTGTTTGTGGAGGTCAAAACGCGCGAACGCGGCACGGCGGAAACCGGACAGCTGGCCGTCACGCCGCGCAAGCGGGAGCGACTGATCGCCACGGCGCGCTATTATGTGGCGCAGCACCCCCAGCACGCGCTTCGGCCGATGCGCTTCGACCTTGTGACCGTCACGTCCCAGGGCGTAGGTCATGTCCCGGACGCCTTTGAAGGGTCGGAGTGGTGAGCCCCTCCATGCGCAGGCTCAGAAAGCAGGCGCAAAAACTCGCGCATGGGGCGCGTGAGAAAGCGGTTGCGCTTATACACCAGGCAGATGGAACGCCGGGCCAAATCGCCTTCGAGCGCGTAGAGGCACAGCCGGTCGTTGGGAGGGACGCTGCGCGCCAGGGTATCGCTGAGAAAGCATACCCCCAGACCATAGCAGGCCAGGTGATAGGCGGTCAACTGCTGATCCAACAGCAGCTTGATCCGAGGGCGAAAGCCGGCTTGCGCGCACAGGCGGTCGGCGCGGCTTCGGGTGTCGTTGCCTTCCTTAAGCAGCAGAAACGCCTCGTTTTGAAACAGCGAAAGCGGCGCGCACAGGCCGTCGCCGCCGTGCATGAGGCGCTGGCGATCCATCCGGTAGGGCGCGGCCTGCGCGTTTACCTCCAAATGCCGGGGCACGCCCAGCAGAAGGCGCTCGCGCAGGTAAGGGATGCTTTGGTAAATGATGGTGTCAAAATCTCGGTTTTCCATCACGAAATCCAACTCGCCGGCCTGTAAGTCGCGCTCAAGCTGCGTTGTGTGCGTCTCGTGAATGCGTACATCCACCCGGGGAAAGCGCGCGGAAAAGGCGGAAATGAGCGGCGCAAGCACGTAGGAGGTCAAAAGCGTGGTGCCTCCCAGCGACAGGCTGCCCGTCAAGCATGCCTCGGCGTCGCTCAAATAATGGCAAAATCCGTCTTCTGCCTCCTGAATCTGCTCGGCGGCGCGAAGGTAGGCCCGCCCGGTCTCGGTCAGGCGCACCGGCGAGGCCGAGCGGTCAAACAGCGGACCGCCCACTTTTTCCTCCACCTTTTTGATCATCTGGCTCAGAGACGGCTGGGAGATGTACAGTTTCTGCGCGGCGCGCGAAAAGCTGCCCTCCCGGTACACTTCCATCACATAGCGCATCTCGCGGAACATGCGGCCCTCCCCATAGGCAAACGCCTATATGCAAGATATGAATATAAGTATTTGAAAATAGTATACCGCATCGGTATACTAAAGGCAAGAGCGAAGAACGCAATCGCATGGCGTTGGAGGGACGGCGATGGATACGGCCTATCGAATCGAGGAGGACATCATCGGCAAAAAGCGCATTCCCCGCGAAGCGTACTACGGCATTCATTCCGCACGCGCGGCGGAGAACTTTCCCATTACGGGACGGCGGCTGCCGCCGGAGATGATCGTCAGCATGGCGTGGATCAAGAAAGCCTGCGCCCGCGCCAACCGTATGGCGGGCACGCTGGAGCCGGATGTGGCGCAGGCCATCGAACAGGCCTGCGACGAGGTAGCGTCGGGCAAGCTGCACGACCAGTTTATCGTCGATCCCGTGCAGGGCGGCGCGGGCACGTCCACCAACATGAACGCCAACGAGGTCTTGGCCAACCGCGCGGCGGAGCTGCTGGGCGGCCGGCCGGGAGATCACCGGCTGGTCAACCCCAACGACCATGTCAACTGCGGGCAGTCCACCAACGACGTCTATCCCACCTGCGGCAAGATGACCCTCTACCGGCTCAGCGGGACGCTTTTGCAGGCGCTGGGGCGGCTGATCCGCGCGCTGGAGCGCAAGGCGGACGAGTTTGACGGCGTGGTGAAGATGGGGCGCACCCAACTTCAGGACGCGGTGCCCATTCGTCTGGGGCAGGAATTTGCGGCGTATGCGGCGGTGCTGGGGCGCGAGCGGCGGCGCATGGAAAAGGCGCGGCGCGAGCTGCTTGTCCTCAATCTGGGCGGCACGGCGGTGGGCACAGGCATGAACGCGCACCCCGCTTATGTGAGCGCGGTGGTGCGCATCCTGTCGGAAATGACGGGCATCCCCTTCGTGCAAAGCCGCGACCTGGTGGACGCCACCCAAAACCTGGACGGGTACGTGGCGTTTTCTTCGGCGCTGAAGGGTTGCGGCGTGAGCCTGTCCAAAATCTGCAACGACCTGCGGCTTTTGTCCTCGGGGCCGCGGGACGGGCTGGGCGAGATCAACCTTCCGCCGCGGCAGAACGGCTCGTCTATCATGCCCGGCAAGGTCAACCCCGTCATCCCCGAGGTGGTCAATCAAATCGCCTTTCGCCTGGTGGGGTACGACGCCACAGTCACCCTGGCGGCGGAGGCGGGGCAGCTGGAGCTCAACGCCTTCGAGCCGATTTTGTTCGACACGTTGTGCGAGGGCGTGTCGCAGCTGACGCGCGGCATTGAGACGCTGACCGTCCATTGCGTGGAGGGCATTTCCGTCAACCGCTCTCAATGCGCCGAGGCGCTGCGCCGTTCGGTGGGCGTAGCCACGGCCCTGTGCCCGCTCATCGGCTACGACGCGGCGTGCGCCATCGCGCGGGAGGCGTTGGCCACGCGCACGCCGGTGGAGGAGCTGGTGGTGCGCAAGGGGCTGCTCAGCCGGGAAGCCGCGCGGGAAGCCCTGGATCCCGGGGCCATGACCGGCGCCTGAGGCGCTTCAGCCCAGGGGCGGGCGAAAGAGAATTTTGGTGGACACATAACCCACAACGGTGGGAGCGTCGGGATAGGCGGCGCGGAACATGAGCAGCCGGGCCAGGCGCTTGCCCAGGGCGGAGGTTTCCACGTCGACGGTGGTGATGCGTCCGGCGACGTTGGCATATTCGGTGTTGTTATCAAAACCGGTCAGCACAAAGCCGTCGGGCGTTTTGCGACCGGTTTCCTGCAAGTAGCGCAAGACGAAATCGGCGATGAAGTCGCTGGCGCACACGATGGCGTCGGGCAAGGGGGAGAGGGAGTCCAAAAACTGGCTGATTTCCTCATAATGGTGGCGCAGGCTGATGGCGCCGGTACGCAGGAGGCGCTCATCCAGGGGCACGTGGCCCTCGCGGTGAGCGTCCACAAAGCCGTGAAAGCGATCCAGGTTGGTCTGGGCGTAGTGCGTATCCCCGATGAAGCCCAGCCTGCTGCGGCCGCTTTCTAGCAGGCGGGCGGTGATATCATGCACGCGGGTGCGGCCCTCGATAATGACCAGGTCGCCGCCCAGGTCATCGGGGTGAAAGGCCGGCGGCGTATCCAAAAAGACCTTGGGCACGGGCTGGCGGGTGAGTAGGGAAAACAGCTGAGGGTCATAGACGTTCAGGGCGATGAAGCCCTCCACGCTTTCGGGGCTGAGGGACGCGGGCAGGGCGTAGCCCTCGGAATAGGCGGAGGGCATATAAGTGTACATTAAGTTAATGCCGTTACCGGAAAGCTCCTTGGCGATGTGGTGGATGATCTGCATCCAAAAGGCGGAGGATTCCGGGCGGGAAACCACCACCGAATAGGTGGGCGTGTATTTGTGCGAGCCTTCCGTCATGCCGCCGTATCCCAGTTCGGCGGCCTTTTGGCGAATGGTGTTGCGCAGGCTTTCGGAGACGCCCGCGCGGTTGTTGAGCGCCTTCCAAACCGTGATTCGGGATACGCCGACGGCTTGCGCAAGATCCTGCATGGTGACTTTCGACATAATAAAACCTCATTTGCGTCTGTTAGGGAGAACACAGCAAAGCGGGGGAGAGCCGCGCAAGGAGAATGCAGTACGCTTGGAATAAAGACAGGATACTATGCCGGGCGCAAAATGTCAATGCTCAGAAGATAAAAAGTTAACATATGTTAGCACGATTTTTGACATGGAAATCATTGCCGAACATTTCTCATAAAGATTACACAAAAGTTGAGAATATTTTTGAAAAAAGCTATTGCAATTTACAAGGGAACGTGTTAACATCATTGATGATATGAAGCATACAAAAAGCAACATACGGGACCGACAATGAGGAGGATCGCTTATGGAAGGAACGACGCCCAAGGTCATTGCGCCAAAACGCAAAAAACACTTTTGGTCTCGAGACGACGCCGAACTGACATTGCTGGGTTTCCCCACGTTCGTGTGGTATGTGCTGTTCTGCTACCTACCCATGTTCGGCTTGATTATCGCGTTCAAGAAGTACAGCATCTTCCGGGGACAGAGCTTTCTGTCCAACCTGATGATGAGCGAGTGGGTGGGATTTGACAACTTCAAATTCTTCCTGACCAACAACACCTTCGGCATGCTGCTGCGCAATACCATTCTGTACAATTTCGTTTTCATCGTGCTGGGCATCGTGGTGCCGGTCGCCCTGGCCATGATGATCAACGAAATCTACTCCAAACGCAAAAGCAAAGTCTACCAGACCATGATGTTCTTCCCGCACTTTTTAAGCTGGGTTGTGGTAAGCTACTTTGTTTATGCGTTCCTCAATCCCGACCAGGGCTTGCTCAACAGCATCATCACCTCCATGGGCGGCGAGCGCATCATGTGGTACTCCCAGCCGCAGTACTGGCCCTTCATCCTCGTCTTTATGAACCTGTGGAAGGGCACCGGCTACAACATGGTGGTCTACCTGGCTTCCATCACCGGCATCGACAACAGCCTCTACGAAGCCGCCATGCTCGACGGCGCCAGCAAGTGGCAGCAGGCCAAGTTCATCACCCTGCCGATGCTCAAAACCATCCTCATCACCATGTTCATCCTCAACGTGGGCCGCATTTTCTACTCCGACTTCGGCCTGTTCTGGCAGGTCACCCAGGGCTTGCCCAACAGCCTGCACAAGGTCGCGTCCACCTTCGATACCTTCATCTACTCCGCCCTGCGCGGCTCCACCCCCATCGGACGCACCGCGGCTGCCTCCATGTTCCAGTCCGTATGCTGCTGCGCCACCGTCCTCATCGCCAACTGGATCGTTTCCCGCATCGACCCGGACAGCGCCATCATCTGACGCGGAAAGGAGCAAGACATGGCAAAGGTTCACGAACCCCAAATGGATTCCATGCGGATGAACCGTGTCCGCCCCTTGACAAACGCCGGGTACAACGTGCTGTTTATCATCCTGGCGGCCATGGCCATCATTCCCATCCTGTTTGTGTTCATCATCTCCATTTCCTCGGAGGAGTCCATCCGGCAGGTGGGTTACAGCTTCATCCCCAGCAGCCTCTCCAGCTCCGCTTACGACTTCCTATGGAACGAGCGCGACACCATCTTCAACGCCCTGTGGATCAGCGTGCTGGTTACCATCACCGGTACGCTGCTGGGCCTGGCGTTGACCTCCACCATGGGCTACGTGCTCTCGCGCCCGGTGTTTAAGCTCAAGGGCTTCTATACCTGGAGCGTGTTCATCCCCATGATCTTCAACGGCGGCATGGCTGCCAGCTACGTCGTTAACGCCAACCTCCTGGGCCTGAAAAACTCCATCTGGGCCCTCATCCTTCCCCTGGCCGTCAGCTCGTTCAACATCATCGTGTGCAAAACCTTCTTTAGATCCACCATCCCCGACAGCATCATCGAATCGGCCAAGATTGACGGCGCAACGCAATTGCGCATCTTCTCCACCATCGTGCTGCCCATTTCCAAGCCCGTGCTGGCGACCATCGGCCTGTTTTTGACCTTCGGTTACTGGAACGACTGGTTTCAATCCTCCCTCTACATTACCGACAGTCACCTCGTTTCCCTCCAGGCCCTGCTCAACAACATGATGAAGAGCCTGGACTACCTGGCCAACAACCCCACCGCAGGCCTCAGCCTGCAGCAGTACCGCAACCAGATGCCCAGCGAATCGGTGCGCATGGCCATCGCCGTGGTCATCGTGATTCCCATCGCCTGCGCCTATCCCTTCTTCCAGAAATACTTCATTTCCGGCTTGACCATCGGCGCCGTGAAGGGCTAAGGCAATCTCCCCATCCGTTCGTGGTCCGCGCCTGTGCGCGGGTTAACGCTAAAAAAAGGAGGACTCCCAAACATGAAGAAACTCTTGGCAATGCTCCTGGCTCTGACGATGCTGCTGGGAATGACCGGCACTTTCGCCTCCGCCGAGGAAGTCGTCACCCTGAAGTGGGTGACCGTCGGCAGCGGCATGCCCACCAACTACGACGCTTGGCTGGCACAGATTAACCCCTACCTGGCTGAGAAGATCGGCGTCAACGTCGATGTGGAAGTCATCGGCTGGGGCGACTGGGACAACCGCCGCAACATGATTATCAGCACCAACGAACCCTATGACATCATTTTCGGCAACTCCGGCACCTACAACAACGACGTGCAGATGGGCGCCTACTATGAAATCACCGAGGAGATGCTTGCCGAGTATGCTCCCGGCCTGATGGAGCTCATTCCCTCCGCTTACTGGGATGCCTGCCGCGTCGACGGCCTGATTTACGCCGTGCCCACCTACAAGGACAGCTCCATGACCAACTACTTCGTCTGGGACAAGGAGCTCCTGGACGCCAACGGACTGGATGCCAGCGAAGGCCATACCCTTGAGGCCATTGAGCCCATCCTCTACGAGCTCAAGGACAAGACCAGCAACACCGTTTACCCCCTCAACAGCAATGGCGCGACCTACCTGCTCTCCGTCTATGACCAGATGAGCACCGGTCTGCCCGCCATTGGCGTGCGCATTGACGACACCGAGTACAAAGTGGTTGCCACCCTCGAGCAGGAGGATATCATGACCTCTCTGTCCTTGCTGCACAAGTGGTACAACGACGGCATCATCAATGCCGACGCCGCCACCCATGCCGAGAGCAACAAGTACAACGTCTGCTCCGTGGCGCAGGGCTGGCCCAGCGCCGCCATCACCACCTGGGGCCCCAACATGGGCGTTGAGGCGGTGGCCTATCAGTTTGGCCAGACCATTGCTTCCAACGAGACCGTCCAGGGCAGCCTCAACAGCATTTCCATCAACTGCCCCTATCCCGAGAAGGCCCTGCAGCTGCTGGACATCATCAACACCGACACCTACGTGCGCGACCTGTTCTACTATGGCGTGGAAGGCGAAAACTGGGAGTACACCGAGGATGGCCGCGTGCATAAGATCAATGCCGAGTGGACCATGGCCGGCTACACCCAGGCGACCTTCTTCAACGTCTCCCTGACCGACGATATGGACTTCAACCAGTGGGACGAGGTGCGCGAGCTCAACGACAACGCCACCGCTTCCGTGCTGTTGGGCTTCTTCTTCGATACGACGCCCATCCAGGATCAGCTGGCCAGCTGCATTGAGATCTTCAACCGCTACAAGGGTGAAGTGCTCACCGGCACCACCGATCCCGCCGTCTCCGTGCCGCAGATGATGGAAGAAATGCGCGCGGCCGGCTTCGATGATATCGTCGCCGAGGCCCAGGCCCAGGTGGATGCGTTCGTCGCCGCCAAGTAAAGAATTCTCTATTGACAAAACCTCGCCGCTCGCGTAGCATTAACGACTGACGGGAATTTGACCCAAAGGCGTTTATGTCGCGCGGGCGGCATTTTCTGACCCCGCTGAGTACGCATTAGGAGGAAATCCTCATGGCAAGGATCATTGGCGCCGCGCTGCCCAATATGCCCTGGCAGGAAAAACCCGCAGGCGAAAAAGAACCTATCTGGCGTTTTGACCAAAATCCCATCATTAACCGCTTTGGCACCCGACGCTCCAACAGCATCTTCAACAGCGCCGTGGTTCCTTTTGAAGGCGGCTTTAAGGGCGTTTTCCGTTGCGACAGCCGTTCCATCAGCATGGACATCTTCCTGGGCCACAGCGAGGACGGCCTTCATTGGCGCATCGAGGAGGAGCCCATCGTCTTTACCGGCGCGGACGGCGAGGTGCTGCGCAAGGAATTCCGCTACGACCCGCGTGTGTGCTTTTTGGAGGATCGCTACTACATTACCTGGTGTAACGGCTACCACGGCCCCACCATCGGCGTGGCCTGGACCCAGGACTTCAAAACCTTTACCCAGCTGGAAAACGCTTTCCTGCCCTTCAACCGCAACGGGGTGTTGTTTCCCCGCAAAATCGGCGGCATGTATATGATGATGAGCCGCCCCAGCGATAACGGCCATACGCCCTTTGGCGATATTTTCGTCAGCCAAAGCCCGGATATGGAATTCTGGGGACGCCACCGGCATATGATGGGCACCATCAAGGACAACAGCTCCGCCTGGCAGTCCACCAAGGTGGGCCCGGGGCCTGTGCCCATTGAGACAGACGAAGGCTGGCTATTGATCTATCACGGCGTGCTGACCACCTGCAACGGTTATGTGTACCGCATCGGCTGCGCGCTTTTGGATTTGGAACAGCCCTGGAAGGTGCTGTACCGCTCCGCCGATTACCTCATGGCGCCCTGGGAGCCCTACGAGTGCGTGGGCGATGTGCCCAACGTGGTTTTCCCCTGCGCCACGCTCGCAGACGCCGCCACCGGCCGCATCGCCATGTATTATGGCTGTGCCGACACCGTGACCGGCCTAGCTTTCACCACGGTGGACGAGCTAGTGAATTTTTGCAAGGCGCACGCTTTGTAACATTAATCAACGAAAGAGACGGTGGTAGGAATGCGTTATCTGGACAAACGCGCGCAGGTCATCTGCGACGAGCTCAAAAAGCTCTCCGTTCGGCAAAAGCAGCCCCTGACCGGCTGGATGTGCAAAAAGGGATGCTTCATGCGCCCTGAGGAAGCCGATGCGGACGCGGCGCCGTTGACGCCCTTTGACAGCGCTACGATGCATTGGTATGGGCCGGACGAGCACTATTGGTTCACCACCAAGGCGGTCGTGCCTCAAAGCTTTGACGGCAAGCCGCTTTGGATGCATGTGCGCACCCAGATCGACGAGTGGGACGACGGCAAAAATCCGCAGTTCCTGCTGTTCGTGGACGGCGAAATCATCCAGGGGCTGGACATGAACCACCGTGACGTGCTCCTGACGCCTGCGGCGCAGGCGGGACGGAAATACCGGCTGGATTTGCAGGCCTATACGGGCACGCTGCATTCGGAGTTCAACCTCATCGCCGAATGGTGGGAGGTGGATGCGGAAATCGAAGGCCTGTACTGGGATCTTCAAGTGCCCCTGCAAGCTTTCCCGCGTTTGGATCCCCAAAGCCGCGCCCGCATGGATTTGGAGCGCGAGCTCAACGAGGCGGTCAATCTCCTGGATTTGCGCACGCCCTATTCCCCGGCTTTTGAAAACAGCGTGCGCCAGGCCCGCCAATACCTGCGTGAACACCTCTACGGAGCCCTTGGCGGCCACGACGAGGTCGTGGCTACCTGCATCGGGCATACCCACATCGACGTGGCCTGGTGGTGGACCGTTGCCCAAACACGCGAAAAGGTCGCGCGCAGCTTTGCGACGGTTCTCAAGCTCATGGATGAGTACCCCGGCTACCGCTTCATGTCCAGCCAGCCGCAATTGTACCAGTTCCTCAAGGAGCGCTATCCCGAGGTGTACGACAAGGTGCGCCAGCGCGTGGCCGAAGGCCGCTGGGAGCCGGAAGGCGGCATGTGGGTGGAGGCGGACTGCAACCTCACCAGCGGCGAAAGCCTGGTGCGCCAGTTTATCCATGGCAAGCGGTTTTTCAAGGACGAGTTTGGCGTGGACTGCCGCATTCTGTGGCTGCCCGACGTGTTTGGCTACTCCGGCGCGCTTCCCCAGATTATGAAGGAGTGCGGCATCGAGTACTTTATGACCACCAAACTGGCCTGGAACCAGTTTAACAAGATGCCCTATGACACCTTCCTGTGGCGCGGCATTGACGGGTCGGAAATTCTTACGCACCTCATCACCGCCCTTAACATCGGCCAGGATGAAACACGGAGTTTCTATACCACCTACAACGCCATTTTGCATCCCGATTCCCTCATCGGCGGCTGGAACCGCTACCAGAACAAGGACATCAACAACGATATCCTCATTTCCTATGGCTATGGAGACGGCGGCGGCGGGCCTTCCCGTCCCATGCTGGAGACGTCCCAGCGCATGGAAAAGGGCGTCGCCGGTTTGCCCAAGGTGCGCCAGGTCTTTGCCCGCACGTATTTTGACGAGCTCAAAGCCCGCGTTCAGGGCAACCGGCGCTTGCCCACCTGGGAAGGCGAATTGTACTTTGAGTATCACCGTGGCACCTACACCTCCATGGCCCGCAACAAGCGCTCCAACCGTAAGGCGGAACTGCACATGATGGATCTGGAGCTTTTGGGCGCGCTGGCCAGCCCGGTTTTGCCCTACCCGGATACGGACGCCTTGTGGAAAACCATTTTGCTTAACCAGTTCCACGACATCCTGCCCGGTTCGTGCATCCATGAGGTGTACGAGGTCACCAAGGCTGAATACGCCGCCTTGGAAGAAACGATCGGCGCGCTGACCCGTGAGCGCATGGCGGCGCTGTGCCCGGCGGGGAACACGGTGACGGTGTTTAACACCAAGGGCTTCATGTCCGACGAGGCCATCAACCTGGGCGAGACGGACGCCGCCTATCTGGTGGACGGCGACGGCAACCGCTATCCCGTGCAGCAGGCGGCGGACGGCGCATGGGTCAGCCTGGAAAACCTGCCCTCCAAGGGCTGGCGTACCTACGAGCTGGCCGGCGGCCCCCAGGAGGAGGAGACGCCCTTTGTCCTGCGGGGCGACCGCTGCCTGGAAACGCCTTTCTACGTGGTGGAGCTGGACGAAAATGGCCTGCTGACCCGCCTGTACGACAAGGAGAACGCCCGCGAGGTGCTGCGCAGCGGCGAGCGCGGCAACCTCATGCGCATGTATGAGGATAAGCCCATCTATTACGACAACTGGGACATCGACGTTTACTACACCGAAAAGAGCTGGGATGTCACCAACCTGACCAGCCTGCGCTGGCGCGACGTGGGCGCGGTGTGCGCGACGCTGGAAATCGAACGCGAGGTTTCCAACAGCCGCATCCGTCAAACCATCCGCTTCTGGGCGGACAGCCGCCGCATCGATTTTGAAACCTGGGTGGACTGGCACGAACACCAGCACTTGCTCAAGGTGCATTTCCCCTTCAACGTCCATACGGACGAGGCAACCTTTGACATCCAGTTTGGCAACATCAAGCGCAAGACCCACCGCAACACCAGCTGGGATGAAGCCCGCTTCGAGAGTTGCGCCCAGAAGTGGATGGATGTCAGCGAAGGGCATTACGGCGTCAGCCTGCTTAACGACTGCAAGTACGGCCATTCGGTGCTGGACGGCTCCACGGCCCTGACGCTGATCAAGTCCGGTATTGAGCCCAACCCCGTCACCGACCAGGAGGAGCACGTGTTCACCTACGCGCTCTATCCTCACGCCGAGGACTGGCGCCTGGGCACCGTGCAGGAAGCCTACCGGCTCAACCAGCCCGCCTTGGCCTGCAAGGGCGGCGCGAAGGGATCGGCCTTCTCCCTGGCGGACACGTCTCATACCAACGTGATGCTTGAGACCATCAAGCGCGCCGAGGATGGCGACGGCTGGATCGCCCGTCTTTACGAAACCGATAACGCCCTCACCGACGCCCTCCTTTACTGGAATCGTCCCATCGCCTCCGTGGAGGAGTGCAACTGCCTGGAGGAGAAGAAAGCGGACGCTACCGTCCGGGACAACACCATTGCCTTCACCATTCGTCCGTATGAAATCAAAACCTTCCGCATTCGTGAAAAGGAGGAAGCCTAATGCTTTTCTTGCCGATGCCCCATGCCGTGCGCATGGGAGAGGGCGTGTTCGCCCTGCGCCATGACACCCGGATTACCTTAGCGGACACCGAGCCCTCGGCGCTGCTGTACGCGCAAATGCTGCGCGACGATATCCGCGCTTTTGCGGGCCTGGATTTGCCCTTGTCGCGCGGGGTGCCGCAGAAGGGGGAAGTGGTGCTGCGCATGGATGGCGCATTGGCAGCGGATGTCTACACCCTCACCGTGACGCCTGAAGGCGTCACGGTGCGCGGCGGCAGCGACGAAAGCGTGCTGCATGGCGTAACGACGCTTTGCCAATGGGTACGTCGGCACGGAGCCCGGCTGCCGGCCATCGAAGTCGAGGACAAGCCGGATCTCGCCCGCCGCGGTTATTACCTGGACTGCTCGCGCGGCCGCGTGCCCACCCTGGACACGCTCAAGCGTTACGCCGATCTTCTGTGCCGCTATAAGATCAACGAGTGGCAACTCTACGTGGAACACACCTACCTGTTCAAAGGCCTCAGCGAAGCCTGGCGCGAGGATACGCCCTTGACCGCCGAAGAAATCATGGAGCTGGATCGCTACTGCCAGCAGCGGCATATCGAACTGGTGCCGTCGCTGTCCAGCTTTGGCCACATGTATCAAATTCTCAGCACCAAAACCTGCGCGGATCTGTGCGAGCTGCCCGATTCCGAAAAGCAGCCCTTCAGCTACACCTATTGGGGAGAGCACCACACCCTGAACGTGTCCAACCCCCGCACCATGGACTTTATCAAGGGCTTAATCACGGAATACATGGCGCTGTTTACCTCCCGCAAGTTCAACATCTGCTGCGACGAAACCTACGATCTGGGCAAGGGACGCAGCAAGGCCCTCGCCGATGAAAAGGGGACCCAAACCCTTTATGTGGCTCACGTGCGCGAATTGCTCAACTTCCTGCTGGACAAGGGCGTTACCCCCATGTTCTGGGGCGACATCATGTGGCGGCATCCGGAAACTTACAAGGACATTCCTCAGGGCGCCATTTGCCTCAACTGGGGCTATCTGCCCGACCAGCGCGAGGACGAAATTCGCGCCCTGGCCGAAATGGGCGCTACGCAGTACGCCTGCCCCGGCGTATGCACCTGGAACAAATGGTTCCCCATGGTGGAGGATTCCTACAAAAACAACCGCGCCATGTGCGCCCATGGCCGCAAGTACGGCGCCATCGGCCTGCTGAACACCGACTGGGGCGACTACGGCCATGTGTGCCATCCCTGGCTAGCGGTGCCGGGCATCCTGTATGGGGCGGCGTTTGCCTGGAACGCGGACGGCGCTTCCTTCGAAGAAGTCAACCAGGCCATTTCCCTGCTGGAGTATGGCGACCGGGAAGGTAAGTTCATGGAAGGGTTTGCGGCGCTGAGCGGCCACGAGGTGTTTGGCTGGCACAGGATTGTGCGCTGGATTGAGACGCGCGATGAAGCACGCCGCCGCGAGCTCATGGCGGAGGTGGATGTAAGCCGGGTGCCCAAGGCCAACGCCGCCGTTGACGCGGCGCTGGAGCAGCTGGCTGCGGCCGCGCTGCGCATGGACGCTTCCCAGCGTTCCCTGATGCACGCCATTTCCATCGCCGCGCACGGGATCAAGCTGTGGAACCGCATTGCCCAATGGGTGACGGATCGCAAGGACGGCGACTTGCTGGCAAGCGAGCTGGAAGCCTGGTATCACGATTCCATGGATCTGTGGCGCACCGTATCCAAAGAAGGCGCCGCCGTGCGCAACACGAAGATTATCACGGCCTGGGCCGACGCGCTGCGCGGCCGGGAAAACTGATCCTTGCACGTTTCCCCTGCGCCTTAGGCGCAGGGGAAACGTGTTTTGTCAAAAGAACCTTTTAGGAGGTTCTCAGGGCCGCGTCCTTCCGAACCCAGCGACATGCGCGGTGGGTTCGGAAGCCTGGCATAGCAAGGTTTCCTTACGCCGCCTCCCGCCCGTGAAGCCCCAAAGGGGCGAGAGGGAAGCGGCGTAAACCCGTCAAAAAAGCCGCCACAGGCGGACTTTTTCGACAGCCTGAGGGCATGCCTCCGATGGGAGGCATGCCCTTTGGCTATGGAAACCGGACGGCTTTTGGACTTACTTGGCCTTGGGGCCGGCAGCCACGATTTTGGGATCCATATTGTCGTACTTGGCAAAGTTCTTCTGGAACAAGCCGGCCAGCATGTGGGCGGTTTCCTCGTAGGCAGCGGGATCGGCCCAGGTCTTTTTGGGGGTGAGAACCTCGTCGGGAACGCCGGGGCAGGTCTTGGGCACCAGGACGTTAAAGATGGGGTCGAGCTCAAACTCGCTCTTTTCCAGCTCGCCGTTGAGACAGGCCGTTACCATGGCGCGGGTGTAGGGCAGGCTCATGCGCTTGCCGCCCTTGCCGTAGCTGCCGCCGCTCCAACCGGTATTGACCAGGTAGACGTTGGCGCCGGTCTTGGCGATCTTTTCGCCCAGCAGTTCCGCATAGCGAGAGGCGGGCAGGGGCAGGAAGGGGGCGCCAAAGCAGGTGGAGAAGGTGGCCTGCGGTTCGGTCACGCCGCGCTCGGTACCGGCGAGCTTGGCGGTGTAGCCGCTCACGTAGTGGTACATGGCCGCCTCACGGCTGAGCTTGCTCACCGGCGGCAGCACGCCGAAAGCGTCGGCCGTCAGGAAGATCACGGTGTTGGGAATGCCGGCGATGCCGGGAATCTTGGCGTTGGAGATGAACTCCACCGGATAGCCCACGCGGGTGTTTTCGGTGAGGCTGTCGTCGTCGAAATCCAGCTCGCGGGTTTCGGGATCCATGATGACGTTTTCCACCAGGGCGCCGAATTTGATGGCGCCGTAAATCTCGGGCTCATGCTCCTTGCTGAGGTTGATGCACTTGGCGTAGCAGCCGCCTTCGATAT
>DVME01000082.1 GCA_018715175.1 Candidatus Limiplasma stercoravium
AACCCACCGCGCATGTCGCTGGATTCGGAATGCAGCTCGGAGGGCTGCGGCCCTCCGAACCTCCTAAAAGGGTTTTTCGACAGTCTGACGCCCGCCGGTTCCAAAGACCGGCGGGCGTTTCGGTTGCTACGTTATTTGCGCGACGGGCGGCGCAGGAAAGCCGGCACGCCCAAGTCATCGCGTTCCACGGCGTTGGACTTCTGCGGCGCTTCGGGCGCCTGTTGCGCAGGCTGGCGCTGATTGCCCAGCTGGGGATTGGGATAGTTGAAATCCACCTGCTGAGGCTGAGCGCCCTGATAGGGCATGCCCGGCTGTTGGTAATCCGCCTGGCCAAAGGGCTGCTGCGTAGGGAAGGTGGGCTGGTAGCCCGGGTAAAGCTGCGCGCCCTGCTGAGGCATGGCCGCCGGAGTGGGCACGCCGCCGCCCATGAAGCCGGCGCCGAAATCGTCCTGACGGCGCTCGCCGTCCACGGGCATGCCAAAGCTCATATCCTCATAGGAAGGCGTGGGGTAATCCTGGCGCGTCATCTGCCCAGGGCCGCCCGCGCCATACGGCGTTCCGCGAGCGTCGCTGGAAAAGCTGCGGGTCCAATCGCGGTCGCCGGAGGAACGCTTGCGCTCCTCCTTTTTGGGGAAGGGTGTCTTTTCAAACCCGGTCGCAATAACGGTAATGCGCACCTCGTCGTCCAGCGAATCGTCGATGCCGGCGCCGAAGATGATGTTGGCTTCGCTGTCGGCCGCCTGCATAACGAGGTTGGCGGCTTCGTTGATGTCGATGATGCTCATGTCCTCGCCGCCAGTAATGTTGATCAGCACCGCGCGCGCGCCGTCGATGTTGGTTTCCAGCAAGGGGCTCTGAATGGCGTTCTTGGCGGCTTCCACCATGCGGTTTTCGCCCTTGCCGATGCCGATGCCCATATGCGCCAGGCCGCCGGATTCCATGACGGTCTTGACGTCGGCGAAGTCCAGATTGATCAGCGCGGGCACGGCGATGAGGTCGCTGATGCCCTGAATGCCCTGACGCAGCACGTCGTCGGCGATGCGGAAAGCCTCCAGCATGGAAGTGCCCTTGGTAACCACTTGCAGCAAGCGGTCATTGGGGATCACCACCAGGGTATCCACGCGCTGCTTGAGGTCGATCACGCCGGTTTCAGCGTTTTTCATACGCTGTTTGCCTTCGAACTGGAAGGGTTTGGTAACCACCGCAATGGTCAGGCAGTTCAAATCCCGGGCGATTTCGGCCACGATGGGCGCCGCGCCCGTGCCCGTGCCGCCGCCCATGCCCGCGGTGACGAAAACCAAATCCGCCCCTTCGATGGCGCTGGCGATTTCCTCCCGGCTTTCCTCGGCGGCGCGGCGGCCCACATCCGGCACGGCGCCTGCGCCGAGGCCCTTGGTGAGCTTTTCGCCGATTTGGATGGTCGTGCTGGCCTTGCTCATGCTCAGCGCCTGGCGGTCGGTATTGATCGCAATAAACTCCACGCCCTTGAGTCCGGCGTCTACCATGCGATTGATGGCGTTGTTGCCCGCTCCGCCACAGCCGATCACCTTAATACTGGCAAAGCTTTGCTGGTCTTCAATCTGGAATTCAAGCACAGTACATCCCCCTACTCATGTTATGCTTCGGTCGCGCTCCGGGGCGTCAGCCACCCAAAAGGCTTCGGAAAAACTCCTTCATACCGCCGGCCATACCGCCGGTGGGCGCGTTGTGAGCCTCGATGGTGTCAATGATGAGATCCATAAGGCCCATGGCGCTGGCATAGATGGGGCTAGACATTTTGATGGTGCGTTTAACGGTTTCACGCACAGTCTTGCCCAGCTTGGCGCTGAGGTAATCCTTGCCGCCGCGGTTGAGGCTCAGGCCGCCTCCGGTGAGGTAGATGACCGACCAGTCGCGCAGCTTGATGCCGCTGTCGTCGATGCATTCGCGGATCATGTCGGCAATTTCGTCTACGCGGGGTTCCAAGACGGCAGCGACTTGTTCCTGGGTGAAAGTTTCCGTCTTGACGCCATCGCCGCTGGGCACCGTATAGGATTGCGAAACCGTCGGCATTTGATACACGTATTCCTTTTTGATCTGCTCGGCCGAATCCAGCGGGATGCTGAGGCCTTCGGCCACGTCCGCAGCGATGTGACCGCCTCCCACAGGCAAAGTTTTTTGGAAGATCACCGCGTCGCCTTCCACGGCCATAACGTCCGTGCACAGGTAGCCGATATCGATGAGGAAGGCCGTGCGGTCCCGATCCTCCTCCAGGAGGTAGAGCATGGCCTCGCCGGTGCAGCTGGAAAAGAAGCCGCTCACCGTCAGATCCATATCGCGCAGCCGTGCCATCACGTCGTCCAGGAAAAAGGTATCGGCCACCACAAAGCTGACCATGGCCTTGAGCTCCGCGCCCTTTTGACCGACCGGCTCCAGGGTTTTCTTGCCGCCGTCGATCATAAACCACGCGGGACTGCGGTGCACCACCACGCCGCGCACAGGGCCAAGCTCCTTATCGGCGTTGGCGAATATTTTTTCCACATGGCGCGGTGTCACCTGCGGGTCGGCGCCCTGGATGCTGACGCTGGTTTCGACCGCGTACACGCGCGTGAATTCGCCGGGCACGCCGACGTTGATTTCGCGGATTTTGCGCTTGGCCTGGTTCTGCGCTTCCTCGATGGAACGATGGATGGCATCGTTGAGGTCGGCCGGGTTGTTCCATTCGCCTTCCAGGAAGCCGTCATAGCTGCACTTGCCCGCGCCGATGATGTCGCATCGCTGACCTCCGCTGGTCTCGGCAACGAGCGTGACAATCTTAGAGGTGCCAAAATCGATGGCTGCGATGGTAGATTTCATAGCAAAGCATTCCCCTGTTCCTGTGGGATCGGCCCGGGCGACGCCCGCAGGCGCGCTCCTGATGCCACAGGCGGCGTCAACCGCCCAAAGCATAGGATGCACCCAAAGTACCATTGTTTATTGTAACCGTTTTGGCATGAATTCGCAAGCATATTCCTGCTTTTTTTTGATGTTTTTGAGAACTCTTTTGCAAAACCTCCCCCTGCCTTACGAATCCGGCTGAAATTTAGCGTCCTCGGGCTTGGTGACGTCCAGCAGCCCGCTGTTTTCGCCCAGCTGACGAAAATAGCTCATGTAGGTGCGCATGGCGCAGATTTTGGCTTGCATATGGCTTCGATCGCCCAGGTGAACGGTTATCCCCTCGCGGGTTTCCAAAAACAGGCTATCCGGGTCGGCCAGGTTGATTTGCGAAACCTGGGTGAGATACATTTGCTCATACAGCTCCAGCATGATCTCCCGATAGGCCTGCAGCTGATCCTGCGAAGTGCTGGAAAGCACCCGGCCCACCACCACGTCCGTCAACCGAAGGCCCGTTACCTCCGGCATGTCCTGGGGCGCTTGGTCGGCGCTGATTTGCGACATTACCATACCCTCGTCGTCCAGCAGGTATAAAATGCCCAGCCAGCTCATCACCGCCGCCGGGGTGCGCTCGCGCACATAAAGGTAGACGGTGTTGGGGTATTGAATTTGCATGTCCTCAAAAATGAGGGTATGATCGCGGCTGAGGGAAGCCTCTACCTCCTCGCGGGTGATGGAAAAAATGCTGCGTCCGCGAACCAAACCGGAAGCGGCCGCGACTTCCTGGGGTGTGCGGGTCTCATTGCCGACCACGTACACCGCCTGAAGCCGAAACACCGTTTCCTGCAAAACAATCAACATGATGCACAAGCAGGTCAAAAGCACCAACAGCTTGAACATCAAGCTTGTCCTTCGCCGCTTTTGGGCCTGTGAGCGCAGCCCGGCGTCCTGGGAGGACGCCGGCTGCTGCGCGCCCGGCGCAGCAGCGTATTCGCCGTAGGGCTCGAACCCTTCTTGAGCCGTGGGTTCTCGGTTTCTCAAGGCTGTTTCCCTCCAAGTTCCTGCGTTTGCTCGCTGTGACGAATCACATCCGCGCCCAGGGCGCTCAGCATGGTTTCCAAGCGTTCGTAACCGCGGTCGATCAATTCCGCATGCTCCACCACCGTCTCCCCCTGGGCGCTCAAACCAGCGATGGCCAGCGCCGCGCCGCCGCGCAAATCCCGCGCCGTCACGCGAGCGCCATAGAGCGTCCCCACGCCTTTCACGATGGCCGTGCGCCCGTTGACCATCACGTTGGCGCCCATACGGTTGAGATCGCCGGCATGGGTAAAGCGATTCTCAAATACATTCTCCACGACCACCGAAGTTCCCTGCGCGCGAGCCGCCAACGCCAGCATCTGCACCTGCATGTCCGTGGGAAACCCCGGATGCGGCTGGGTTTGCAGCTGCTGAAAAGCGGTAAGGCGCTCGGGGGCGGCCAGGTCGACCTCGCCGGCGGCTTCCCGTACCGTGCAGCCCATTTCGCGCAGCTTGCTGAAAATGGCGCACATGTCCTCCACCGGCGCGTTGCGCAGGCATATCCGTCCGCCGCTCGCGGCGGCGGCGGCCAGCAGCGTGCCGGCCACGATGCGGTCCGGCATGGCGCGGTAGACGATTCCCCGCAGGCGGCGCACGCCTTGCACCCGAATGATGTGCGTGCCCGCGCCGCTTACCTGCGCGCCCATAAAGCGCAAAGCGCGCTGCAAATCGGCGATCTCCGGCTCGCGGGCGGCATTGTGCAGCGTGGTCACGCCTGGCAAAAGCACCGCGGCCATCATCACGTTTTCGGTCGCGCCCACGCTGGGATAGTCAAAATGCACGGGGCCCGCGCGCATGGCCGCGCCGTCGCAGCGAATCTCGCCGCCTTCCTCCCGCACGATGACGCCCAGCTGCCTCAGCCCGCTCAGGTGCAGGTCGATGGGACGCAGTCCGATTTCGCATCCGCCAGGAAAGGTGGCGGTAGCCTTGCCAAACCGGGCCAAAATAGGGCCCAGCAGGAAGATGGAGGAGCGAATCTTCTTGGCCAAGGCGTCGGGCATGTCATGCCGGCACAGTCCTTGGGGATCAATGCGCAAGGCGCGCTCTTCCCGGCGCACATCACAGCCCAGGGTTTGCAGGATGTCGCCCATGTGACGAATGTCGCTCAGCCGGGGGCAGTCCTCCAAGAGCGTCGGATCGTCCGTCAGGATGGACGCCGCCATAATGGGCAACAACGCGTTCTTAGCGCTATGTACCGTCCATTCCCCATCCAGGCGGCGACCGCCGCGGATTCGCAAGGTGTCCATGCTTCCACCTCCGTCAAGCATTGCATGCACCATCCTATGCCATGCCCGTGGATGTGTGAGAAAGCGCGTCACCTTTGTTGAGACCGCGATACGTTGAGCACGATGCCCACCGCCGCCATCAAAAGCGTAATGGAAGTGCCGCCGGCGCTGAAAAACGGCAGGGGCAGCCCCGTGGTGGGCAGGACGCCGACCACCACGCCGATGTTGAGAAACGCCTGCACCGCAATCATCGCGGTCAGCCCTGAAGCCAGAAGGCAGCCGTAGCGGTCAGGCGCGTTGACCGCGATGCGCATGCCCGCGAAGGCAAACGCCACAAACAGCGTCACCACCAGCAAACAGCCCATCAGCCCAAAGTCCTCGCCCACGATGGCGAAGATGAAATCGCTCTCGGGGTAGGGCAGATAGCTGAATTTCTGCCTTCCCTGGCCCAGCCCGCGGCCGAACAGCCCGCCGGAGCCGATGGCGATGAGCGATTGCGCAAGCTGATATCCCTCGTCGCTCATCTGGGCGAAGGGATCGCGGAAGGAAAGCAGCCGTTCGCGGCGGTACGGCTCAATCCAGGCGTACACCCCGCCCACGATCAGCCCCGCCACGCTCAGAAGGCCCAGATGCCGCCATTTCGCTCCCGCCAGCAAAAGCATCAGCAGCGCCACAATCATGATGCTGCCCGCCGTGCTGAGGTTGGGCTGCTCCAGGATGAGCAAAAACATCAGCGCCGGCACCACCAGCAGCGGCACGATGCCCCGCCAGAAGCGGTGGATTTGGTCGGCGCGGTAGCTGAGGGTGGCGGCCAAGTAAAGCACGGAGGCGATCTTGGCGGCCTCCGAGGGCTGAAAGCTCAGCCCGGCGATGTTCAGCCAGCGGCGCGAACCGTTGAGATATACGCCGATGCCGGGAATCACAACCAGCACCAGGAGCACAAAGCTGGCAATCAGGGCGCCTACCACCACCCGTGGATCCCGCCAAAAGGGATAGTGAATGCGGCTGGTCACAAACATCAGGGCGGCGCCCAACGCGATGCCAAACAGCTGGCGTTTGACCTCCATGAGCGCGTCGCCCTTGGCCACGGCCTTGTAGTAGGTGGCGCTAAAGAGGCACAGCAGCCCGAACATCAGCAGCAACGCCACAATCAGCAGCAACGTTTTGTCCACCGGCGCGCGGCGGCGCTTGGGCACGGTGCGCGGCGCTTGGGAAATCATAGGCAAGCCCCTCCCTACCGGAAAAGATGCGTCGTCTTTCGTAGCATCTCTTGCGCGGCGGAAAGGGCGCGAATCAGCCGAGGGCTGCGACGAGCTCCTTAAACGCCTGGCCGCGATGTTCGTAGTCGCGGAACATGTCAAAACTGGCGCACGCGGGCGACAACAGCACGTTTCCGCCGGGCACAGCCAGCGAGCGGGCCTTTTGCAAAGCGTCTTCCAGGCTGTAAGCCCGCACCACGCGGTCAAACCCGGCTTCGCGGAGCTGACCGTCAATCTGGCGGGCGGTCTGACCCATGACAACCGCGTCCGTAATGTGCGGCGTTTGGGCAATTTCGCGGCATAGCGGCGCGAAATCGGCATGCTTGTCATAGCCGCCCAGCAGGATCACCGTGGGCGCGCGCATGCTCTGCACGGCCTTGATGGTGCTGTCCACGTTGGTGCCCTTGCTGTCGTTGATGTAGGTCACGCCCTGGAACACGCGCACCTTTTCGATGCGGTGCTCCACGCCGGTAAAGGACATCAGCGTATGGCGGATGACCGGCGCCGGCACGTCCATGGCGCAGGCCATGGCCGCCGCCGCCAGCGCGTTTTCCAGGTTGTGCGGCCCTGGAATGAGAATGGCGTCCGCGTCGCAAATGGGCTTGCGCACGCCGTCCCATTGCCACACCAGCTTGCCCTCGTCCACAAAGGCGCCGTTTTCCACCTTTTGCGTGCGGCTGAAAAACGCCACGCGGCTTTTGACGCGGTCGGCCATCTTGCGCAGCGCCGGATCGTCCAGGTTCAATACGGCCACGTCGCGCTCGGACTGGTTTTCAAACAAGCGCTGCTTGAGGCGGATGTAGGTTTGCATGTCGCCGTGGCGGTTGAGGTGATCCTCGGTGATGTTGAGCAGCGCGGCCACGCGCGGATGGAACGCGCGCACGCTTTCCAGCTGAAAGCTGGAAACCTCCACGACGCACACGTCGTCTTTTTTGCTTTCCAGGGCCACCGAGGAAAGCGGATAGCCGATATTGCCGGCCACATGGGTCACGCGGCCCGCGTTTTCAAAGATTTTTCCCAACAGGGTGGTGGTGGTGGTTTTGCCGTTGGTGCCGGAAATGGCCAGCATTTCGCCTTGCAGCAGCGACCAGCCCAATTCCAGCTCGCCCACCATGGGCACGCCCAGTTCCTTGGCGCGCTTGACCACCGGCGCGTCAATGGGCACGCCCGGGCTGATGACCAAGCCTTCGGCGCCTTCCAAGAGCTTTCCGGCGTCTTCGCCCAGGCGAAACTCGCAGGCTGTTCCGCGCAGCATGTCCAAGTCCTGGCCAAAGGCTTCCTCGCTTTTCTGATCGGACAGAATGGGTATGCCTCCATGATGCAAGATCAGCCGCGCAGCGGCAATGCCGCTTCGCGCCATGCCGACCACCAGAATCCGCCGTCCGCCCAGCTTCATGGCCTTCACCTCCAAGCCTTCCTTATGCCCCGAAAGTCAACAGCGCCAACGCGCACAGCGCAACCTCCACCGCCGTGTACATGGCCACGATTTGCTTTTCGGTCATGCCGCACAGCTCAAAATGGTGATGGATGGGCGACATTTTGAAAATGCGCTTGCCATGCGTGAGCTTAAAGTAAACGCGCTGAAGGATAACGCTGAGCGATGAGAGGATGGGCGTAAAGCTCAGCATCAGCATATGCAGCGGCATGCGCATGAGCATGGCCATGCCCACCATTGCCCCGCCGATAAACATGCTGCCCGTATCCCCCATGAACACCATGGCCGGATAGCGGTTGAAGCGCAGAAACCCAATGAGCGCGCCGCACAGCGCCATGGCAAACACGGCCAGGTTTTGATAGTTCTCCAGCTGTCCAACCGCCGCCGCGCCCCCGGCGGCAGCCAGCAGCGCAAGCCCTGCCCACGCCGCGCTGCCCACCACCGTCACGCTGCTGAGCAGTCCGTCCAGGCCGTCTTGCAAGTTGGCGCTATTGATCATGAAGATCATGGTCACGGCCATGAGCGGCACGTAGAAAAGGCCCAAATCCCATTCGCCGGCCCCAAAGGGCAGAACGATCGCAGGGCCGACCAGCGGGCTTTTGTAGCAATACCAGGAAAAGGCCAGGCTCACGACGACCTGACCGACGATTTTTTGCCACCAGATCAGGCCCAGGTTGCGCTTTTTGACCACCTTGATGTAGTCATCCACAAAACCGATGAGCATGCTGAGCACCGACACGGCTGCCAGCGCCACCGCGAAATCGTACATGCCCAGCCAATCGGCATGAGCGCCCAGGCCCACGATTACCGTGACCGCCGCAAACATCAGCCCGCCCATGGTGGGGGTGCCCTGTTTGGTGCGGTGGGACTTGGGGCCCAGCTCGTAAATGGTCTGTCCAAACTTGAGCTTGCGCAAAACCGGCAGGACGCGAGGTCCGATCAGCAGCATAGCGATGGCTGCCAGCACCAGCGCCACAATCAGCCTGAGCACGTTTCGTTCCCTCCTTGGTATCCTTTAGCCGCGCATTTGAGCCAAAAGCTCACGCACGACCACCTTTTCGTCAAAGGGCCGTTTGACGCCCATGATGTCCTGATAGGTCTCGTTGCCCTTGCCTGCCAGGATGATCACATCGCCCTCTCGCCCCATCTCCAGCGCGTAGCGGATGGCCTCGCGCCGGTTTTCTATGACGACATAGCGGCCCTTGGTGCGCTTCATGCCCAACTCGATGGAGCGCAGGATGACGTTGGGATCCTCGGTACGCGGGTTGTCGCTTGTGAGGATGGAAAAATCGGCCAACCGCCCTACGATTTCGCCCATGATGGGACGCTTGGCGTGGTCGCGGTCGCCGCCGCAGCCCACCAGGACGATCAGACGGTTGCGCGTAAAGGCACGCACGGTGCTCAGCACGTTTTCCAGCGCGTCGGGCGAATGCGCGTAGTCCAGGATGACGCGGTAGGGCGTGTTCGTATCCAGCATTTCCACGCGGCCAGGCACGGCCTTAACGCTTTCCAAGCCCGCTTTGATGGCGGCCTTGTCGATGCCCAGGATCATGGCCAGGGACGCGGCGGCCAGGGCGTTGTAAACGTTGAACATCCCGGTAAGGCGCATGCGGATGGTAACGTTTTCCAGTCCGCGCAACAAGATGGAAAAGGATACGCCCGTTTCGGAAATCTCGATGTCGCGCGCAAATACGTCGGCGTTAGCGCTGATGCCATAAGTGATGTAGGGAATGCGAATCTCTTTTTGGATGCGTTCGCTGTATTCGTCGTCGGCGTTAAGGGCCGCGTTTTTGACCGCGCCCTCCAGGAAAAACCGCTTCTTGGTCTGAAAGTAGTTTTCCATGGTATAGAAGTAGTCCAGGTGATCCTGGGACAGGTTGGTAAAGCAGGCAGCCTCAAAGGGCACGCCGTCCAGCCGGTGCATATCCACGGCATGGGCGCTGACCTCCATGCTCACCGCCGTCACGCCCTCGTCCGCCATTTGCCGCAGGCACCGGTGCAGATCCACGGGGTCGGGGGTGGTCATGTTGCTGGGCAGATGCTTATCGCCGATGAGGTTGCCCGTGGTGCCGATAAGCCCGGTTTTGTAGCCGGCAGCCTCCAGAATGGCTTTGAGCAAAAAGCTGGTGGTGGTTTTGCCCTTGGTGCCGCAAACGCCCAGCATGCGCAGGCTGCGCTCCGGGTGGCCGTAGAAAGCGGAGGCAATGTAAGCCATGGCCGAGCGCACGTTTTCCACCCTGGCTTGGGCCACGGGCACATCCACAAAGTCCTCCACCACAAGCGCCACGCAGCCGTTTTCCACGGCTTGGGGCGCAAAGGCATGCGCGTCAAAGCGCATGCCGCGTATGCAGAAAAACAGGCCGTTTTGTGCCTCGTCCCGGCTGTTGGTCACCAGCGAGGCAATCTCCACTCCCGTGTCTCCACGCGTTTCCAGGATGGTGGGGACATCCTTGAGCAGTTCCGAAAACAGCATGTGTATTCCTCCGTCCCTCTATGGATTGGGCAGTTCAAACGTTACCGTAACCACCGTGCCCGGGGCCGCGAAATCGTTGGCCGCGGGGTTTTGCCGGACGGCATAGCCGTCTCCCGAGATTTCCGTTTCCAGGCCCCGCTGCCTCAGCAGCGAAGCCGCCTGCACCACCGACAGGCCCGACACGTCCGGCACGCACACCAGATCCTCCGCCTGCGCCATGTCTTGGGTATAGGTGTAAAGCATCACCTGTCCGCCCTGAAGAAACATCGCGCCGGCGCTGGGCATCTGCGCGGTCACGGTATCGCCCGCGCCGTCGTCCAGGACGCGAAAACCCTGCTCGGCAATCAGCTTGCGCGCTTCCCAAAGGGGCATGCCCACCACGTCGGCAACTTCGATTTCCTCGCGGCCGTCCTCTTGGGAGGGCGTGCAGCCCAGGTAGGGCAGGACGTCGGCCAAGATCTGCCGGGCAAACGGCGCGGCCGTGGTTCCGCCATAGTCCACCGGCGCATCCGCTTCGTCTACGATGACCAGCAGCGCGATGCGCGGATCGTCGGCGGGCGCAAAGCCCAGGAAAGAGCCAATGTGGACGTCGCGCGCAATGCGCCCGTCCTTGTAGACCTGGGCGGTGCCCGTCTTCCCGCCGATGCGGTAGCCCTCGATGGCGGCGTTTTTTGCGCCGCCCTCGCTGACCACGCGCTCGAGCAGCTGGCGCATGGTGGCGCTGGTTTCCTCGGAAATCGGGGTGGAAAGCACCTTGGGCTGCGTACGGTAGAGCACCTCGCCCTCGGGCGTGAGGGCCTCCTTGAGAATGTAGGGGCGCATGAGCCTGCCGCCGTTGATGACCGCGCACGCGGCGTTGAGCAGCTGAATGGGCGTAACCGCCACGCTCTGTCCAAAGCCGATGCGTGCAAGGTCGACGTTCTTGACATTGCTCACGGGTATTAGTATACCACTTCCCTCCCCCTGTAAGTCAACATTCGTTTTGGAGCCCAGGCCAAAGGCGTGCAGGTATTGATAAAACCGTTGGGCGCCCAGGCGCAGAGCCAGTTCCACAAACACGGGGTTGCAGCTGTTCATCAGCCCTTCGGCCATGGTTTCCGCGCCGTGCGGATTGCCCCAGCAGCGAATGGTATCGCCGTCCACGGTGATTTTGGCCGAGCAGTAAAAGTGATCCTCCGGCGTGGTAACGCCGGCTTCCAGCGCCGCGGCCGCGGTAAGAATCTTGAAGGTGGAACCGGGCTCGTAGGCGTCGGAGATGAGGCGGATGCGCATGAGCTGCGTCAGCGTATCCACATCGTCGCGGGGCGGATCGTTGGGGTCGTAGTCGGGCTTGGAGCACATGGCGAGGATGGCGCCGGTGTAGGGGTTCATGGCGATGACGTGGACGGCCTTGGCCTGATTGACCTCGTAGCATTCGCGCATGGCCTTTTCGCAGATTTCCTGGATGGTCGCGTCGATGGTCAGGCGGAGGGTATTGCCGTCCTGCGGCTCAATGTAGAGGTTGCCGCTGTCATAGATGGTGCGGGCGTTGCCGTCCACGCTTCGCAAAATCGTGCCCGCCGTGCCGCGCAAAAGCCCTTCGTACTGCATCTCCAGGCCGCTTTGCCCCACGCTGTCGACGTTGGTCAGCCCCAGCACCTGGGTCAGGAATGCGCCCCGGGGATAAACGCGGCGCACGTCCTCGTCAAAGAGCAGCGCCTTGAGCTGTTGGCTCACCTCCTGCGATGCGCTGGACTGAAGTTGGCGCAGCTCGTCCGCCGTTTCGCGCGACACCTGACGTTTGAGCAGCACCGACGCCTTGGTCTTGTCGCTGGCCTTGGTGCGCACGCTCTCCACGGAAAGGTTCAGCACCGAAGCCACGGTATCGGCAAACAGCGCAACGTCGGTAACCTTTCTGGGGTCTACGCTGACGGAGTAGGCCGTCGCGCTCAGCACGAGGGTTTGGCCGTTGGCGTCCAAAATCCGGCCGCGCCGCGCGTACACCACGCCTTCGCGCGTCCATTGGCTGACGCCGCGGCGGGTAAGCTCGTCGGAGCGGGCGGTGGTGAGGTAGGCCACGCGCAGTACCAACAGGGTAAAGAGAAAGGCCAGCAGCACCAATAGCGCCAGGACTCGTTTGCGTATATGCAGCTCGGACGGCATACAGCTTCCCCCAATATGCTTGATAAGGGGATGTATGACCGTCCGGCCGGAAATATGACGCATTCGACCCAATTGGACGAAAAGCCACCAAAATCAGTTGCTAGCCAGGGCAGGCACGGGCGTGGAGGCGGTTTCCTCCTCCGCCTGGGCGGAGACACCGCTGTGCTGGGTCTGAGCCGATTGTCTCGGCCGCGGGTCAGCCGCCACCAGATGAATGGGCTCCACGCCGTCGGCCCGGATCATGTTGAGCTCCTGAGTCGCCGCGTAGACGATGGTGGCCTGGTCGGACTTTGCGGCAATCTGATCTTCGAGCTGGGCGTTTTGCTCCTGATAGGACAGGATGGTCTTTCTCTGCGCCTCGATGTCGTTTTGCAAAGCGCCCAAGGTGCTGAGTTTGACAAGATAAGAGAAGCCGCCGATCATCAGGCACAGCGCGATCACGAAAATGCCAAACAGCCGTGAGACCCGCCAACCGGTCTTGCCTTCCTCCTGCTTGTCGACGGCCTTGCGTTTGGCTTCGCGGCGGTTTTTGCGCTGCTCGTCCACGCGGTCGGCCTGGGTGCGCCGCCGCTGAACGGTCTGCTTGACCTGGCCGGTCTCAAAGTCAATGTCGCCGTCTTTGAGGCGCACGGAGCAAGCGACGCGAATGCGCTGCGTCGGCACAAAGCGCTCATGCCGGCGATGGCTGAAGCTGTCGTACATGGGCTGATATTCGGCCATGTTTCTTCACTCCTTGAAGGAAAGCTCAAAGGTTCAATCGCCCAGGGAGCCGATTTCCTCGTTGATCTGTTCACGATGCTCGCGGTAGTAGTCGTCCTCGGCCTGGCCCACCTCGCTGGGCACGATGCGGATATGATCCAGCGCGCCGCTGATTTCCACGTCGCGCACATCGCCCAAGGCGTACTGGCGCAGCTTGGCCGGCAGGAGCACGCGGCCCTGGTTGTCGGCCTGAGTGCCGGGATAGCTAAACTTGGCCACATGGTCGCGCTTTCGCTTGACGGAAGGCTTGAGGGCGTTGAGGGCGTGCAGCTCCTTGACCATGGCGTAGAAAGCTTCGTCGGGATAGATGGCGATGCCGATGTCGTCGGACTCCACGGTTAGGGTAAAGCTATCTCCCAGCGCCTTGCGGTACGCATTGGGGATGATGATGCGTCCCTTGGCGTCGATGGAGTGGTCGTAGTTTCCAAAAAACAGCAGCGGTGGGGTTTGTTGCGCGGGAATGGGCGCCTGGCGTTCCGTGCGCTCCTGCTCGTCCATAACCCAATCCCCCCACTTTTGCCTCCACTTTACACCCCAAATAGGGTTGTGGCATCAGTTTAACTCCCCAAATAGGGAATGTCAAAGGGAAGAATTTACTGTTTTTATGTAATTTTCTTGTTTCTTTCAATTTTTTCAATTATTGACGAGAACTATCGTTCGCACAATATCTAGAAAGGCAAAACACAACCCGGAAACCATTGATTTCAAAAGGTTTCCGGGTCTGCGAACGCGTATTCGGTTAATAATATGTAGAAATTATTAAGAAATGTTTTCAAAAAATTCAGATATGAATTTTATGCCAAAATGCATTTGGGGCAAAAGCCCAACGCATCGCACGAGGTCAAATGGTACGAGATGCCTTCGCGCTCGCCCTGAAACGCCCCTTTGATGCCCGCGCCATGCAGATGCCCATACACGACCCGGCAAACCGGATATTCGCGCAAAACCTCGGTCAACGGCGTATCCGCGCCGTCGGAAAGCAGCGGCGGATAGTGGGTCATCACATTAAGCTGTGTTTGGCCGTCCATCAGGCGCATAGCCGCCTGCAGCGACAGTCGCAGGCGCAAGCATTCCCGCGCCAGGATCTTTTCATCCTCCGGGGTCAAGGCTTGCTGCGGGGTGGGCAGCATCCATCCGCGGGAACCGCAAAACACCTGGTTTTCCAGGCGCAGGGCGTCGTTTTGAATCAAGTGCATGCCCGGAGGCAGGACGGCGCGCACCTTGGCCGCAGAAGACCACCAGTAGTCGTGGTTGCCCCGCAGCAAAATCTTGCTCCCGGGCAGGCGCGCAATGGCGTTGAGGTCGTCCAGGGCGTCATCTAAATGCATGGCCCAGCTGATATCGCCCGGGATGAGAACGACGTCGTCATCATCCAGCCGCTCGCGCCAGTTTTGGGTAATCAACTCAAAATGGCGATCCCATTGGCTGCCAAAAACATTCATGGGCTTTTGCGCATGTCCCGGCAGATGGAGGTCGCCAATGGCGTAGATCCGCATGTGTTCCTCGTTTCAGTCCTGATCGTCCTCGTCCAGATCGTCGTCGCGGTCTTCGTCCTCGATCACGCTTTCCAGGGACAGCTCGTTTTGGATATCGCCAAACTCGTTTTCGGGAATATCCTCGTGAATTTGAGGGATGATCTCGTCCATGGTGCTTACGGAGTTGATGCCAATGGTGCTTTCGTCCACCACGGGTTCCTTGTCGTCATCGTCCTCCATGGTGCCGCTGTTCATTTCCTTAAGGCAGCTCAGGCACACGTCGCGGCCTGGCAGCGCGGGCGCAGCGTTGCAAACGGAGCACAGCTCCATCTCGTCTTCAACCTGCGATCCCTTGAGCTCTCGCAGGCATACTTTGCACAGCTTTTCGTTTTCCTGAATGTAATTCAGATCACAGCGAGGGCATTTGACGAGCTTCATCGGTCGGACTCCTCCTCCATTTCGTTCTTTCCCTGGGAAACATTTCATTGGCAGCGAAAACCCAAAAGCATTGCGTATTGTTTTCAAATTTATTACGATTATATTACGTCTCTGGCGCATCACCTAACAACAGGAGGGATTCCATGTACAAACGACCCCTAGCAAGTCTGCTTACCTTGGGCTTGACGCTCTCGCTGGCCTCTTCCGCCTTGGCATCTGGGGCGTCCGGCTCGCCATTTGGCTTTCGGGGATGGTCCAGATTCGGCGAAACCGCGCAATTGACGCAAACTTCGGTAACGATGGCAGCCCTTCCCTTCACAGACGAAGATTATACTACGGGTTCCGTAAGCGCGCAAGAGGAAATTGCGTTTCGCCTGCTCAACGAGGATCGGGAGAAAAACGGCGTGGCTGCGCTGCCATTGGATGAGCGGCTGAGCGAGCTGGCGCGGCTGAAATGCCAAGACATGCTCAACAACGATTATTTCGGGCATACCTCGCCCACCTACGGCACCGCTTTTGAGATGCTCAGCGACTTTGGTTACTCGTTTACCTCCGTGGCGGAAAACATCGCCCACCACGCCACCGTGGAAAAGGCCCACGCCGCCTTTTTAAGCAGCAACGGACACCGGCGCACGGCGCTGGGTTCCCAATGGAAAAAGGTCGGCATCGGCGTATGCTATGACGAGCAAGGCTTCGTTTATGTAACCCAGCTGTTCGTGCGCTAAGCAAACTTTGGGCCGCGCCATGCGCGGCCCAAAACATTTTGGCCCTAAAGCCGAACGCGCGTGTACCGTCCGCCATTCCAATAGCGCGGTCTTGCGTGTCCTGCGTATGGATCCGCGCTGTAGCCGGCCGCGCGCAGGACGCCGCGGCCCGCCATGCTGCCGCGCGGCCGCACATAGGTACTCAGGGCCATCGTAGGCGCCTGGCCAATCATGGGCACGGGCCTGAACGCGCCCTCCTGAGAAATGCTGTTACGGGCGGCTCGGTAACGCGGCGCGGCGCCCACGCGCCGCGGCAAGGCCGCCATGAGCACGGCTTCGCTTTTTTGCAGAGCCGGGCGCATCCACACGGGGTTTTGCATGCAATCACTCCTCTCCGACAGGGGTCAGGTCACTGCATGCTATGCCGCCGGGGACAAAAGGGTGCGTCACTTCCGCGCCGCTTCCCTCAAAATCTCGCCGATACGCCCCAGCAATTCGTCGCGGCCGGTGCCGTCCTCGCTGGAAAAAGCCACGATTTCCCATGGCTGCTTGAGCAGCGCGCGACAGATGGGAGCAATATGCTTCATGCGCGCACCGCGGGCAATCTTGTCGGCCTTGGTAGCCACCACCGTGAAAGGGATGTCCGACGCGCGAAAAAAGCGCGCCATTTCCACATCCTCCTGGGTGGGCTCGTGGCGGATGTCCACCAGGTGCAACACGTGCTCAAGGCGCGTGCTAGCGCGGAAGTAGCCTTCCATCATCGCTCCCCAGCGTTCCTTTTCGGCCTTGTCCACCTTTGCAAAACCATAGCCGGGCAGATCGACCAAATGAAACGAGCCGTTGACGACAAACAGGTTGATCAGCCTGGTCTTGCCGGGGGTGGAGCTGGTTTTGCACAGCTTTTTGCGGTTGCAAAGCGCGTTGATCAGCGAGCTTTTGCCCACGTTGCTCTTGCCCACCACCGCCAGCTGCGGCAAGCCTACGGGCGGCGCCTCGACGTAGCGGGCCATGCTGGTCACAAATTGCGCGTCCTGGATGACCATGCTAAACTCCTTTGTAAGCGCCGGCGCTTACCGGCTTGGCAAACAGCTCCGCCGGCGCTTCCAGGCGGCCCACCACCGGCGGTTCGCACACCAGAGCCACCTTGAGCACCTCGCCCACGTCCTCCACGAGCCGAATTTCCAGGCGCTGTCGGATGCTGGGCGGCGTTTCTTCCAAATCCTTGGCGTTTTCCTTGGGGATGAGCACCACGCTGACGCCCGCGCGATAGGCGGCCATCAGCTTTTCCTTCAGTCCGCCAATGGGCAGCACCCTGCCGCGCAGGGTCAACTCGCCTGTCATGGCCACGCATTGGCGCACCGGCACGGACGTCAGGGCGCTGACCAGCGCGGTCAGCATCGTCACGCCCGCCGAAGGCCCGTCCTTGGGCACCGCGCCTTCGGGCACGTGGATGTGAATGTCGTGCTTGGTAAAAAACTCCGCGGGGATGCCCCATTTTTCGCTGTGCGCGCGCACCCAGGACAGCGCGGCCTTTGCACTTTCCTGCATCACGTCGCCCAGCTTGCCCGTGAGTTGCAGGACGCCGGTGCCCTGCATGACGGCGCATTCCACGCTGAGCATCTCGCCGCCTACAGCGGTATAGGCCAAGCCGTTGACTACGCCTATGCGGTTTTCGCGCTCCAAGGGCTCGCGCAAGTAGCGGGGCGCGCCCAGGTAGCGGCCGAGCTTATCGGAGGTCACGTTGATTTCCTCCGTCTTGCGATCCAGCATTTCCACGGCCGCCTTGCGCGCCACCCGCGCCAGGGTGCGCTCCAGTTCGCGCACGCCCGCCTCACGGGTATAGCCGCAAATCAGTTCGCGCAGCACCCGGTCGCTGAGGCGCACGCTGCGAGGTTTGAGGCCGTGCGCTTCCAGCTGCTTGGGCAGCAGGTGCTTGCGGGCGATTTTGAGCTTTTCCTCCTCGGTATAGCTGGGCACCTCGATGATTTCCAGGCGGTCCAGCAGCGCGGGAGGAATGGTATCGACGGTATTGGCGGTGGTGATAAACATCACGCGGCTGAGGTCAAAGGGCAGCTCCATGTAATGGTCGCGGAAGGCGTTGTTCTGCTCGGCATCGAGCACCTCCAGCATGGCCGAG
This sequence comes from Candidatus Limiplasma stercoravium, assembly GCA_018715175.1. Lineage (GTDB taxonomy): Bacteria > Bacillota > Clostridia > Christensenellales > Aristaeellaceae > Limiplasma > Limiplasma stercoravium. The sequence continues at coordinate 17,979 of DVME01000082.1, forward strand.
GCCGGGTCGCCCCGAAAATCGCTGCTCATCTTGTCGATCTCGTCAAAGAGAAACACGGGGTTCATCGTGCCCGCCTGCTTGATGCCCGCGATGATACGCCCAGGAATGGCGCCCACATAAGTGCGCCGATGGCCGCGAATTTCCGCCTCGTCGCGCACGCCGCCCAGGGACATTTGCACAAAGGTGCGGCCCACGGCGCGGGCGATGGCGCGCACGATGGACGTTTTGCCCACGCCCGGAGGCCCCACAAAACACAGAATGGGGCCTTTGAGGTCGTTTTTCATGCGCAGCACCGCCAGGTATTCCACGATGCGTTCCTTGACCTTCTCCAGGCCGTAATGATCCTCCTCCAGCACGCGCCGGGCGCGCTTGAGATCCAGGTTGTCCTGGGTCTGCTTGCCCCAGGGCAAGTCCAAAATCCACTCCACATAGGTGCGGCTCACGCCGATTTCCGGCGTGCCCGGCGCCATGCGGCTCAGGCGTTCCAGCTCCTTTTCCGCCTTGTGGTAGGCTTCTTCGTTAAGCGGCGTATTCTCCAGGCGTTCGCGCAGCTCCTCGACCTCGGTGCCGTCCTTGTCGCCCAATTCCGTTTGAATGGCTTTGATTTGCTCGCGCAGGTAGTAGTCCTTCTGGTTTTTCTCGATCTGCTTCTTGATGCGGGCCTGCACCTGTTTTTCCACGCCGGCCAGTTCCGTTTCGCGCATGAGGATGCCGCACAGCGTTTCCAGCCGGTCTTTGACGTGCAGCTTTTCCAAAATGGCCTGGCGATCCTCCAGCTTGGTCAGGACGTTGGCGGCGATGATGTCCGCCAGCTGGTCGGGGCGATCCACGTCCATCACGGAGCGCAGCGTTTCTTGGCTGACGCGCAGGCTCGCGGCGCAATACTCCTCGAAAAACTCATGCGTGGTACGAACCAGCGCCTTCATCTCCACGGTTTCCCGGGCGCTATCGTCGCGCACGGCGCGCACGTTTCCCATCAGGCAGGGGTCATCCTCTACCATGGAGGTTAAAACGCCGCGCCGCAGGCCCTCCACCAGCACGCGGATGCTGTCGCCAGGCAGGTTAAGCACCTGCTTGATCTGTGCGATTGTTCCCACGCGGCACAGATCCTTGAGGGTCGGATCTTCCACCTCAGCATCGCGCTGAGCGACCAAAAAAACGCGCTGATCCATGAGCATGGCCTTTTCCAGCGCGGCTACGCTTTTGGAGCGTCCCACGTCAAAATGCAGCACCATGTGCGGAAAGACCATCATGCCGCGCAAAGGCAGCACGGGCATGCGCCGAAGCGAGCCCTTGCGTGATGTATCCTGCATACCGTTCCTCCCGATGCCCGCGCCGCGCGGCGGCGCGAACGTTTTGCCGGCGGTGAGCCGCCGCGCTATGATTATAGCGGCTCATGCCGGCAAATGCAAGCTTTGCGGGGGGATTGTGACATTTATCCACGGGTGCCTTCCTCAGCCATTGGCGCTCTTTTCCTCGGCGGCCATGACGGGGACGGGCTGGGTGCCGGGCGCGGGCAGGCGTTGGGCGGGAGCGGCGGCGCTGGCCGGCAGAAGCATGCGTTCCAACGCTTCATCCAGCGTGGCGATGGGGAGCACCTCGATGGTGGTATGTTCAAATCGCTCCAGGCGGTTATCCATGGGAATCAGCACCGTGCTCAGCCCCGCGCGCTCGGCGGCTTCCACCTTGCCGGGCACGCCGCCCACGGGCTTGATGAGCCCGCGCACGCTCACTTCGCCAGTAACGGCCACATGTCCGTCCACCGGCCGTCCCGTCAGGGCGCTGGCGGCGACCACGGCCATGGCCACGCCCGCCGAAGGCCCGTCTACCGGCGTTCCGCCGGGGAAGTTGATGTGCAAATCATAGTCCTGGGTACGGTAGCCCATGGTGCCAAGAAGGGTCATCACATTTTCCAAAGAGCTGCGCGCGGTGGACTTGCGCTTGATGCGGCGGCTTTCCGCCCCGATTTCCTCCTCCTCGGCGATGCCGGTAATGACCAGCTTTCCGCTGCCGGGCTGCGCCACAGCCTCGATTTCCATCGTTGTTCCCTGATGGCTGCCCACGATGGCCAGGCCGTGTACCACGCCCACGCGGTTTTCCGTGTCCGCGTGCTGCTCGGGTCTGGCGGCGTAATGTCCGGAATAGATGACCCATTCCACGTCCTCGGTTACGATGGCCGTGCGTCCTTCCATCTGCGCCAGGCCCGCGCACATCTGCACGATGTTGACCGCGTCGCGGCCGCAGGCGGCAAAGCGGCCCACCATGTCCGCGTCGTCATGGGTCATCTCAAAACCCGCTCGGCGGGCGGCGTTAAAGGCGATGTCCGCCACCTCCTCGGGCTCCAAAGCGCGGAAAAACACCTCCATGCAGCGGGAGCGCAGCGCGGGCGAGATTTCCTGCGGGCTTCGCGTGGTGGCCCCAACCAAGCGAAAATCCGCCGGCAATCCGTTTTTGAATATATCGTGGATGTAGCGTGGCACGCTGGCGTCATCGGCGCTGTAGTAGGCGGATTCCAGCATCACCTTGCGGTCTTCCAGCACCTTGAGCAGCTTGTTCATCTGAATGGGGTGCAATTCGCCAATTTCATCCAGGAACAGCACGCCGCCGTGCGCTTTGCTCACCGCCCCGGGCTTGGGCTGTGGAATGCCCTGGACGCCCAGGGGCCCGGCGCCCTGATAAATGGGGTCGTGCACGCTGCCAATGAGCGGATCCGCAATGGCGCGCTCATCGAATCGAACGCAGGTGGCGTCCATTTCGATGAAGGGCGCGTTGGGCAAAAACGGCGTGCCGGGGCTTTTTTTGGCGGCTTCCAGCACCAGGCGGGCGGCGCAGGTTTTGCCGATACCCGGAGGCCCATAAATGAGCACATGCTGCGGGTTTTTTCCGCAAAGAATGGCCTTGAGGGACTTAATGCCGTCCTCCTGGCCGACGATGTCTGAAAAAGCCGTAGGCCGCACGCGCTCGGCGAGCGGCTCGGACAGCTTGAGCTGGCGCATCTTTTGCAGGCGTTCAAACTCGCGGCCGCTTTCGCGCCTGTGCGCGGGCTGCGATTTGCGCTGTTGTTTGAGCTGGGTGTAAAAATAGACGCCCACCACCAAGGTGACCAGGAGCTGAATGGTGAACAAAGCTGCGCTGACCAACACAAAACCCTCCAATCCCGGAACGCGCGCGCGTTCTCGTGGTGCTATCATGTGAGCTTCGGCGCGGTTCCATGTATGGGGGTTGTTGGCATTCAGCGGCTCAGCCGGTCAACCTGCTGGCGCAGTTGGTCGTAAAAGGCCTGCTCCCAGCGGTTCATGGTGTAGCCTTTGAGGTAAATCAAGGCATCTTGCCAGGTTTCGCAGGCGTCCGAAAAAGGGCGCTGTACCAGGCCGTAGCGCGCAAGCGTCTCAGGCGGCGCGGGCGAGGAATAGGCGTAGGCATCCTCCAAAGCGGCCAGGGTTTCCAGGCGGGCGGCTCGATCGTTGACACGAATGGCGCGGCGCACCTCCTGCGCGCGGTCTTCCTGCGCGCCGTAGGGCGTCATGCCGGCAAAGAGAACCTGCGCATAGGGCGCGAGGCTTTGGGCGCTGACGCTTTCCTCCGCGGCCAGGGGATGGCGGCGGCTCATCAGCGCCAAGGGACGGAACGACCAATACAGCACATAGTGCAGTCCTTGCTGGCTCAGTTCTTCCAGCACTTTGTTTTGCCGGGCGGTCTGGTAGCGCACCACGCCGATATCCGCCTCGCGCGAAAGCACCAGCCGGGCGGCCTCTGGCCCGGGAACCTCGCGCGCGTTGATTTCCATTGCGTCTCCCACGCCCATGCTCCGGGCAAAGCCGGTCAGCGCCGAAGCGATGTAATCCGCCTTGGGAACGGCGACGCTGAGATAGGCGTTGGCGCGGCCGCGGCCCTGATACGCGGCGTCAAAGGCGTCCACCTGCTCCAAAACCGCCTGCGCCCGCGCCAGAAGCGCCTCGCCCCGAGGCGTGGGAGCCATTCCCTGGCCTCGGCGTTCAAAGATACGAAAGCCGCAGGTTTGTTCCAGCTCCTTGATGGCTTTGCTCAAGTTGGGCTGGCTCATGTACAACGCCTCCGCCGCCCGCGTCTGCGACCCCAGGCGCGCCACGGCGACGGCGCAGCGAAGCTGATGGACGTTCATAGGCCGCGCGAGCGCAGATAGGCTCGCAAGCCGGGCACGATGACCCCAAACAGGTCTGGGGGCAGGGCGTCCGGCGGGAAAAACTTCAGGCTTTCGACCTCGCCGGGCTCGCAGGCCAGTTGGCCATGGTACTTGCGGCAGACAAACACGATATCGACATTGCTCACCATGTCCCCGTTGGGATAGGTATACTGGGTTTCCTTGCCGGAAAACACGCCCAGGAGTTCCAGCTCGTCCGCCACCAGCCCCGTCTCTTCCAATAGCTCGCGCCTGGCCGCATCCTCCACGCGCTCGTAGAGTTCCACCGATCCGCCCGCATAGCACCACAAGCCGTTATCGCTGCGCTTTTGCAAGAGCACTTCGCCCTTTTCATTTTCCACAATCACCGAGGCGCCGCATTGCATCAAGGGGATGTGCCCCACCCGTTTGCGAAGATCCATGATGTAATCGCTCATGCGAATCTCTCCTTGCAAATGAATGTAGCCGTTCCAAAACAACAACTTCCATTGTCCGTATGCATATGCCTGTGCTATACTGGCCGCGTGTTTAGCACACCTGAAAGGAGCGTTTTTTGACATGAAGCAACCGCGCAACGGCCGCACACGGCGGTTTTGGCGCCGCAGCCTGTCGCTGGCCGCCACCCTTTGGCTGACCATGGGGCCGGCGGGAGGGCCGAGCGCCCCGGGCGAAACCGCCTCCGCCACTTCCGGCAAGCGCACCGCCGCCTATGTATACGACCGGGCAGGGCTCAGCCTGCGCGACGCCGACGCCGCGCACCTGAATCAGCTTAACTATTCCTTTGCGCTGATTCAAAACGGCGAGGTAACCGGCAGCCATTGGCAGGGAATCGAAACCTTCAAGCGCTACATTGAGAAACATCCGCACATTCTGCCGGTGCTGGCCATCGGCGGTTGGGGCGCGGACGGGTTTTCCCAGGCGGCTTCCACCGCCCAAGGCCGCACGCGGTTTGTGCAAAGCACTCTGTCGCTGATGCAGCGACACGGCTTTTTGGGCGTGGACATCGACTGGGAATACCCCGGTTCCACGGTGGCCGGGATCGCCGCCAGCGCGGACGACCGGGAAAACCTGACTTTGCTTCTTGCCGAGCTGCGCCAGGGCTTGGATGCTCTGAGCGCCGCGGACGGAAAGGAGCGGCTGCTGGGCATCGCGGTGGGCGCTTCGGCCTCGCTCATCAAGCATATCGACGGCCATGCCGTGGGCGCGCTGGTGGATCAGGTGAACCTGATGACCTACGACATGCAGACCTATGCGACCGCCAGCCATCACACCGCACTCTACGCAGGCGCAACCCAGCAGCAAAGCGCCGCCAGCGCCGTGCAATCCTGCATCGAAGCCGGTTTTCCCCGGGAGAAGATCATGCTGGGCGCGGCCTTTTACGCGCGCCTGTACACACTTAAATCTGCCTCGGGCGATGCGCTGTACGCCTCGGCGGACAGCGGACCACGCTCCATGACCTACACCCAGCTTCAGACCTTTCTTAAAGACGCGCAGGTCTATTTCGACGACGCGGCCAAAGCGCCCTACGCCATAAAAGGAACCACCTTTGCCACCTACGACGACGCGCAGTCCATCCATTACAAAGGGCGCTATGTGCTGCAACAGGGGCTGATGGGCATGATGTGCTGGGAGTACGGCGGGGACGACAGCGGCGAGCTGCTCGCCGCCATGAGCGCCGGGATGCGTTAAGCCTTCAGCGCTTCCCGCAGGGGCGAAAGATCCAGCTCTTCTTCCCCCGCCAAGGCTTCCAGCAGCTTTTGGAGCACGGCTTTCACGCCGCCGGGCACGTCGCTTTCAGCATTGAGGGGCATGACGGGATCATGCACGCTGAGCCGAAGCAAAAACCACGCGCTGTTGAGCTCGCCGTCCACATCAAAGGAAATGCGCACGCCCTCGCGGTTATCGGGCGCCACGTGCCATTGCGCGTGTTCGCTGGCATATTCCAGCACGCGCTCAATGATTTGCTTGGCGGCGCCGGCAAAGTCCTCGCAGCGCACGGGCAGGCGGATTTCCGCGCTCTCCACGGGCTCGCGCAGACCCTCCAGCAGCGCGCCCAAGGTTTTGCCCTGCTGCTTGAGCTGCATGGCTTTGATGAGCAGCACGGTGACCAGATACATGCCGTCGTCCAAAAAATGATTGTCGCGCAGGGCGGCATGCCCGCTGGTCTCGATGGCCAGCGGGCAATTGATGCCCGCGGCATTGAGGCGCACGGCCTCGTCGATGACGTTGCGGTAGCCGCGCTTGTAGCGGTAGTGCTCTCCGCCCCACTCGCGGATGAAATCGCTCAACCCCGAGGAGGTCACCGAATCGGTCACGATGGTGGCTCCCGGCATCTCTTCCAGGAGAATTACGCTGATCATGGCGATCAGGCGGTTGCGGTTGATCTCCTTGCCGGTATCGTCCACGATAGCGGCACGGTCGCAGTCCGCGTCAAAGATCACGCCCAGGTCGGCGCCCACGCGCTTGACCGCCGCCGCCACGGACGCCATGGCCTCGGGATTCTCAGGGTTGGGCACGTGGTTGGGAAACCGGCCGTCCGGCTCCAAAAACTGGCTTCCTTCGATCCACGCGCCCAGATCTTCGAGCATGGAAGCGTAGAAACCGCCGGCGCCGTTGCCGGCGTCCACCACCACGTGCAAGCCCAGCAGCGGCTTTTGCACATCAGGGTCGATGGCGTTGCGGATTAGGCTTTTGAGGCGTTGGCAATAGGTGGGCAGGAACGGCCGGGACGTGATTTCGCCCGTTTCGGCCGTTTGGCCAGGGCGCAGGTTTTGCGCTAAAAGAAGAAGTTCGTCCAGCTCGTGAAAGCCCAGTCCGCCCTCGCGCGTGAAAAATTTGAGTCCGTTGAGCTTCCAGGGGTGATGGCTGGCCGTCACCATGATGGAGCCGTCCGGGGCGAAGCCTTCCGTCAGGATGGCCATGTACATGGCCGGCGTGGTGCACATGCCGTAATCCACCGCGCAGGCGCCTTCCCCGGCGACGCCCCTCGCGGCGGCGGCCAAAAGTTCCGGCCCGGAGACGCGGCTGTCGCGGCCCAGGGCGATGGAAACCTCACCGGCGGGCTTGCCATACTTTTGGGCCACGTAGCGGGCAAACGCCGCGCCCAGCGTTTGCGCCACGTCCTGGGTAAGGGCGGCGTCCGGGCCGACGGCTACGCCTCGCACGTCGGAGCCGCTTTTGAGCTTTTTGAAATCCATGTCATCCATCCTCCCGTTTCTAGGCGTCAAGCTGTTGACGTCCTTCGTCGGCCGCCAGGCGCAGCAGATGATACAGCGGCGCGAGGCGCAAAAAATCGGTTCTGACTTTTTGGATAAGCGAAGGGGTGTAGCACACGCTCAGCGGCGTGCCCACGCGCTTGAGGTACAGCTCTTTTTTGCCGTACAGCCGCGCCAATTCCGCGGGCAGCTGCGGCGGGGTTTTGAGCTTGCGGTAGTCGTCGCCGTAAAGCATGAGCTCACGATCCGGCAATCCGCAGCGCCGAAGCACGCGCGTAACGTCGCCAGGCTTTTGGAGCATGCGCTTGCGCAGCGCGTCCATGGCCGGCCGGTTGGGGCCCCAAAATCCCAAGCCCCATTCCACCACTTCTGGAGAAAGCTCAAACCAATACATCACCGAATGTTCCCGCTCTTCTCCTGCGCGGCGCAGCAGAAGCCACATATGGTCTCGGTAGGGCGATTTGTCGCGGGTAAAGCGGATGTCGCGGTTGATGCGGGCCAGGCAGCGTCCGGGCCGGGTTTCGATATCCCCGGCGATCTGGCGCATGGTGGGCGCGAGAGCCTCGATAAAATCCGCGAAAGGCCGGCGCACATAAGCCTCGTACTCCTGCCGGTGCGCGTGAAACCACGGCGTTTCGTTGTGAAAGCGAAGATCCAGGAAAAAGCGGATGGTTTCCTCGGGAAACCCGTCAAACATGTCCTCAGCTCCTTTTCATCTTTCCATTATACCCCATCCGCCGCGCATTTTCAACGGCGACCGCGCCTTGCGGCCGCACGAAAAACGGAGGGCCGAAGCCCTCCGCTCAGCGTGTCGAAAAAGCTCGCCTGCGGCGA
>DVME01000083.1 GCA_018715175.1 Candidatus Limiplasma stercoravium
CATATGGTGTTGCAAACGGCGTCCAGCACCTGCCGATATTCCACGTCCAGCAGGCCCTCGCTGACCGTTTGCACATGGATCACCTGTCCCCATTCGGAGGAAATGCGGCTCCACGCGGGCGCGTCCGGCGCAAAAATCAGGAGGCGCTTGGCGTTTTCGTCCATGCCGCCGCCCAGTTGCTCGTCCTCCCACCAGAGGCTGAGCTCGTCGAAATCCTTGGCCATGCCCTCGGGGTACCACGGCGCGATTTTTCCGTGCCCCAGCTCATGGGTAGGCGCATCCGACCACACGACGATGATATGACGCTTTTTGATGCCTTCCCGCGTCCAGTCGCTGCGGATGGCGTAAGCCAGGGCCTCCAACCCGTCCTCGGGAATGTCCCCGCCGCCCTTGGCCGCGATGCCGTTCATGCAATCCAAAAACATCTGCGATTCGTCTGGCAGCGTGAAAAAATCGCTGCTGAGCATGGCGTCCTCGCCGTCGGCCACATAATCCCGAAAAGCGATGACACGGACGCGGAGCTGGTGGATGACTTTGTGTTTTTTGTCCATTTCAGCCACCACATCCCGATAGAGATTCAGGGCGTTTTGCTTGACAAAATCCAGCACATGGCGCATACTGCCGGTGGCGTCGATGCAAAAAACCATATCCACGTTATAGGTGAGCTTGTAACCGTCCAAAGCGTCGACCTCCCAAGAACTTTGATGATGGGGGAATTCTGCAAAAGGCAGCGTTTTCCTGCCAAGAGGGGAGGAAAAAGGACGGTTTCCGGCGAACCTTGCATAAGGGGAACCTTCATCTTTATTTGGGAAAGGATATGCCTATGAAAGCAGCGAAGGGACTGAGCGGGCTGGTCTTTGGGCTGGGCTGCGCAACGGTGTTTGTGGGTCTTTTGGCGCTGATTTTACCCGCCGTGCAAAACGAGCAGCTCGCCCTGGTGCTGGCATCGTTTGAGACGCCTTCTGGCAACGTGCTGGTTTCGGCCATCAACAGCGCGATGAGCTATGCGCTGAAAAATCCCTATGTGATTTTGCTCTGCGGCGGAGGGCTGGCGTTTGTGGGCGCTCTGCTGATTTTATGGTGTGGCGAACCGGCGCGTCGGCGCAGCGCTCCGCCGCGCCGACGCCCTGCGCCGGCGCCGGTAAGCGCGGATAACTACCGTCCCCGCGCCGTTCCCGCGCCCAAACCCGAGGTAGACCCCCAGGAACAGGAGCGCTTGCTGCGGCCCCGCGCGCCTGTGCCCGCCGAACCTTACGCCGCTTATGCGCCGCCGGTGGATCCCACCAAGCGCCCGGAGGCGGATCGCATCAGCCTGGCGCGCTTGGAGGAGGAACTTATTCGCGTCCGTCAGGCGATTGAGGAGCTCCGCGCCGCCCGGTACCCGGCTACGCCCCAGTCGCCCGCCGATCCGCCGCCCCCTCAGGAAGAACCGCCCGCTCAGCAACCGCCTGAACCGGAGCCCGACCAGACGCCGCTGGATCCGGCGCCTCAGCCGCCGGCCCAGCCGGAACCGCCCCCGGCGCCGCCTCCCGAGCCCTCCCCTGACAACCCGCCTGCCCCGCGGATTCGCAGCACCATGGGTAAGCATCACTAAGGCGGCCCGCCTTGACAACCCCTGTACGTTTTGCTAGGATAACATCGCTGAATCCCAAATCAAGGAGGACATCGACATGGACGCTTCGATTCGTTCCATTTGTACGCAGGTGCGCCGCGACATCGTCAACATGACCGCGGACGCCGGCTGCGGGCATCCCGGCGGCTCGCTTTCCATCGTGGAGGCGCTTGTGGCCCTTTATTTCGAAAAAATGCGCATTGATCCCCAAAACCCCAAGTGGGAGGATCGGGATCGCTTTGTGCTCAGCAAGGGCCACGCGGCGCCTGCGCTGTATGCGGTGCTGGGGGAACGCGGTTTTTTTGATACCGCCGAGTTCAAGCATTTCAGGCAGCTGGGCGCCATCCTCCAAGGCCATCCCGATATGAAGCGCTGCCCCGGCGTGGACGCTTCCACCGGTTCTCTGGGCCAGGGCATCAGCATTGCGGTGGGCATGGCCCTGGGCGCCAAGACGCTGAAAAAAGACATCCAAGTATACGCCATCATCGGCGACGGCGAGTCGCAGGAAGGCTTGGTGTGGGAGGCTTGCATGGCCGCCGCGCATTACCGACTGGACAATTTGACCGTCATTTTGGACAACAATGGCCTTCAAATCGACGGCAGCAACGACCAGGTGATGAGCCTGGGCGACGTCAGCGCCAAGTTTGCCGCCTTCGGCATGGATGTCGTGCAGGTGGCCGACGGTAACGATTATGACGAAATCCTCGCCGCCCTCAACCAGCCCCACAAGCCCGGCATGCCCAAGCTCATCCGCATGAAAACCACCAAGGGCAAAGGCGTGAGCTTTATGGAAAACCAGGTTGCCTGGCACGGCAAGGCGCCCAACGAGGAACAGCGCAAGCAGGCCCTGGCCGATTTGGACGCGCTGAACTGACGCAAGCATGCAAAGGGAGTGGAACGCTATGGAGAAGAAAGCAACGCGCGTAGCCTATGGCGAATACCTGGCCAAGATCGGCTATACCAATGAAAAGCTCGTCGTGCTGGACGCGGATCTCGCGGGCGCGACCATGACCCAGTACTTCAAAAAGGAACATCCCGACCGGTTTTTCGACTGCGGCATCGCCGAAGCGAACATGGTCGACATCGCCGCTGGCATGAGCACCATGGGCTTTACGCCGTTTTGCAGCACGTTTGCGGTATTCGCTGGCCGCTGCTTTGACCAGATTCGCAACTCCGTGTGCTATCCCAAGCTCAACGTCAAGTTTGCCTTTACGCATGCGGGCATCACCTTGGGCGAGGACGGCGGCAGCCATCAGGCCATCGAGGACGTGGCGCTCATGCGCGCGCTGCCCAACATGACGGTTCTGGCGCCTTGCGACGCCAATGAGACCGCCCGCTGTGTGGATGCGGCCCTGGCCATCAACGGGCCGGTGTTTATCCGCCTGGCGCGCCTGCCTTCGCCTGTGTTTGAGATGGACATGCCTTTCACGCTGGGCAAGGTCAACGTGCTGCGCCATGGCGCGGACGCGCTGGTGCTGTGCTACGGCGTAATGGTAAGCGAGTGCCTGGCCGCCGCCGAGCTGCTCAGCGCGCGCGGCATCGAGATTACGGTGGTAAACGTGCATACTCTCAAGCCTTTTGACGAGGACGGCGTTCGCGCGTTGGCCGCCGCGACCCCCAAGGTCTTTACGGTGGAGGAACACAGCGTGATCGGCGGCTTGGGCGACGCCGCGGCGTCCGCGTTGGTGGGCATGGACGGCGTGAGGCTGACCAAGCTGGGCGTCAAGGACGTGTTTGGACAGAGCGGAAAGCCGGCGGATTTGCTCAAGGCGTACGGTTTGGACGCGCAGAGCATCGCGGATGTGATAGCCCGCTAAAGCCCAAAGCCAGCAGGCAATCTGCCTGCTGGCTTCAACATATCGGAAAAGCTTGCCAGCGGCAAGCTTTTAGCCTGTCGAAAAAGTCCGGTTGTGTCGGCTTTTTTCGAAAAAACATGAAGGGTTTTTGCACAATTTGTCAGCGCCTAGCGCCAAGCCGCTGCAAAATGCCCCGCAGACGAACCGGTCTGCGGGGCGTTTGGTTATTCGTTGTCCTCGTTGCGGGCGGCTTCGGCTTCCAGCGCAGCGCCCATGGCCTCGATGTCCACGGGAACGGCTTCCTCGCCGTCGTCATAGGCGGGCTGCTCGGGCTCGGCAGGCTGCTGAGGCTCCTGCGCGGGTTCGGGCTCCAACAGCGCGCGAATGCTCAGGCTGATGCGCTTGGCTTCGGGATCAATGTTGAGCACCTTCACTTGTACCTCGTCGCCAACGTTCACCGCGTCCTCGACCTTGTTGATGCGGGTGGTGGCGCATTGGCTGATGTGCACCAGGCCGTCGATGCCAGGTTCAAGCTCCACAAAGGCGCCAAAGGTGGTGATGCGTACCACTTTGCCAGTCACAACAGCACCGGCGGGGTACTTGGAGGGCGCGAGCTCCCACGGCTTGGGGGTGAGCTGCTTGAGGCCCAGCTGAATGCGTTCGCGCTCGCGGTCCAGGCTGAGGATTTTGACATCCACTTCCTGGTCGGGCGAGACGATCTCGGAAGGATGCTTCACGTGCGCCCAGCTCAGGTCGGTCACGTGAATCAGGCCGTCTACGCCGCCCAAATCCACAAACGCGCCGAAGTCGGTCAGCCGGCGCACGATGCCGTGAACCACTTCGCCTTCTTGCAGGCGGGCCCAGGCTTCGGCTTTGCGGGCGGCCGCTTCCTCGCGCACCACGGCGCGGCGGCTGGCAACGATGCGGCGCTTTTGCTCGTCCAGCTCGATGATTTTGAGCTTGAGCGTCTGGCCGACGAAATCGCCGATCTTTTCCACATAGCGATTGGAGAGCTGCGACGCGGGCACGAACGCGCGGATGCCGTTGACGTTGCAAATCAAGCCGCCCTTGACGACCTCTTTGCCTACGCCCTCGACGTACTCGTTGTTTTCGTGCTTCTGGACAAGCTCAGCAAAGGCCCTGCGGGTCAGGATGTTGCGCTGGGACAACAGCACGTTGCCCTCGCCATCGTTGACCTTGACGACCTCGACCTCGATTTCGTCGCCCAGCTTGACGTCCTCGGTGATCAGATCCTCGCGCTTGATCAGGCCGTCGCCCTTGGTGCCGATGTTAACGCACACCTCGTCGTCGGTGATCTGCACAACCTTGCCCTTGACCGTTTGGCCGGGCCTGATTTTGACCAAGGTGGCTTCCACGCCGGCCATGAAGCTGTCCTTTTCATTTTCCTCGGCGCTGGCGGCCTGAGGCGCTTGCTGTGCCTGGACTTCGGGGGCCTGAGCCGCCTCAGCCTCGGGCGCTTCCTGGGGGGCAACGTCTGGGGTGGAAACCTGCTGGTCCAACTGTTCCTTGTCTGTCATGCGTGTGACAACCTCCTTAAGTGACCAATCCGGCGTGCTGGCACCGGCGGTGATACCAATGGATTCCGAATGGATATTTGCAAAGCCCGGCGGAATATCCGCCGCACGCTCTACCAGTAGGGTGCGCTCGCAGATGCCTTTGCAGGTCTCGTAGAGCTTGCGCGTGTTGGCGCTTTCCAAGCCGCCCACAACCAGCATCGCGTCCGAGCGCGCCGCGAGCTCACGGGCCTGTGCCTGGCGCAAAGCCGTCGCGGTGCAAATGGTGTCCCGCACCGTCAAGTCCTGCACCCGTTGGCGCAGCACTTCCACAATGGCCTGCCATTGCTCGCGGGGAAAGGTGGTTTGGGACACGGCCAGCGCGCGAGAAAGCGGGGGAAGGGCGGCGGCGTCGGCCATGCTGCCCACCGTATAAACCGCGCCGTGCGCGCAACCCAGCGTTCCGACAACCTCAGGGTGGTCGCGCTGCCCAACCAAGATGACCGGCAAGCCGTCCGCGCTGTAGGTGGAAACCGCTTCATGCAGGCGGGCAACGAAGGGACAGGTGAGATCCACCACCTCGGCGGCAACGTCTTTGAGCTGATCCATCACCTGCGGGGCGATGCCATGGCTGCGAATCAACACGGTTTTGCCGCGGGCTTGCGCCACGTCGGAAATCACCTCGATGCCCAGGGAGGCCAGCCTGCGGATCACCTCGGGATTATGCGCCAATTCGCCGAAAGAGACGATGCGCCTGCCTTGGCCAACGGCGGCTAGCGCGCCGTCCACGGCCCGGCGGACACCCATGCAAAATCCCGCGTGTCGCGCTACCGAAACCGGCATAAAACCGACCTCCAAAGCATAACAAGGGCACTATTCGCCATAGAATGCGCATTTCCCTTCTTTCTATATTTGTAAATTCACAAAAATATCGCGCGTCTTGGCGCTTAGCGTGCATCGCCGCCGCGGTGCTGCCCTGCCATGGCGGTCAGACGGTCGTAAGCCGCGCCGATGCGATCCATCAATTCCGCGCAGGTGTCCTTGTTGACGCCCTTGCATGCGATGTCATGAACCGGAATGGGATCGCCGTAGTAAACGTGGGTACGGTGAAAGAGGCGCGGTTTGCCTTGGATATAAGCCGGCAACAACTTGACCTTGCTGCGCAGGGCAATCATGGCGATGCCGGACTCCATGGCTTCCATCACGCCCTCGTGATGGCGCGTGCCTTCGGGAAAGATGCCCAGCGCGTGGCCTTCGCGCAGCGCTTTGAGGCAGGCGCGCATGGCCGTCATGTCCATGTTGTGACGATCCACGGGGATCATCAGGAGCTTTCGGAACAGCCAGCGCGCTAGGCGCACGCTTTCCAGTTCCTTCTTGCCCAAAAAGCGAATGTGGTAGCGGTAGCACTTCAAACCCACCAACAGGGGATCAAGCATGCAGTTGTGATTGGAAATAAGAATGAAGGGCGCGTCAAGCTGCGCCACTTCCGGCCGGTGATAGCGCACGGGCATCAGCGTCGAAAACAGCGCCGCAGCCAGCACGCGCGCGGCTTTGTACAGCGGCGTGAAAGGCTCTGCCGGCTTGGGCGGCTGGCCCAGGCGCATTCGCACGCGCCGCAGAATGTCCTCCACCACGGCTTCCTGAGACATGTCCGTGGTGTCCAGCACCTGGGCGTCCTGCGCAGGGCGCAATGGATCGACCGTGCGGGTCATATCCTGGTGGTCGCGGTCATGCACGTCTTGCAGGACGGCCTCATAGGTGAGGGTGTCGTCATGCGGGCGCAGCTCCTCAAAACGCCGCTGGGCCCGCGCCTCGGGCGAAGCGGTCAGGTAAATTTTAATCGTCGCATTGGGCAGCACGCGCGTGCCGATGTCGCGCCCGTCCATGACCATGCTGCGGCTTTGGGCCAGTTCCTGTTGGCGCTGCACCATGGCAGCGCGCACAACCTTTGCCTTGGAAACCGTGCTGGCCGCCATGCTGATGGCCGGCGTGCGAATGAGCTCCGTCACGTCCTGTCCGTCAATGGCGGTGCGCTGCCGCCCGTCCACGAAGTCAACATCCGGCATGGCCCGGCGCGTCAAGGCTTCCAGCGCCGTCTCATCCTCCAGCCCGACGCCCTCGCGCAGCGCCAGCCACGCAAAAGCCCGGTACATGGCCCCCGTGTCCAGGTGCAAAACGCCCAAGCCCTGCGCCACGCCGTCGGCGACGCTGCTCTTTCCGGCTCCGACCGGGCCGTCCAACGCGACGGTGAATAACATGCGCAATCCTTCCCTTCAGAACAGTTTTTTTTGGCGCATCAAATGGCGCGATGGCCCATGCCGATGCAGACCTCGTCCAGACGCCCCAGGCCAATGCTAAAAAACACCGCCACAGCCACATGCTCGCCGAATCGGGCAACGCCGATTTTCCCGCCCACGCTCATCCCCAGGGCTTTGTGGGTGATCTGGTTGAGCGCTTCCCTTGCCGCGCCCGCCACGCCGCCTTCCTCCAAATGGGATTCGCCGATCACATGCTCGCGCTTGGCGGCGACCACCGCTCGCTCCACAATGCGCATCATCCCCGGCAAAAAATCGCCCCCGAAATCCGCGGCGGCGGCGGCAATGCCGCGCTGCTCAAACGCGCGGCGCAGGCGCTGCTCCTCCTCGCGGCTTTCCGTCAGGCTCAGCTCGATGGCGCACCGGGCCACGTCGCGGCTGCCGATGAAATCGTTGGACATCGGGCTTGCCTCCTCTCTTTAGGGTATTCCATGGCCCCCATTATAGCATGACGCCGCCATGCTGAAAAGAGAAGCGCAAAAAAAGAGCCTTCTCCCATGGGGCAGAAAGCTCGCCGAGAACCCAAAGTGCCGCTGTACCCGTTTTTTCACCCGCTATGTTAAGCAGGCCGGTGCTCTATCACGGTCTTTTGCCGTCCCCTGGCATCCCGAAGGACGGGGGCATGACATCCAAACGCGAACGCGAGCTCCGTTTTATGAAATGTGGGTAAAAACAGGGCCCTGGCGCACACTTCAGGAGACTCTGGACTCATTATAGATTCTTTGCCCATCCCTGTCAAGACATGCGTGGTTTTTTTTGAGATGGCGCAACGCATTGCCCCGGCGCGGTCAAGTGTGGTACAATGTCGCCAAGGACGACGGGAGGGAATGAACGTGGAATACAGGGCGCTGGGCAATACCGGCCTCAAGGTCAGCGAGATCGGCCTGGGCTGCGAGGGCTTTATCAACCGCGATGATGCGTTTACCGACAGGATGTTTGCGCTGGCTTTTGAACGCGGCGTGAACGTCATGGATTTGTACAGCTCCGATCCAGACATGCAGCGGCGCGTGGGCAACGCGGTGCGCGCCCATCGGGACGCCTTTGTGCTGCAAGCGCATCTGTGCTCGGTGTGGCAGGACGGCCAGTACAAGGCCAGCCGGGATCTCAAAGAAGCCGCCGAAGGCTTTGAGACGACCCTGCGGCGGCTGGGA
Source organism: Candidatus Limiplasma stercoravium (assembly GCA_018715175.1). GTDB lineage: Bacteria > Bacillota > Clostridia > Christensenellales > Aristaeellaceae > Limiplasma > Limiplasma stercoravium. The sequence continues at coordinate 8,389 of DVME01000083.1, forward strand.
ACGTCCTATGCGGACGTGTGCATGATCCACTATGTGGACAGCCTGGATACCTGGCGGCGCATTGAGGAGAACGGCATTTTGCTTTATGCGCAGCGCTTGAAACAGCAAGGCAAGGCGCGGCACATTGGCTTAAGCAGCCACAACCCGGAAGTGGCGCTTCAAGCCGTGAACAGCGGCGCCATCGAGGTGCTGATGTTCAGCGTCAACCCCTGCTATGACCTTCAGCCCGCCGGCGAGGATGTGGAGCAGCTCTGGGCGCCTCAGCGCTATGAGCAGCCGCTGGTCAACCTCGATCCGCAGCGCGAGCGGCTCTATGAGACCTGCCAAAGTCTGGGCGTGGGCATTACGGTGATGAAAGCTTTCGGCGGCGGCGACCTATTGACGCCGCATTCGCCTGCGGGTCAGGCGCTTACGGTGGAACAATGCATCCACTACGCGCTCACGCGGCCCGGCGTGGCCAGCGTCCTGTGCGGCGCGCGCTCGGAGCAGGAGCTTCGCGCCTCGCTGGATTATGAAACCGCTTCTCCCGACCAGCGTGATTATGCCGCCGCTTTCGCCACCTTTCCGCGCATCAGCTGGAAAGGGCATTGCATGTATTGCGGCCATTGCGCCCCTTGTCCCCAGCGCATCGACGTGGCCACGGTTACCAAATTTCTTAGCCTTGCGCTCGCCCAACCCCAGATGCCCGAAACCGTGCGCGAGCATTACGCCGCTATGCAAAGGCACGCGCAGGACTGCGTGGAATGTGGCGCCTGCGAAAAGCGCTGCCCCTTTGAGGTGCCCATTCGCAAGAACATGCGCAAAGCCCGGGAAACATTCGGATACTGAACGCCGCTCAACCCGCGCGGAGCCGCCGTTGGATGTAGTGGCTAGCGACAAGCATGATTACAATAAGCAGCGTGAGAATCACCGGCATAATCCAAAGCCCGCTTGCGTGGGCAATGGCGCCCGACAGCGGAGGCGTCAGGGTCGCGCCGATATAGGCAAAGGCCATTTGCGTGCCCATGACGCTTTGGGAGGCTTTGGGCCCAAACACCCGGGGCGTCTGATGGAGCATGGAGGGAAAAATGGGCGCAAAGCCCAGGCCCACCACGAAAAAGCCAACCGGCAGCAAAAAATCCCATAGTGGCACAAGAAGCAACGCCGCCCCCGCGAGGGAGCACAGCACGCCCAGGCGAATCATCTGCTCCGTGCGCAGACGGCTGGACACGACGCCTGACAAAAAGCGCCCGCCTGTGATGCCCAAGAAATACAGCGACACCCACGAGGCGGCGGTTTGCGGGCTGATGCCACGCGCGTCCACCAGGAACGAAGCGCCCCATACGGTCATCACCGATTCGCCGCCGCAGTAGGCCAGCAGCGTGGCAAACACCGGAAACGCCAGCGGTAGGCGCACCACGTCGCGCAGCTTCATGGGCACGATGTCCTCGTCGTGTACCGCGCCTTCCTGTTCGTTGGCCTTTTTCCAAAGTGGCATCGACAGCGCCATTACCAAGGCCAGCGCCATTTGCACCACGCCCATGGCGGCATAGCCCGAGCGCCACTGACCGGTGGTATCCAGCAGCGCGGCGATCAGGATGGGGCCGACCGTCGCGCCGATGCCCCAAAAGCAATGCAGCCAGTTCATATGCCGCGCTTTGTAGTGAAGCGCGACAAAGTTGTTCAGCCCCGAGTCAATCGCGCCGCCGCCCAAGCCCAGCGGCACGCACAGCGCCGCCGTCACCCAAAAGCTGCCGCTGGCGGCCAGGCCCAGCAGGGCTCCCGCCGTGAGCAGCACGCTGACGGCGGTCACGCGCGCGGTGCCGAAACGCGAAATCAGCCGGGCGCTGAGCAGCCCGGAAATGACTGTGCAGGTGCTGGTCAGCATGCTCAGCGTACCGGCCAGGGACAGCGAGGCGCCCAGGTCGCCGTGCATAGCGGGCCAGGCGGCGCCCAGCAGGGAGTCGGGTATGCCAAGGCTTATGAAAGCGATGTAGATCAAAATCAAAAGCGCGGTCACGGGCATCCGTCCTTTTCCATGAATGGATGAAGAAAGCGGCCGTCGGGCTTGCGCGTCCCGGCCACCGAAGCGGTGGGGAAAGCGCTTAGGCGTAGCGGCGCACGATATCCTCCAAAGCCGCCAGGCCGTTGTGAAAGCCATTGCCGTTGTCCATGACGATGTCGGCGGCGCTGCGGTAGATGGGCATGCGCTCGTTGTAAATGCGCTCGATTTCTTCCCGGCCTTTTTGCGCCAGCAGGGGCCGCTTTTCGGCGCGAATGTCCAACATGATGTCGTCGATGGGGCGGTCAATGAGGACGATGACGCCGTGGTTGCGCATGATGCGCCGGTTGCGCTCGCGCAGGCACACGCCGCCGCCCGTGGAGATCACCCCCGGCGTAGCGTTGACCAGCTCTTCCAAAAGGCGCGTCTCGGCATCGCGGAAGGCCTGCTCGCCAAAGGTTTCATATAATTGGGCGGTGTTCATGCCCGTGGCTTCGGCCAGGTACATGTCGGTATCCAGGTAGGGCATTTGCAGCTTTCCCGCCACACGGCGGCCTAGCGCGCTTTTGCCGCTTCCGGGCATGCCTACCAGAAAGATGTGCCGATCCATCATCCGTCCTCCTTTGTGCGTCTGGCTTTAACGCGCTTGCAACATGGGCGGCTCCTTGCGCCGGCTCAGCGCCAGCGTAAAGCGGAAGCCCGCGCCCGTCTCCAGGGGCAACACCTCCAAGGTCTGCCCGTGCATGTCCATGATCTGCTTACAGATGCTTAGGCCCAACCCCGTGCCATGACCGGAGGTGTGCGCCTTGTCCGCCTTGTAAAAGCGTTCAAACAAATGCGCGCGGTGCTCAGGCGCGATGGGGTCGCCGTCGTTTTCGATGTCTACCGCTACGGTACTATCATGCAACAACGAGGTGCGGATTGTCAAGCGTCCGTTATCGGGAACAAATTTGAGCGCGTTGTCCACAATGTTGTGTACCACCTGGGTGATGCGGTCGCTGTCGGCGCGAGCCATGCACGGCTCCTCGTAAAACTGCAGCTGCAAGTCCAGCTTTTTACGCTCGATGTCGCTCATGCGGCCAATGATGACCCGGCGGATAAGTTCGTTGAGGTCAAAATCGCTGATTTCCAGCTTTTCCACGCCCTTGTCCATGCGGCTGAGCTGCAAAAGGTCGGCAATGAGGCGCTTCATGCGGTTGGTTTCGTCAAAGACGATTTGCAAATACCGCTGGGACTCTTCCGCCGGGATGGTGCCGTCCAGCATGCCTTCGACAAAGCCGTGAATGCTGGTCACGGGGGAGCGCAGCTCGTGGCTGACGTTGGCCACAAATTCGCGCCGGCTTTCTTCCATCTGCTCGAGCTTCTCAGCCATGACGTTAAAGGCGCCGGCCAATTGGCGCACCTCGTTGACGCCGGTGACCTCCGCGCGCGTGCTGAGCTTGCCGCGGCTCATGTCCTCCGCGGCGCCGGTAATCACCGTCAGCGGCCGGACGATGCCGCGCGTGTAAAACGCCGTGCCAAACATGGCCGCCACCGCCGCCAGCGCAAAACCGATGGCGATTTGAATGAGCAAGCCGCGGTATTCGGACTCGATGATTTGCGAACTGGTGTGAATAAACACCGCGCCGCGCGCCACGTCATTTTGCATAATGGGCACCGCCACCGTAAAGACCGCGCCCTGCGAGGCGTGGGTGACGCGCGTTTGCACCTCCTGGCCGGTGAGCACTTGCTTGAGCGCCTCGGCCATGTCGTCGGCGTCGAGCGTTTCCAGGGCGTCCGCGCTTCCCTGCAAAGCGGACTGCATGTTGTCCATGACCAGGCCGTTGCGGTCCACGATGAGGATGTAAGCGCCGTAATCCTCATAAACCATCTGCGCCTTCCAGCTCAGGTAGGCCATGGTGGAGGTTTCCTGCCCGAGGTAATCGGCCAGGGTGGATTCGCCCACGCGACTGGCCAAAAACGCGATGTCCCGCGCCTGGGCCAAAAGCTGTTCCATGCGCGTCTGCGCCATGTTGGTGCGGATGGAGACGATGGAAAACGCGCCGCCAATCAGCGCGACCAGCAGGATCACCAGCATGAACAGCGCCAGCAGGCGGTCGAACATGGATTGGAACATGGTGCTTCCTTTCGGCCGGGAACGTCAGTTGGCCTTGTACTCAAACTTGTAGCCCACGCGCCACACGGTGTGAATTTCCCACCCGTATTGCTCGCAGTTGGGAAGTTTTTCGCGCAGGCGCTTGATGTGAACATCCACGGTGCGGCTGTCGCCGAAAAAGTCAAAGCCCCACACCCGTTCCAAAAGCTGCTCGCGCGTAAAGACCATGTTGGGATGCGAAGCCAGGTAGTACAATACCTCCAGCTCCTTGGGCGGCATTTCCACCTCGCGGCCTTCGTAGGTTACCTCGTAACGGCTGAGGCTGACGGTGAGGCTGGGGAAGCGCAGGGTGTCGTCGCCGGTTTCGGCTGCGGCGCCTTCGGGCGCGCGGCGCAATACGGCCTTCACACGGGCGACCAGCTCTTTGGTTTCGAAGGGCTTGGTCATATAGTCGTCTGCGCCCAGCTCAAGCCCCAGCACCTTGTCGAAGGTTTCGTCCTTTGCCGTGAGCATGATGACCGGCACCTTGCTGGTTTTGCGAATCTCCTTGAGCACCTGCAAGCCGTCCATGCCGGGCAGCATGACGTCCAAAAGCACCAGCGCCGGCGGCTCCCGGCGAAAGGCGTCCAGGGCCGTGTCGCCGCGGCTGGACTCGGTTACGGCAAAGCCTTCTTTTTCCAAATAGAGCCGTACCAAATGGCTGATGTTGGGATCGTCGTCCACCAGCAAAATGCGTTGCTTGTCCGCCATGGCAAATCCTCCTTTGCGTTATTTCAGCGTGACTACGGTGACGCCCTGCTCGCCCTCGCCGTAAATGCCGTCTCGGAACTTGCGGACGTTCATATGTCCTTTCAGATGGCGTTGGATGCCGGCGCGCAAAACGCCCGTACCCTTGCCGTGGATGATGCTGACCTCGTTGAGGCCCGCGAGCGTGGCGTCGGCCAGGTAGGTATCCACCGCCGCGATCGCTTCTTCCAGGTTCATGCCGCGCACGTCGGTTTCCATGGGCACGGCAGGCCGGTCGGAGGATACGCGGTTGCGCACCACGCTGGCCTTGGGCTTGTCGGGCGACGCGAGGCGAAGCTGACTGAGATGTACCTTCATTTTCAGGATGCCGGCCTGCACCTGTACGTCGCCGTTTTTGTCCGCCGGACTCAACACGGTGCCGCGGGTGCCTAGGTGTACGATTTCCACGGCTTCGCCGGGACGCACGGAAGCCGGAGGGGTAAAATTGGCGGAACTGGGCTGCTGCAAACCTTCGCTGAGAGCGTCCAAACCGTCCTGCATGCGCTTTTTGAGGCGCTGCACCTCGTGCTCCGGGGTTTGCGCCTGCTTTTTGAGCGCCTTGAGCTCGCTGAGGATGGCGTCGGATTCGCGCCGCGCGCCTTCCATGATGCGCCGGGCTTCCTCTTTGGCTTTTTTGAGGCTCTTTTCGCGGCTTTCCTCGATTTCGCGGCGTAGGCTTTCGGCCTCGTTGCGCAGCCGCACCGTTTCCCGCCGGGTTTCTTCGGCCAGGGTGCGCTCGCGCTGGGCTACCTGCCGGTGGTATTCGGCGTTGGCGATAACGTCTTCAAAGCGAATGTCGTTTTGCGACAATAGCGCGCGCGCGCCGTCAATGAGCTCCTCGGGCAAGCCGAGCTTGCGGGAAATCTCAAAGGCGTTGCTCTTGCCCGGAATGCCGATGGACAGCCGGTAGGTGGGGCGCAGGGACTCCACGTCAAATTCCACGCTGGCGTTTTCGATGCCGGGCGTGCTCAGCGCGAAAGCCTTGAGCTCGCTGTAATGGGTGGTGGCCATGGTGCGCACGCCGCGTTGAAGCAGGCTGGCCAGGATGCTTTGGGCCAGCGCCGCGCCCTCGGTGGGATCGGTGCCCGCGCCCAACTCGTCAAAGAGCACCAGGTCGTTGTCGTGGACGTTGCGCACGATGTCCACGATATTGGTCATATGGGAAGAAAAGGTGGATAGCGATTGCTCGATGGATTGCTCGTCGCCGATATCAGCGTAAACGGATCCAAAGACGCTCAGCTCCGTGCCCAGCTCTGCGGGCACCTGCAGCCCGGCTTGGGCCATGAGCGTAAAAAGGCCCACGGTCTTGAGGGTGACGGTTTTGCCGCCGGTGTTGGGCCCGGTGATAATCAGCGTGGTAAAGGCGTCGCCCAGCCACAGATCGCAGGGCACCACCTTGGCCGGATCAATGAGCGGATGGCGTCCCCGCACAATGCGTATGGATCCCCGCTCGTTCATGCGCGGCATGCAGGCGCGCATGTCCCGCGCCAGCATGCCCTTGGCAAAGGCGAAGTCCAGGCGGGTCAAAAGCTCGATGTTTTGCGTTACGTCGTCGGCGTGCGGCGCGAGGCGCTCGCTCAGGGCCTTCAGGATGCGGGCGATTTCCTGCTCCTCGCGGGCGTGAAGCTGGCGCAGGTCGTTGCCCAGCTCCACCACGAACATCGGCTCCACAAACAGCGTCGCGCCCGTGGCGCTTTGGTCGTGCACCAAGCCTGGCACGTATTGGCGGCATTCGGCCTTTACCGGCACGCAGTAGCGGTCGTCGCGCATGGTGATGATGCTGTCCTGAAGGTACTTGGCAAACGAAGGGCTGCGAATCATCTGATTCAGCCGGTCGCGCATGCGCTCGTTGGCGCTGCGAATCTGCCGGCGTATCTGATGCAGCTCGGCGGAAGCGCGATCGGCGATTTCCTCTTCGCTGAGGATGGCGGAGGCGATGTCGCGCTCCAGGCCCTCCACGGAAATCAACCGGCTGGCCATGCCGCGCAGAAGGGGCGTATCCTCGCGGTCGCGCACCAGCGCCGCGCGAGCGCTGCGAGCCGCGCGCAGGCAGGAAGCTACATCCAATAGCGCGCGCGGGCTGAGGCTAGCGCCTTTTTGCGCCAGGGTCAAGGATTCGCGCACGTCCGGATAGGGCGAAAGCGGATGCCCGCCCAGATAGGTCAACAGGGTGCAGGCTTCCTCGGTTTCGCGCTGGGCGCGGTCCACATCCTCCATGGCGGCATAGGGCTTGAGCGCAAGGCAAAGCTCCTTGCCCGGTTCGGTCAGCGCAAAGGCGGCAAGGCGATCGCGGATTTTGGTGAATTCCAGCACGCGAAGCGCGCGATCCTCCTGCATGATCGTCATCCTTTCCAGAAAATCAAAAATCACTCTACGCCGCGCTGCCAATGACCCGAGGTTGCGGGCGCCTGGCTTGGCGGGCATGCGCCGGTTTGAAGCAACGCGGAAAAATCGCTGACCACGGTTTGCATGACCTGCGCGGGTTCGTCCGTAAAGGAAATCAGCATGCCCGCGCCCAGGGAACGCCGCGCGGCGTCAAAGGCGCGCAGGTCGGTGGGCAGGGCGTTGAGCACCGTTAGCTCGCACCCCTCGGGAAAGCGCGTTCTTATCAGGGGAAAACGGTACCCCTTGCGGTCGGTCAGGGCCGCGCCGGATACGCCGCAGGCCATCTCCGGGCGGTTGCAAAGGCCGCAGCTTTCGCGGCCGGCTGTCCAGCCGCGCCGCACCCTGGCCGGGCAATGGTTGAGCAGCATCAGCGCCTCGCGCCCGTAAACGCTCATCAGGCAGGGAAGCGACAACGGCAAAAGTCCGCGCTGTTCTCCGCCCGTCCATTCGGGCCAAAGTGTAAAGCCCAAGGCGTTGGTGCGCAGCAGCATGTCCATGCCTTCGCGGTTGCATACCGGCACCCCTGGGCCCGCCAGCAAGGGAAAGTCAAGGGACAGCTGTCCGACGCTCTGCGCCATCAAACCGGCAATGCGGGCGCGGGACGCTTCCTCCAGCACCGCTTCCTGCGTGCGCTGCGTCATCTGCGGCGGCAAACATAGCCACGTTCCCGGTGGCAGCGCTTCCAGAGCGGCGCGAAGCGGCTCGGCGCGCAGGTCGCGCGGCGCGTAAATCAGCAGCGTCGCGCCCCGCGCCTGAAGCGCCGGCGCCTGATGAGAATCCCGAAAGATAACCGCCAGCGTGTCCGAAGAAATAGGGGAAGGGCGCTGCCCGGATACAGAGGGAAGCGTCGCGGGCGCGCAAGGCTCGCAAAACGCGGAGATCCGCGCTTCCGCCAGCCGCCGCGAAGCCTCGCGCCTCAGGGCGTTGAGCGTACCGACGGATACAAAGACGCCTTCGCCTACGAAAACCTCGGCGTGAGCCAGCGAGAAAGGGGTGTCGCCCAGGCGGGAAAGCTGCCGCAGCGCTTCGTCGCGGCTCAGGGCGTGCTTGTCCGCGGGCTGACCGGCCGGGCCGGTCGCCGAAACCGTGCTTTGTCCGTCCGACAGGGTGAGCATAGCCGGCTGACCGACGGCAAACGACGCCCGCAGGTCAATCGGGATGGCGCGCGGATGATGCGCCCGCGCGCTTTCAAGCTGACGGGCGTCGGCCAGGCGAAAAACGGGCTGACCCGGCTGGACGCGAACGCCCGGGCGCAGACGCACCAACGCCTCGGAACCTGCGGGCGCGTCGGGGCCGCTGTAGCGCAAGTCCGTTTCCGTTGCGCCGCGCAGTTGAAGGCTGTCCCCGTTATGGAGCGCGCGCTCAAGCCGAACGACGGCCATCCCGCCGCGAACGGAAGAAACGCTCCCCAACGGCAAGCCGTCATGCGCCACCCGCTCCTGACACACCAGCGCCGCGTCCTGCTCGCCCATGGCGTGCCCGCGCGTAAACTGACCGCGATTAAAAATCTGCAACAGCGCTTCGCGGCGCTCGAGGTTGCCGGGCTCAAAGGCGCCGCGCGCCACTTCGTCCAAAGCCCGGCGGTAAACGCCGGTGACCACGGATACGTATTCGGGGCTTTTGAGACGTCCCTCCAGCTTGAGCGACCGCACGCCTGCGTCCGCCAACGCCGGAAGGTCGTCAATGAGGCATAGGTCGCGCTGGCTTAGCAGCGCGCCGCGGCGTCCTTCCAAGGAAAACGCCTGACGGCATGGTTGGGCGCACCGGCCGCGGTTGCCGCTGCGCCCGCCGGCCATGGAGCTCATCAGGCAGCGCCCGCTTACGGCGGTACACAGCGCGCCGTGGGCGAACACCTCGATTTCCACGCCCGTGGATACGGCGCTGCGGATGTCGGCAAGGCCGCATTCCCGCGCCAGCACCACGCGCGAAAAGCCCATGCTTCCCGCCCACCGGACGCCTTGCGCATTGCAAAGCGCCATCTGCGTGCTGGCATGAAGCCGCATTCCGGGACAATGCCGCAGGGCCAGCGCCGCTACGCCTAAGTCCTGGATAATCAGCGCGTCCGCGCCTGATTGAGCGATTTCGTCAAGTGCGAGGGCCACGGCTTCCGTCTCGCCGGGCTTGATGAGGGTATTGACGGTCACGTACACGCGCACATGATGCAAATGCGCATAGCGCACGGCCTCGCCCAGCGCCTCGCCGTCAAAGTTCTGGGCGCTGGCGCGCGCGCCGAAAGCCCTGTATCCCAAATACACGGCGTCGGCGCCGGCGTCCACGGCCGCTCGTAGCGCGGCCATCTCTCCGGCGGGGCACAAGAGCTCCGGTATCGTGCGCATGTCGGTTCCTGCTTTCGGTTGGGGTCAGAGTTTGTTAAAGGGATACTCCACGCCGTGGGTATCCACGCGGATGGAGGCGATCACCTGCGGGGTCAAAGGCCGGTCGCGCCCGTCGGTGCGCTGGCCCACGATGCCTTCCGCCACGTCCATGCCGGAAAGCACTTTGCCAAAGGCGGCGTATGCGCCGTCCAGGTGCGGGCTGTCGCTGGTCATAATGAAAAACTGCGATCCCGCGCTGTCCTTCACCATGCTGCGGGCCATGCTGAGCACGCCGTAGGTATGCTTGAGGGGATTGGCCACGCCGTTTTGCGCAAATTCGCCTTTGATGCGGTAGCCGGGACCGCCCATGCCCGTGCCCTGGGGACAGCCGCCCTGGATCATGAACCCGGGGATGCAGCGGTGAAAGATCAAGCCGTCGTAAAAGCCGCCGTTGGCCAGGGCGATAAAGTTGCCCACGCTTTGGGGCGCAATGTCGGGATACAGCTCGCCAGTCATCTGACCGCCGCTTTTCATGGTGATGGTAAAGGTCGGGTTGTTCATGCGCAGCCCTTCTTTCTTTGTTCATTTCGATGGACGCAAAGGCGCAAATCCATACATTTTACATTATAACCCCTTTGAAAAGGGATTGCAAGGGAGCGTGCGCGCAAGCACGGCGGGCCAAGGCAAGGCGGCCTGGGCGCGAAGGGCGAGGGCGCGGCTTTCAAAAACGCCGAAAACCGCCGAACCGCTTCCCGTCATCATGGCGCGCACGGCTCCTTCGCGCTCCAGCGCGCCGACGGCCTCGGAAATGGCGGGACGGGCGCGGCGGCTGACGGGCTCGAGCACGTTGCCCATGGCGCGGCCCAGCGAGAGCAGATCGCCCGTAAGCAGCGCGGCTTGGGCCGCGTCGTTGTCCGGGCGTAAACCCAAGGGCCCGCCGGCATCATAAGCCGCAAACACCTCCGCCGTGCTCAGCCCCGCGCAGGGCTGCGTTATCACCAGCCAAATCTCCGGCGCGGGCGAAAGCGAAATCATCCGTTCGCCAATGCCGCTGACCCGCGCCAGGCCACCCGTGAGCAGGAAAGGCACGTCCGCGCCCAGGCGCAGGCCTATGTCCAGCAGGGCTTCGCGGCTGAGGCCGAGCTTCCACAGGGCGTTGAGCCCCACCAGCGCCGCCGCCGCATCCGCGCTTCCGCCGCCCAAACCCGCGCCGGAGGGAATGCGCTTTGTCAGCTGCATGCGCGCGCCCAGGCGTTTTCCCGTGTGGGCAAGCAGGGCTTGCGCCGCGCGATAAACCAGGTTGCGCTCGTCAAAGCGCACGGGCTGGGACGCCATGGCTTCGCCTTGACCGGCAGCGCTTTGCGCGCTGCCCTCCAGCGTTAGCTCGTCCGCTTCCCAAAGGCACAGCGTGTCGCACAGATCCACGCTTTGCATCAGCATCTCCAGCAGGTGATAGCCGTCGGGCCGCACGCCAAGAATGTCCAGCGTCCAGTTGATCTTTGCCGGCGCTTGTAGGCAAAGCATTGCAACCCACCCTTTCAATATGGTATAGTAGTGCCAGTATAGCAGGTTTTGGACAAACCTGTAAGGGGGCGCGAGCATTTCATGCAGACCATACCTGTGATTCTGTCCATCCGCGCCAACGCCTACAGGGACAGCGGTTCGGAAGAACCGATGATGATGCTGACCTCCGGCGAGCTTTCGCTGGAAAAGAACCGGGCGGTATTGACCTACCAGGAAACCCTGGACGAAAGCCTCCCGCCTCAGCCCGTGGTGCTTATCGCCCAGGATGATGGCATCACGGTGCTGCGCGGCGGCGCTTATGAAACGACCCTGGTGTTTCGCAAGGGCTTCCGTTACGAGGGCGTTTATCATACGCCATACGGGGATATGGATTTGGCCGTATATTGCACGCGCCTGCGCTATGAGCTGGGGCCCGACGGGGGCGACGTGGCGCTTGGCTATCAGATGGACCTCAACGGACAGTTCGCCGCTATGCATGAGATGGAACTGCGCTTGGTGCGCAAAGGCGATGATTGATCTTTGCGCGGCGCAGGCGCGGCTGTGGCTTGAGCTCAAGGCCGTTTGCGGCGGCGGATGCTTTCTGCGCGTCTGCCGGGACGACGGCGCGCTGTGGGTCAGCGACGCGCCCCGCCTTGCGATAACGCCGCAGGCACCGCCTGCGTTGACGGCGCTGGGCGTCGCATGCGTCCTGGACGGGCGCAGCCGCTTGTGGCGGCTGGACTTCACCCCCGAGCGCTGGGACAGCGAGACGGCCGGCCTGCCGCTGGTTCCTCCGCCGCTTCCCGCTTGCGATGCTGTGCACGGCGCCTATGCGCTGTGCCGCGTGCTGCTGGCCCATCCATGCGAGCTGAGCGCGCAGCCGCTGGGCCCGCTGCGGCGCGTGCTCAAGGCGGGGCCGCAGGGCATGGAGGATGTCGCGCGCCTGCTGCGCGAGGAAACGGCGCTGCGCTTGCGCCAGGGACGGCCTGTGGCGCATGCGGCCGGCCGGGTGCTGGCCGCATGGCTCCAAGAAATCGAAAGGACGGATGAAGTATGATTCTTACCTACCTTGGCCATTCCTTTTTTACGCTTTCGCTGGAAAACGGCGCGGTCATCGCCATGGATCCCTACGGCGAGTTTTACGGCTATCCGCGGCGGCTGGTACAGGCGGACGCCTGCCTGATCAGCCACCATCATCACGACCACGACGGCGTCGAATGCGTCGCGCCGGAAGCGCAACGGGTGGATCAGGCCGGCGAACACGACATCGGCCACGGCGCGAAGGTCACAGGCGTGGCTACTTGGCACGACGCGCAGGGCGGGGCGCAGCGCGGCCCCAACGTGTTTTTCATCGTCGAGGCGGAGGGCCTTCGCATAGGGCACGCGGGCGATCTGGGCCATGTGCCCACGGCGGAGCAGGCGCGGCGCATCGGCAAGCTGGACGTGTTGCTTTTGCCCGTGGGCGGCTACTACACCATCGACGCGGCCACGGCCGAGGAGGTTCGCCGCCTTTTGCGTCCGACGGTTACTGTGCCCATGCATTACCGTACGGCCTTTGATCCTCAGATGCCCATCGCCGGCCTGGAGGCGTACCTCTCCCTTGCCGGGGCGCAGGATACCCAACTGCCGTTTTTGCGCCTTGCGCAAGGCGACGTCTGCGAACGCCCGTCGGTGGTTACCCTGGCCATTGAGGGTTGACAGCCGGTCCCCGTGTTTGTACAATCATGGGGCGACTACGCAAAAGGAGCCGATGCCGTTATGAAATACGTATTCATCACCGGCGGTGTCACCTCGTCTCTGGGCAAGGGCGTTACCGCTGCGTCCCTGGGCTGCCTGCTCAAGGCGCGGGGCTATCGGGTGGGCATGCAAAAGCTGGATTTGTACTACAACGCCGAGCCGGGCTTCCTCAGCCCTCTGGAGCATGGCGAGTCCTTCGTCACGGAGGACGGGCACGCCGTGGATTTGGATTTGGGCAATTTTGAGCGCTTGGTGGATGTAACCCTGGCGGGCGAAAGCTGCTGCACCACCGGCAAGATTCACCGTCAGATTCTGGAGCGCGAGCTGCGCGGAGAATACCGCGGCTGCACCATCCAGGCCATCCCGCACGTGACCAACGAGATCAAGCGCCATATCCGCGACGTGGCCGAGCGCTCGGGCGCGGACATCAGCATTGTGGAAATCGGCGGCACGGTGGGGGACATGGAGGCGTCGGTCTACTTGGAGGCCATCCGGCAAATGCGCCTGGAGTGCGACCATCCCAGCGACTGCTGCTACCTGCACCTCACCCTCATGCCCTACATCGCCACCGCCGGCGAACTCAAAACCAAGCCCACGCAAAACAGCGTCAAGTCCCTGCGCTCGGTGGGAATCCAGCCCGATGTCATCATCTGCCGCACGGAAGTGCCCATGTCCGGCGACGCCAAGGACAAGATCGCCCTGTTTTGCAACGTCAAAACCAGCAACGTTATCCAGGACATGGACGTGGGAACGCTTTACGACCTGCCCTTGGTTTTTGAAAAGGAAGGGCTGGCCCGCGTGGTGCTTTCGGAGCTGCGCCTGACGGACTGCGCGCCGGATTTGGAAGCCTGGAAAGCGTTTGTCAAAAGCGCGCGCGAGGCGCAAACGCCGCTGCGCGTGGCGCTGGTGAGCAAGTATACCGCGGCGGCCGACGCGCACCTGTCCGTGTGCGAGGCCATCCGCCATGCCGCCATCCATTGCGGCGCGCAGGCAACCATCGTCACGGTGGACGCCGAGGATCCGGCCTTGGAGGAAGCCCTCAAGCGCTGCGATGCGGTCGTCGCGCCCGGCGGCTTTGGCGACCGTGGCGCCGAGGGCATCATGGCGGCCGCGCGTTACGCCCGCTTGAGCGGGACGCCCTTTTTGGGCATCGGGTTTGGCATGCAGCTGGCCGTAGCCGAAGCCGCGCGCGGGCTTTTGGGCCTGAGCGACGCCAACAGCGCCGAGGTGGATCCCGGCGCGGCGCACGCCGTGGTGCGCGTGCCGGAAAACCGCGTCTGCCAAAACGACAGCCGCCAGGCCACCCGCATGGGGCAAAGCGGCGTCAAACTCCTGGATACGCCTTTGCGCGGCGTTTACGGCGCCGAGGAGGTCATGGAACGGCATTCCAACCGCTACGAGGTGGATCCCCGCTATGTGAGCGCCTTGGAGGAAAAGGGTTTGCGCTTGGCGGGCACCAGCTTGGACGCCGGATATCCCGAGGCGTTCGTACTGGAGGGACACCCCTTTTATGCGGCGGTGATCTACCACCCCGAATACGTCAGCAGGCCCGGCAAGCCGCATCCGCTGTTTCGGGCCTTGGTGCAAACCGCGCTATCCCGCGCGCGTTAAGGGCTTTGCGCCTCATCCGTGCCGCGCCATGCCAGGGAGCCAGGCTCCCATGCGTGGCACGGCATTTTTTGTCGAAACAAGGCGAAGGGAACGGGCGGCGGCATGCGGTCGCGCCGGGGCGCCAGGTCTTTTTGCATCCAAACGGTGTCCAGCCATTGACCGTTTTTGTAGCCGCTTTTTTCAAAGCGCGCCAGAAACGAAAATCCCATCCGCTCGTGAAAGCGCAGGCTTTCGCCGTTGACGCCGCTGATGACGGCGTAGGCTACGCAATAGCCTTGCGCGCGCAGCATGGGCAAAAGCGATCCGTACAGCGCGCTGCCCACGCCGCAGCGCTTCGGGGCGCAAGGGGAAAGGTAGATGGTCAGCTCCACGCAATAGCGATAACCGCTTTGCGCGCGCACAGGTTCGGCACAGGCAAAACCCATCAGCTCCCCGGATTCGTCCTGCGCCACCAGATAAGGATAGGATGCCAAAAGCCCGGCGATTTCCTCGGCGCGCTGGGCGTCGGTGCGGGGAAACTCGTTGAAAGTCGCCAACGAATGGCGGATGTAGTGGCTGAAAATGCGGTTGATCGCCTGCGCGTCCTCCACGCCGGCAATGCGGATGAGCATGCGCTGTCCTCCTTTCCCCTCAGGATTGCGACAGGCGCTGAAGGGCCGCCATGTCCTGCGGGCTTAGGCCGATGATCAGGGTTTTGAAGTGGGTATAGGTCACGAATCCAGCGGGCGCGTTGGGCGCTTTTTTGACGTATTTGCGGCGCGTGTAATCCACCGCGAGCTGGGGATGCTGGCGGCCCTTGCTGAAATAGGCGGCCAGCTTGCCGGCCAAAAGCAGCGTCGCGTCGTCCGGCTCTTCCTCGGTACGGATGATGACGTGCGAGCCGGGAAGGTTCTGCGCATGCAGCCAGGTCTCGTTGCCGCGCGCATGCAGGGTAAGCCGGTCGTTTTGCAGCGAATTCTTTCCGACTTCGATCATCACGCCGGTTTCGGAAACAAAGCGGTAGGGCTTGCCCTGGGCCGGTTTTTTGGCCTTGCGCCCTGAAGCGTCCGGGCGCAGGAAGCCGCTTTCGGTCAGCGCTTGGCGGATTTCGGATAGGTCGGCGTTGGTCTGGCACTTTTCCAGGTCGTCCAGCGCGCTTTCCAGGATCGTCAAATCACGCTCGATTCCCGTGAGTTGTTGGCGGGCGTACTGCTCCGCCAGGCGGGATTTGCGGTATTTCTTATAGTAGCTTTGCGCGTTTTGCGAAGGCGTGAGCATGGGCGAAAGGGGAATGACCACCTCCGGCGAGCCGGGCTCGTAGTCGTTTGGCAGCGTGACGCTGGCCGCGCCTTTGGGCAACTCGTAGAGGTGGGCGGTCAGCAGGTCTCCAAAGACGCGGTTTTGCACGGTGCGGTCGCTCTGGCGCAGGGTGTCAAGCATGATGGCCTTCTTTTTTTCGGTGCGTTCCAGGGCGCTTTTGATGTGCTTTTGCAGGCCGGCGCCGCGCTGCTGCATGCGCAGGCGCAAATCGCGGCCCAGGTAAAAGGCGTCCATGGCTTCGCTCAGGGACGGCATGGGTTTTTGCGGCGCGCCCTGATAGCTTGCATACGGAAACGCAAAGAAATCCAGCGCCTGGCCCGCGTCGTCGTAGAGCACTACGGGCGCGGCCATGGAAGGCGCTTGCGCGAAAAAACCCGCAAGCCGAGGCGCGAGGGCGTCCAGCGCAAGGGCGGAAAGAGGGACGTCGGGGTCGGCGCCCACTTGAAGACAGACCTCCCGGGCGCATACCGCCGCCATGCCCGAAACGCAGGTTGCCAGCGCCTTGGGGAGCGTCAGGGACGAAAGCGGCGCCAGGCGTTGCTCAATCGCCGAGGCGGTAAGCTCGTCCGGGGCGAGCTTGTCCGGCTGAGGCGGCAGGCGGTACACCCCGCCCGGCAGCACGGTGCGCACGCGGCTCATCTCGGCGTTGACATGACGGATGGCGTCAAGGATCGTGCCGCGCTCGTCCGTTAAAATCAAATTGCTATGGCGGCCCATAAGTTCCAAAGTCAGCGTTTTCTGAACCGGGTCGCCCATTTCGTCCAAGCAGTCGAACACCAGCGTCAAAATGCGGTCTCCCGCGATTTGTCGGATATCGCTGATCCGCGCGCCGCCCAGGTGCTTGCGCATGAGCATGCAAAACATGGGCGGTTCGGCCGGGTTTTCATAGGTCTGTCGGGTCAGCTGGGCGCGAGCCTGGCTGGGATTGGCGCTCAGGAGCAGCCGATGGGTGGCCGTGGCGCGCACGGTCAGCACCACGGCGTCGCGTTCGGGCTGCGCCAGCCGGTCCACGCGGCCGCCCACGAGCTGCCGGCGCAGTTCGCGCTCCAGAAACGAAAGGGTAAAACCATCCATGGGCATGGCGTGCATCCTCCCCAACAGGCGTGTGGCCGCGCATGCGGCTTTAGGCATCATAGCATATCGCGAAAAAAAGCGCAACGCAGTCATGTATGCGCCCGGCGGGACATAGAGTGTGAGTGCAATCGACTGCGGAGGAGTGGATAGAATGAAAATCAAACGGGCCGATATCGAGCGCATCCTTATATTGTGCGCGGCCGCGCTGGTGGTGGTGC
Source organism: Candidatus Limiplasma stercoravium (assembly GCA_018715175.1). Lineage (GTDB taxonomy): Bacteria > Bacillota > Clostridia > Christensenellales > Aristaeellaceae > Limiplasma > Limiplasma stercoravium. The sequence goes on from DVME01000083.1 coordinate 25,393, forward strand.
TGGCGCTGCGCGGAGGCGATCAGACCACCTCGCAGGTGCTGGTCAACCAAACGGAAATCCCCATTGAGCAAACCGTGGCCGATCCGCTTGTGGAGACCGTCTCCACCGTGGTCTTTTATCAGGATGGCGACGGCTATCTCGTGCCTGTGACGCGCCAGGTGGAAAAAACCGAGGGCATCGCCAAGGCGACCCTGGGCCTGATGGTCAAAAGCGCGGAGAACGACATGCAGGCGGCGCGGCTGGGCTTGCGCACGGTGATCCCGGAGGGCACCACCTTTGACATCGACATTGCCAACGGCCGCGCCAACGTCAACGTCAGCAAGGAGGCGCTGTCCTGCACGTCAGCGGCGGAGGAAGCGCTCATGGTGGACGCCATCACCAATACGCTCGCCTGCTTTTCCACCGTGGAGGAAGTGACCCTGGAGTTCGACGGCCAAAAGCGCAGCCGTCTGACCTACGGAACCGATGTCAGCGGCGTCTTTGCCGGCGGAAACCTGAACCTGGAAAGCGTCGCAACCTTTGAGGAAGACGCCGGGCTGGTGCAGCTGTATTTCCCGTCGCAAACGGGACGTCTGCTGGTGCCGGTAACGCGCGCGGTGTTCAGCACCGCCGATGTCAGCACCGCCGTGCTGGAGCTGGCCAAGGGCCCCAAGGACGACAGCGGCCTGGAACGCGCTCTGCCTGAGGATTGCGGCGTGAAATCCGTGACCCTTAAAGACGGCGTCGTGACCGTGAATTTTTCCAAGGAATTCAAGGCCGCCCTGGACGGCGAGGACGGCGGGCGGCAGGCTGTGCGCGCGATTCTCTTTACCTGTTCGCAGTTCCCGGGGGTCAAAAAGGTGGAGGTGCAGGTCGAGGGCGAAAAAATCGACTTCGCGCCGGAAACCCAGTCCACCTTCATCAACGCCGAAGAAGAGGTTTTGGCGCAGTATCCGGGCGTTGTGGAGCTGGACTGACCCTTTACATTTGCGCTGGGGAATGGTATCATGCCAAGGAAGGCAGGCAAGGCGCCGGGCGTTGGCCGGGCGCCGTTTTGCCATGTACGACGGATAAAGGAGCCGACAGCATGAAGCGCATGGATGGCCGCGCGCCGCATCAGGCGCGCACCTGTGAAATTCTTCCCGGTTTTGTGGAAACGGCGGACGGAAGCTGCCTCATTCGCGTGGGCAAAACCCGCGTCATCTGCACCGCCAGCGTAGAGGAGGGAGTGCCGCCCTTCCTGCGCGGCGAAGGGCGCGGCTGGGTGACGGCGGAGTACGCCATGCTGCCTGCGTCCACCGGCCGGCGCAAGCAGCGCGACGGCCTGAAAAAAGACGGCCGCGGGGTGGAAATTCAGCGGCTGATCGGCCGCTCGCTTCGCCAGGCGGTGGATTTGTCCCTCCTGGGCGAGCGTACCATCACCCTGGACTGCGACGTTTTGCAGGCCGACGGCGGCACCCGCACGGCTTCCATCACGGGCGCGTATGTGGCGTTGGCGTTGGCGGTGGACAAGCTAATGCGTCAGGGTTTGCTGTTGCAAAATCCCATCGTGTCGCAGGTGGCGGCCATCAGCGCGGGCGTGGTGGACGGCGTACCCATGCTGGACTTGTGCTACGCCGAGGACTCCGCGGCCCAGGCGGATATGAACTTCGTTCTCAACGAGCGGGGCGGCTTCATCGAATGCCAGGGCACGGGGGAAGGCCGCGCGTTTACGCAGGCGGAATTGCTCCAGATGACGGACATGGCGCGCTGCGGCGTGCGCGCGCTCATGCGCCGCCAGCGCGAGGCGATTGCCGCGCCCCTGTTGCTGCCGCTGCCAACGGTGGCCGTGGCGACCGGCAACGCGGACAAGCTGCGGGAATTGTCGAACCTGCTGAGCGGCACGGTCCGGCTCATTTCCATGCGCGACGCCGGCTTTTTGGGGGAAGTGGAGGAGACGGGCGAGACCTTTGAGGAAAACGCGATTCTGAAGGCGCAGGCCGTTTCGCGCGCCACGGGACTTCCGGCCATCGCGGACGACAGCGGCCTTTGCGTGGACGCGCTGGGCGGCGAGCCGGGCGTCAGAAGCGCGCGGTATGCGGGCGAACATGGGCGCGACGGCGCCAACAACGCGCTTGTGCTGGAGCGCATGCAGGGCGTTTCCGACCGTTCCTGCCGCTTTGTGTGCGCTATGGCGCTGGCGCTTCCCGGCGAACGCACGCGCGTATGCCGGGGCGAATGCCCCGGCACGCTGCTTGATTCTCCTCGGGGCGAGGGCGGCTTTGGCTACGATCCGCTGTTTTTGTACGAAAACGGCCAGACCTTTGCGCAGATGAGCGAGCGCAGAAAAAACGAGGTCAGCCATCGCGCGAGGGCGGTGGAGAAGCTGCGGGAAATGCTCGATGAGCTGCTGTGATGCGGAGGGTGAGAACATGAAGCGCGTCATCGCCCTGGCTGATTCGCATGGCTTGAGCAGTGGTCTGCAACAGGCCGTCGACCTGGCGCTCAAGCGCGGGAAGGTGGACGTCGTGGCGTTTTTGGGCGACGGCCTGCGGGATTTTCAGGCGCTGGAGCCGGCGCTGACGCGGCGCGGTATTCAATGCATGACCGTGCGGGGGAATAACGATTTCAGCTTTCATGTGCCGTCGGAGCTGGTGTTTCGTGTGGACGGCGTTGTGTTTTATGCCTGTCATGGACATCAATGGCAGGTAAAATACGGTTTGGAACGTTTGATGTATGCGGCGCGCGAACGCGAGGCGCAGGTGGCCTTGTTTGGCCATACGCATCAAAGCGCGCTGGAGGCGGAATATGGCATTTACTTTATCAATCCGGGCGCCGTGTCCTTGCCGCGCCTCAGCCGTTACGCCTATGCGGAAATCTGCATCCAGGACGGACATATTCGCCCGGCGCTGGTGCCCTGGGACTGAATGGAAATCATCGACGAAAGCGAGAGCGACTACGCATGCCCCAGCCACGCATTTACATGGATAACGCGGCAACCACGGCCCTGCGGCCTGAGGTGGTACAAGCCATGCTGCCCTATTGGACGGAGCGCATAGGCAATCCCAGCGCCATCCATCGCTTCGGACGCGAGGCACGGCGCGCGGTCGAGGATGCCCGCCGGCAAACCGCGGCCGCGTTGAACGCCGACGCGCGGGAAATCTTTTTCACATCCGGCGGCACCGAAAGCGATAACTGGGCCATTCGCGGCGTCTGCGAGGCTTTGCAGGACAAGGGCCGCCACGTGGTGACCACCCAAATCGAGCATCCGGCCGTGCTGCAAACCTGCGCCGAGTTGGAACGCTGCGGCTGGCGGATTACCCGCCTGCCGGTGAACGGGGATTGCCTGGTGGATCCTTCGGACGTGCAAAAGGCCATTCGGGACGATACGGTGCTGATTTCCGTTATGACGGCCAATAACGAAACCGGCGTCCTACAGCCCATCGCTGATATCGGGCGCATCGCGCGGGACGCCGGCGTGTGCTTTCACACCGACGCGGTACAGGCCGTGGGCGAGATTCCCGTGGACGTAGAGGCGCTCAACGTGGATTTGCTCAGCCTGTCGGGGCATAAGCTGCATGGGCCCAAGGGCGTGGGCGCGCTGTACGTGCGCAAGGGCGTCCGCCTGCGAAACCTGATTTTGGGCGGCGAGCAGGAGCACGGACGGCGAGCCGGAACGGAAAACGTGCCCGCCATCGTGGGCTTGGGCGTTGCCATGGAATGCGCCGCGCGGGACTGGCCGATCCATAACCGGCAGGTGAGCGCCTTGAGCCGCAGGCTCGTCCAAGGCGTGCAATCCGCCTTGCCCGGGGTGAGGCTCAACGGCCATGCGACCCTTCGCCTGCCGGGAAACGTCAACCTCTCCGCCGAGGGCGTCCAGGGCGAAGCGCTGCTGATGCGCCTGGATTTGGAAGGCGTCGCCGCCTCCAGCGGCTCGGCCTGCGCCAGCGGAAGCCCGGAGCCTTCGCACGTGCTTTTGGCCATGGGGCTGACGCCCGACGAAGCCCGCGCCAGCCTGCGCCTGAGCCTCTCCGACGAAAACACGCTGGAGGAGGTTGAGCGCGTCGTTGCGCTCATCGTCTCCATCGTGCAGGATTTGCGCCGCGCTCGCTAAACCTCTCCATGAGGCGATTTTCCTTTTCTCGCAGGAGGAAAAACCCATTGGCGCCGAGAAAAATCTCCCTGAAACAGCGCTGCCCGCGCCTGACGCGCGGCCAAGATCACCAGGCGCCCGGAGGCGCCGGAAGGAAGTAACATGCCCCAGATTCACGGCAATACCGAGGGCGTCCGCAAAAGCGTGCTGGAGCAGATGTGCGCCATGTACGAAGCGGTCGTTGCACCCGATGACTTTATGCCGCAGGACTTGCTGGAAAGTCTCTGCGGCTATTGCGCATCCATCAACCGCGAGGTGGCCCTCTACATCACCCGCTACGGCGAAATTGCCGATATCTTCATCGGCAAGGCCGACAGCATCGACCTGCCGGATTTGCGCCTGCGCCGAAGCGACCGCCGCCTCAGCCTGATCCGCTGCGTTCATACCCACCCGTCCAGCAGCGGCGAACTGAGCGACGTGGATGTCAGCGCCCTTCTGAGCATGCGCTTTGACGCCATGTGCGCCGTGGGCGTCAGCGCCGACGGCCGGCCCACCAGCGCCCAATGCGCGTTTTTGGAGCCGGGCGGGGACGGCGTGCGCATGACCGAGCTCATCAGCGCCCGCCGGATCCCCCAGGAGGAATGGATGCGCACCATCCGCGAGACGGACGAGGCGTATCTGTCCGCCTTGCCCAATACCGCGCCCGCGCGCGAACGCGCGGTATTGGTGGGCATTGAAAGCGAGACCTCCCTGGACGAGCTGGAGGAGCTGGCGCGAACGGCCGGCGCGGACACGGTGCTGCGCGTGCTGCAAAAGCGCCCCAAGCCGGACACGGCCTATTGCGTGGGCAAGGGCAAAGCGGAGGAACTTTCGCTGCGCTGTCAGGTTGCCCAGGCGGATGTGGTTATCTTCGACGAGGAACTCACCGGGGTGATGCAAAAGAACCTCGAGGAGCTTCTGCGGGTAAAGGTCGTCGACCGCACAACGCTGATTTTGGACATTTTTGCCGCGCGCGCCAACACGCGCGAGGGCAAGCTGCAAGTGGAGATCGCGCAGCTTAACTACCGCAGCCAGCGCCTGCTGGGACAGGGCTTGGTGCTGAGCCGTCTGGCGGGCGGCATCGGCACGCGCGGCCCCGGCGAAAGCAAGCTGGAAGTCAGCCGCCGCCGCATCCGCGAACGCCTCAACGACCTCACGCGCGAGCTGGAGCAGGTCGAGCGCCAGCGCGGGCTTCGACGGCAAAGCCGCGAGCGCGGCGGCGTGCCGGTGGTGGCGCTGGTGGGTTATACCAACGCGGGAAAATCGACGCTGTTCAACTTTTTGACCGGCTCGGACGTCTATGTAGAGAACCAGCTTTTTGCCACGCTGGACAGCGTCAGCCGGCCCGTCACGCTTCCCCGCGGCGCCAAGGCGCTTTTGGTGGACACGGTGGGATTCATTCGCAAGCTGCCCCATGAGCTGATCAAGGCGTTCCGCGCTACGCTGGAGGAGGCAAAGCTGGCCGACGTGCTCGTCATCGTCTCCGACGGCGCCGACCCAGAGGCCGCTTGTCACAGGCAGACGGTGCTGGAGGTGCTGGACAGCCTGGGCGCAACCCAGAGCAAGCGAATCGAGGTGACCAACAAGGCGGATTTGCTTTCGCCGGGCGCCGATTCCCAGGGATTGGCCATCAGCGCGCGCACGGGCGAAAACGTGGACGCGCTTTTGGAGGCCATCGAAAGCGCGCTCAACCAGGACGCGCAGGAGGTGCTTTTGCTGATTCCCTTTGCCAGCTATGGCCTGCTCAACCGCTTGCGCGGCCTGGGCAGCGTGCTGCAACAGCGTCACGCCGACGACGGCGTTCGGGTGCGCATATGCCTCAAGACCAAAGACATATCCTTCGCCCTTCGCCAAGGCGCTGTTTTGCTCAAGGAATGAAAGAAAATAGTTGCTAAAGTATTACAAAAATGATACAATGAACTGAAAGGTCGTGATGTAGCTTGCTGCTGGAAAAACTCATTTCCGTGGTGGCGGCTTCCGCCACCCTGCTGGGAGGCAGCATGGATGCCGCCCTGCCCGATAAAGATATCGACGGTACGCTGTTTTTGATCAACCGGCAAAACGCGGTGAGCGAGCTGTATGTGCCGCCGGTGCGCGAAGTGGTGGCCAACGGCATGAACCAAAGCATGCGCGACGACGCGGCCACGGCGCTGGAGGAGATGTTTGAGGCCGCCAAGGAGGATGGGGTGCGCCTTTCCGTGGTCAGCGGATATCGCAGCTACTCCAAGCAGGCGACCATCTACCAACGCAAGGTAGCCACCACGGGCAGCGAGGAGAAGGCGGACGAGCTGGTGGCCCGGGCAGGCACCAGCGAGCATCAGCTGGGCTTGGCGATGGACGTGTCCAAGAACGGCAGCTCCAGCCTCACCGAGCGCTTCGCCGAGACGGAGGAAGGCCAATGGGTGTACCAAAACGCGCACCGGTTTGGCTTTATCGTGCGCTACCTTGAGGGCTATGAGGAAATCACCGGCTACAGCTACGAGCCCTGGCATGTGCGCTATGTGGGACGCGAGCACGCGGCGGCCATTTACGCCTCCCAGGAGCCCATGGAAACCTATATGACCGACTACAAGCTACAGGTTTACGACTTCCTGATTCATCAAGATACAAATGAGGTGCTCCCATGAAAAAGCTGACGTGCGGTATTCTGGCGCTTGTCCTCTGCCTTTGCATCTCCGCGGCGCTGGCCCAGGAGGAAATCAGCGTGCCGGAGGTGGCGTGGACCTTTGAAGTCTCCTTGACAACGCTGAATTCCAGCGCGCTTCAGCTGGTCAACAACGACAACCTTCTGGACGCGGACTACGAGCCGGAAAACCTGGTCAAGGTCACCGACGTCAAGCGCGCTAACGCCACCGCCGTCTATATGGACGAGACGGCGGCCGAGGCCCTGGTGGATATGTTCAACGCCGCCAAACAGATTACGAGCTACACCTATACCACGGAAAGCGGAAATCAGGAAGAGGCAACCTTTGAGGAAGGCATGACCCTTTACCTCAAGAGCGGCTACCTCAGCTACGGCACGCAGGCCACCGCCTACGCCAACTACTTGGCGCGCAACAATAACGTCGATAACGGCGAGGTGGCCAAGCCGGGCGCCAGCGAGCACCAGACCGGCCTTTGCGCGGATATCCTCAACGCCGACTACGCCGCCCGCGCCACCATGACCCAGGACTTCCAATGGACGCCCGAAGCCCAATGGATGAAGGAAAACTGCACGCAGTTCGGCTTTATCCTGCGCTACGGCGAGAACGCCCCGGCTTCGATGGGCGCCAGCTTTGAGCCGTGGCATTTCCGCTATGTAGGCCGGGATGCCGCATGGTACATTACCGACAAAGGCATCACCCTGGAACAGTTCAACAGCGAAGCGCTGTTCGCCATCGCGCAGTTTGAGGGCGCCGGCGGCAATGTCGACGAGCAGATTGCCTACGAATTCGCCAAGCAGAGCGCGCCGCCGATGAGCTACGTTCTGGACGAGTACGGCGAGGACGGGGATGCCGAGGTCTCGTTGGTGTTCTAAGATACGCTTTACTTTTGCGCTTCAAACAGGTACAATGGTTTCTGTCCGAAGCCGCGCAAAAGGGCAGGATAAGAGGATGAACGGATGGGCAAGACGATCGCCATAACCAACCAAAAGGGCGGCGTGGGCAAAACCACGACGGCCGTGAACCTTTCCGCATGCCTGGCGGAGGCGGGCAAGCGCGTGCTGCTGGTCGATTTGGATCCGCAGGGCAACAGCAGCAGCGGCCTGGGCGTTACGCCGGGCGAGCGCTCCATTTACGAAGCGCTCATGGGCCGGGCGGAGCTTGCCGATTGCATTCGCCCCACCTGCGGCCTGTGGCTTGCCCCGGCGGATATCCGCCTGGCCGGGGCCGAATTGGAACTGGTGGACCTGGAGCGCCGCGAATACCGCTTGCGGCAGGTACTCATGGGCGTGCAAGATCAGTACGACTTTTTAATGATCGACTGTCCGCCGTCCCTGGGCCTGCTGACGCTCAACGCGCTGACCGCCGCTCAGCGCGTGCTCATTCCCATCCAGTGCGAGTATTACGCCCTGGAAGGCGTGACCAGCCTGATGAACACCATCACCCGCGTTAAGCGCGTGTTTAACCCCGGCTTGGACATCGAGGGCGTGCTGCTGACGATGCTGGACGGACGCACCAACCTGGGATTGCAGGTGGTGGACTCGGTCAAAAAGCATTTCAAGGGCAAGGTGTTTTCCACCGCCATTCCGCGCAATGTGCGTTTGGGCGAGGCGCCCAGCCACGGAAAGCCCATTCATCAGTATGACCCGCGCAGCATCGGCGCCGAGAGCTACCGGCAGCTTGCCAGGGAATTTCTCGCACGCAACCGGTAGGAAGGGTCGATCGTTGTATCAAGCGTAAGGAGTCGGTGTGAATGAAACGCGGGGGACTTGGCAGGGGCCTGGACGTGCTTTTGCCGCAGGACGACGGGACGTTGGAGACGGTGGTGCGCGAGATCGCCATTGACGATATCGACCCCAACACCGCGCAACCCCGGCGCCATTTCGATCAGGAAGCGCTGGAGCAGCTGGCGCAGAGCATCCGCGAGGCGGGCGTGCTGTCGCCCATATTGGTGGTGGAGGACGGCATGCGCTACCGCATCGTCGCCGGCGAACGCCGCTATCGCGCTTGCCGCCTGGCCGGGCTGGAAACCGTGCCCTGCATCGTTCGCAGCCTCACCACCGCCCAGCAGATGGAAGCCGCCCTCATTGAAAACCTGCAACGTCAGGATCTCAACCCCGTTGAGGAGGCCAACGCCATCCGAAGCCTCATGCAGGAATATGGCTATACCCAGGAGCAGACCGCCCAAAAGCTGGGCCGCAGCCGGCCGGCCATCGCCAATGCCCTGCGCCTGCTCTCCTTGCCCAAGCCCATTTTGGAGATGGTGATCTCCGGGGATCTCAGCGCCGGACACGCGCGCGTGCTGGCCGGATTGGACAGCGAAACGCGGCAGCTGGAATTGGCCCATCAATGCGTATTGCATGCTTATAGCGTGCGCAAACTGGAAGAGATGGCCAGGCAGACGCCCGCCGCCCAAAAGGACGCGCCGCCGGCCTCTCTCAGCCCCGAGCTGATCGCCCTTCAGGACGCCATGCGCGAGGCGCTGGGGCTGAGAATCGTCCTGGCAGGCAACGAGAAAAAGGGGCGGATTACGCTTTGTTACAGCAACGCCCAAGAGCTAGAGCATCTCTACGAGGCGATCGGACGCCTGCTCTCCTAACGAAGCGCCAAGGGCGCAAAAAAGAGGTGGAACGGTATGCGTATCAATGCCAACAAAAAGGTTCACAAAAGGAAGAGGGATCCCTTTGAGCTGCTGGCGCGCACCGCGGGCGTGCTGGTGGTTGCGCTGGTCGTAGGCATCGGCGTATTCTACCTGTGCACCTTGGCCATTACCAACGACTATAACGCTACGCGCGACGCCATCGCCCAGCAAAACGAGGAGGCCGAGGTGGAGTTCAACGCCAAGATGAACGCCCTGCGCGAGAACGCCAACGCCGCCCTGGACCCGGACACCGGCGAACTGACCGCCAAGGACAACCAGTATTGGGAAGCCGAGCTGGGCGGTTCGTCCTGGCGCGTGGTCGACGAAAGCACCTCCGGCTTGGAAAACACCAGCACCATCACCTTGGATCGCTCCTCCCTCATCAATGGCGGGCTGCTCCTGGTCAATGCCTGGCATCCCATGCCCTCGGATTTTTCCGAGGATGGGCTCATCAGCGTGGGCGTGACGAGCAACTATGACATCCAGGTGGCGGACAGCACCGTGTCGCTTTTCCCCGTGGCCTATAACGCGCTTTATGAAGCCATCCAAGCTGCCCGGGAGGAAGGGCTGGACTACTATCTGGTTCAGGAAGGCTACCGCTCCTACGCCCAGCAGGAAGTCTTGTTCAACAACGAGCTCGAAAAGCTCAGCACCCGTTACAGCGGCGACTTGCTCTATGAGGAAGCCAAAAAGGGCGTCAACGCCCCCGGCACCAGCGATTACCAAACCGGAATGACCGTCCGCTTGGACGTTTACCAGCGCGACAACGCGGAGCTCAATAACCAGCTGTTCCAGGCGGAAAGCGCGCAGGGCGCCTGGATGACGGAGAACTGCTGGAAGTACGGCTTCATCTTCCGCTTCCCCACCAAGGACTTCCCCAATAGCTCCTGGGAGGATAAGAGCTATAAAACCGGCATTACCGCCACCCTGAACATGTACCGCTATGTGGGCAAGGCGCATGCCGCCGCCATGCGGATGATGAACCTCTGCCTGGAGGAATACATCGAATTCCTCATCAAGTATCCGCACATTTGCATCTACGAAAACAACGCGCTCAAGTATGAAATTGTGCGCATCAAGGTTGCCGACGGCGTGACCACCATGGATTTGCCCGTGCCCAACCCGGCCAGCGAATACCAAGCCAGCCTGGACAACATGGGCGGCGTGGTCATGGCCTATACGTATAATAACTAACGTTCCCCAAAAGCGGCTTTCCCCGGCGCGCCGTCAGGAAACCTTGCTGCGCAAGGCAGCTCGGAGGGCTGCGGCCCTCCAAACCTCATGAATCGTTTTTTGACAGTCTAACGCGGGCGCTTAAAGCGGCCCGCGTTAGACTGTTCTTCTTCATGATGACGAGCATGCCGGCGTCCCGTGGATTAAGCGGTTACGTCCGCCAGGGTGACACGCACGGCATGGGACAAGCTTTCAAGCGACATTTCCACCTGATACCCCACTTTTCCGGCGCTCATGAGCATTGTGTCGGCCAGCTGCGCCGTTTCGTCCACGACGGTGGGAAACGGCTTTTTCATGCCCATGGGCGAGCAGCCTCCATGAACGTAGCCGGTTAGCGGCAAAAGCTCCCGGCTTTTGAGCATTTCCACGCTCTTTTCTCCAACGGCCGCCGCAGCTTTTTTCAGGGACAGCTCCTCGCACACCGGGATGACAAACACGTAATGCTGTCCTGAAGCGCCGGTGGTCACCAGCGTTTTGAACACGCTTGCCGGATCTCGCCCCAGCATGCGCGCCACCTCCATGCCGCTGGGCGGCGGATCGCCTGCGTCGTAGCGATGAGGAACATAGGCGATTCCACGCGCGTCCAGCAAGCGCATGACATTGGTTTTTTCCAACGTAGAAATCCTTTCCTTATTCTTCAGAGCTCAGCGGCGTAATGGGGGCGCCGCAGCTTAGGCAAGGTTGCAGTCTGCCTTGGTAGCTCTCCAGCTCGCTATAGGAGAAGGTGCCTTGCAGGGGCAGGTATTCTTCACGAACGCTGGAGCAATAGGGATCAAGATGGTAGTAGGAACCGCCGTCCGGGTTGTAGTACAGCACGGTGCTGGCAGGCGGCGCGGGACTTACGGTGGTGCGCGGCGGCGGGGTCATCTCGTCCAGGCCGACGAAATTGTTGTTGACCACGTTCTCCTCCTCGTCCTGTACGGACTCGTTGGAGGAAAGGGAATTGGGATCCACGTACCATTCGCCGCCCTCTTTGACCATCAGCACCATAAAGCGGTATTTGGAGGGATCCTTGCCGGTGTTTTTGTTGATGGTGGCGGTCATGGTAACGGTGCGGCTGTTGTCGGCGTCCGTACCGGTGATTTCCTCAATGGTGAAATCCTCCGGCGTACGGTTGGCCAGCACGGTAAACAGCGCGACCGAAGCGTCGCTCTGAGCACTTCTCCAGCTGGGCTGGACAAGGCTGACCATTTCGGCTGTGTTGTTCACCTTCCACAGGTTCATAAACAGCTCCAACCGCTGTTGCGCCACAGAAGGGCCGGCAGGCGTGGGAGAAGGCGTCGGCGATACAGAGGCCGAAACGTCAGGCATTACGGCTTCGTTGACGGACTGTGGCGAACTCTGCGAGCTCTGATCCAAAGATGGGCTGCCCGTTTGCTGAACATCGCGGCTGCCTTGCATGGTCATGGCGAATACCGCCACGCATAGCGCGACAAAAACCACGCTGATGATGAGCCGGGAGCCGGGGGTGTACATTTGGCGGTACCACATACCGCCCAAAGCGCATACGGTGAGTCCCAGGAAAACGTAGCGCACCACGTTGACCGTGGTGTCCAGGAACAGGCAGGGAATCAGCAATAGGGGAAGAAGAACGAAAAGGAACGCGGACCATAACTTGTCCACCGATACGGGCGACGGGGCGGCGGCTTTGGGCTGCTGCGGCGGCGCGGCAGGCGTTTCAGCCTGCACGGGCGGCTTTTGGGTGTTGACATAAGCGGCGTTCAAAGGCGCATAGGCCGACGGCTGCGCAAAAGGCGGCTGCTGTGTGGCCTGAAAAGGCGGCTGTGCGGGCTGAAAGGGCTGCGCGGAGGACTGGAAGGGCGCGGACTGCACCACAGGCGCGGCAGGATGCCGTTCCACGGTGGGTACAAAGCCCTGCGCGCGGGGAGAATACGTGCCCATAGGGTTCATGTTTGGAGCGCTGTTGGCCAAGGGCGGGGGCATAGGCGTCGCGGTGCGCGGAGCTCCTGGCTGAATAAAGCTGGGCGCCGCAAAAGGAACCTGCGCCGCCGGCTGAGGCATGACCTGGGAAGCGTTTGGCGCAAAATAGGGCGACGCGGGAGCGGCGGCCTGCTGGCCGAAGGCAGACTGGCCAAAGGCCGAAGGCTGCATGGGAATGGCCGGCTGCGAAGCCAAGGAAGCCGTGGCGTCAGGCGCCTTGGTAAAGTCCGGCGCTTGAGGCGCGGAAGGCTGAGACGCCTTTTTGAACAAACTCTTTTTGTTCATGCCGTAGGTGGGCGTCCAGGCATATTTCGTGCGGTTGGTGTTCATGCTTCATCTCCTCGCGTAGGCATGGGAAAACGCGCGCGGATTCGCGGACGCCCCATTATTATATCACATCCTGTCTCTTTGTAAACACGCCGGGTACTGATTTGTGAAATAAAAGTGACAGATGCATGACGAATTGGAATATGTTCACACGGAAATATCGACCAAATGAACGCCAAAACAGCGTATACTCTACAAAAGGTGTGCAACGAATGCGTAACATTTTTGAAGCGGATTCCGCGCAAAAAAACGCGAGAAAACCCTTGCATGTCGGCCGCGGTTCGTGGTATAATGCTCCTTGTGACATAACGGGCGGTCCTCTTCCCGAGCCGCAGGGCTTGCGGGTACGAACGTCTACGAAGGAAGGAGGCCATTGAAATGAGTGAAATCATTCGTTCCATCGAAAAGGCTCAGCTCCGCGCCGATTTGCCCCAGTTCAACATCGGCGACACCGTTCGCGTTTTCGTGAAGGTGGTTGAAGGCAGCCGCGAGCGCCTGCAGGCGTTTGAAGGCACCGTGATTGCCCGTCGCAACGGCAGCGTGCGCGAAACGTTCACCGTTCGCCGCGTATCCTACGGCATCGGCGTGGAACGCACTTTCCCGCTGCATTCGCCCCGCGTGGACCATATCGAAGTGATCCGCCGCGGCCAGGTTCGCCGCGCGAAGCTGTACTACCTGCGCTCCTTGCAGGGCAAGGCGGCCAAGATCAAGGAAGCCAAGCGCGTGTGACACAAACGCAAACCCATGGAGCGCCCATACATGCGGGGCGCTCCTTTGGCATTTTGAGGCATTGCAAGGAGGCGGGCCATGCAGGGATTTGACGCGCAAAGCGCAAAGCAATACATACTTCGCCATATGGACAAACGCCCTTTTCGATCCCTGGCCAACCGGCTGGAGGAGATTGTGGACGATTTCATCACCTACGACCTGCACTTCATGCGGCTGACCGGCGTGCTGGACGAGGACGGCCTGCAAGGGCCCGGCGCGTACGACGACGACGAGGCGTTCGAGTACATTTACGACGCCTGGCTGTCCGACCATCCCCAAGAGACGGATGAGGATATGGCGGTGGCGGCGGTGCTTAACGCCTATATGCAATGGCAGGAGCGCTATTTGATTCTCAGCGGCTTGGCGGACGTGTAACACTTTGGCGTCCGGCGTTTGGCGGCAGGAACGGGCTGCCGCTGCATCGAAACATTGGGTGAACGTTTCCGCCCAAAGGAGGTTTCGCACATGAAATGCCCCCATTGCGGAAAATGGAACAGCGCCAGCCTGCCGCATTGTATATATTGCGGCGAGGCCTTGCCGGACGACGCCTACGGCAAGGACGGCGTTCCCGTTTGGCAAATGGAACTGGATGACCGTTCGGGCGAGAAAAGCTACATCCATGTCGATGACAGCGGCGAGGCGGAAACAACCGTGGATCCGCGGGAGCGCTTGGCGCGGGAAATGGCGGATCTGAAAACCCGCAAAATCCGCGGCGAGGAAAAGCAGCGCATGCTTCGTCAGGAGGCGGCCCGGCGCGGCATGGCGCCGTCCGGCCGCACGGTGCGCACCACCAGCAACCGCAGCACCTTCTTTTCCGCCTACGACGATCCCTCCGCCACGCTGCGCCCCGTCGCCCCCGAGATGGTCGAACAGGGCGACGTCAGGCCCGGCGCCCGGCGCGTGGTTCCCTCTCAGTACCGCTATACCGACCCGGGAACCGACGAAGCCTTTTCCCCTGGCGAAACGCGGCGCCTGGTGGATATCAAGCTGCCCGACGAAAGCGAAAACGTCTACGACGGCTTTCAGGATGCCGGCGCCTATATGGGCGTGGACGGATCTGATCCCGAAAACGCCATGCGCATGCATTCCTCATCCTATGCGCGCATCCGCCGTCCCCGGCGCCATAGCGCGCGGCGGGCGCTCCATGTCCTGGTGGTTTTGGCGTTGGTGGCGGCCGTCGGCTGGGCCGCCTATGCCTACGTTTTTCCGCTTCTATGGCCTCAGGAGGAAGAACAGGCGCTGAAGGCCACGGTGATTCCCACCATCCGCCAGGACGTAGCGGCCCATACCATCACCATCCCCGGCGAGGAAGGCCAGCGCATCACCATCCGCGAGCTGCGCACGTCGGCCATCGTCACAGGCGGCGTGGCCACCTTTGATATCCTCGACCACATTTGGTACGACGAATATGAGGACTATTTGCAGGATACCATGACCGTTACCCTCACCCCGTATGTGACCTCCGATTCCGGCAAGCAAACGCCCCTGGGCGCCATCAGCTACGAAATCGACATTCCGCTGTCGCCCATCGAAATCAACACGCCCGATAACCTCTACCAAGAGGTCAGCACCGCGATGTACGACATTTCGTTTTCCGTTACCGTGGGCAGCAGCGTGTTCATCAACGGCGAGGATTGCAGCGACCTGGTGGATAGCGAGGATGGCTCGGTCAACTATAACGCCACCGTGCAGCCCATCGGCGAAAACAATTATACCATTGAGGTGCAAAGCCAGTACTGCCGCGCCAACAGCATCACCGTGACCCTTTACCGCGCCCGGCAGTCAATCCCGCTGGATCTGGCCAGCGAGACCTCCAGCACGTCCACCAGCGGCGACGGCACCATGACCATCCGCGGAACCACCTTGCCCGGCGCCGTCATCAAGGTGCTCTCTCCGTATTCGGACTTGGACATCACCAACACCGATACCGACGGCAGTTTTAGCTTTATCGCCAAGTTCGATAAAATCGGCAATAACACCGTCATCATCACGGCGGATTATCCCGGCCGCGAAACCACCCGCGTAGAACACGTGGTTTATTACGTGCCCAATATCGACGTCTACTCCCGCAAGGCCTGGGACATCAACAAGGACTACACCAGCCTGATGGACAACCTGGAAACCCGTGTGCGCAATTCCCAAATCTATGTGTGCAAGGGCACCGTGACCTCCGTGGAGACCACCAAGCCACAGCGCGCGTTTTTTGACGTCTCCCTTACCGATTCTCCCTTGCTGATCTATGTGGAGAACGCCTCCAAGACCACCTGGGAGGTGGGCAAAAGCTACGACCTTTACGCCGACGTCTTTGGCCTGTACGACAGCAAGCCGTGGCTCATCGTGCGTTATACCTATCCGTACACGGGCAGCTGATATTAGACATTCATCAAATATTCTTGTTGACATATGTCTAACATAATGTTAGAATATCGTCATACAAGGAGGTTTGATGTGCGTGAAATCATCGTGGAAGGCGTATGCCGAGCTTCGCGGCGAGCGAAACTACTGGTTTTACCTGGCATCGGGGTTGCTGGGGCGCCTGGGCGATTCCATCGACGCGATGGCCTATAGCTGGATTGCCTATCAAATAACCGGCTCTGCGGTGTGGCTGACGGTCATCGCCGGCGTGAACGCCATCCCGACGGTGGTGATTACGCCTTTGGTGGCGCCGCTGGTGGAACGTATGGACAAAAAGCGCGTGATGATGGTCACGGGCTTCGTTCGCGCCGGGCTGGTGCTGCTGACCGGCATAGTGATGAGCCTGGGGCGACTCACGGGGCCCCTGCTGCTGGTAACCACCTTTCTGATGTCGGTCAGCGAGTCGTTTGCAGATCCGGCATACATGGCCTGCATCCCCAAGCTGCTGCCGCAGGATAAACTGGATACGGCCCTGGCGCTGCGCACCACGGTCTACCAGGCGGCGCAGCTGATCGGCGCGGGACTGGCCGGCGTGGTGCTGGGCGTGCTGGGCGGCGGAGGCGCGCTGGTGGCGGATGGGACGCTGTTTGTGTTTTCCACGCTGCTGGTGGGATTCCTGCATCTCAAGTCCTCGTCGGAAACGAGCGCCGGCGAGGAACCCGGCTACCTGCGCCGCTTGACGGACGGTTTTGCGTACTTCAAAACCCACGATACGCTGGTGTTTCTCAGTCTGTCGGGCGTGCTGCTCAGCGTCCTGATCGCGCCTTTTAGCCAGTTGCAGACGGCGTATGTGGCCGATACGCTTCGCTTGGACGCTTATGCGCTGTCGGTGCTGGGCGTGGGCACCTCCGCGGGCATGCTGATCGGCTCGGTGGTCTATCCGCTGCTCAAAGGCCGGTTAACGCTGCGCCGCGCGCTGGGCGGCTGCCTGGGCGCTTTCGCAGGGGCGTATTTTTGGGGCTGCTTGTTAAGCCTCCTGCCAGGCTTCTTATGGCTCCAATATGCCGGGCTGCTGGCCTTGGGTCTGGCGCAGGCCTTTGCGCTGTCGCTGTTTTCGCTGATGATTAACGTGCTGTTCTTTCGCGTCATTGAGGAGGCGTACCTTTCGCGCATGGCGTCCCTTTTCAATGCGATGACCTCGTTGTCGGTTCCGGTGGCGTCCCTGCTGACCGGTGGGCTGGTAAGCTTTTTACCGGTATTGGGGGTCTTCGGCGTCGCGGGCGTCCTCAGCGCCGTTGCCATGCTGATTTTGCCTCAAATCCAGTCCGCGCGGAAGCTGGACGCAATGCTCCAAACCCAGCCAAACGAAAAGGAGGCGCCCTGTGAAGATCCTTTATCAACCGCAGATTGACGAGGTGCGCGAGGCGGCGCTGCTGCTGGAGGATTTCAGCAACCCCGAAGGCAGCCGAATCCTGGGCGAGCAAACCGATCGGGAAGCTTCGAACCTGGCGCTCGACCGCGAAAGGCGCAAAAGCTGCAAGGATGTGCAACGCATCCTGGAACGCCTGCGCCGCGAAGCGCGCCTAACAGCCCAGGAGCGCGAATGGTTCAAGCCGGATCACGGCATGGAAAACGGCAGGCCGACGGCCTCCAGCTTGCTGTTTGCGCTCACCTTTTCCAACGGCGTCGCGCTGGAAAAGATAGAGCAAGCAGTCGCCGGCACGACGCCTGGACGGATTCGGGCGTATTTTGCGCGCGTATGCCTACAGGACGACGACTGGCTCAACACCCAGGCGGGCGACGAGGAATTGAGCATGGAAGCGTTCGTCCAAGCCGTTATGAAGGAAGAAACCGGCCTTCGCCCGGAGGACAAATGCCACGTTCTGAGCGTCTTTGCCGCCTACCAAACGGCGTTTTCCACGGCGCTGGACGCGGTGCGCCGGATGCTGGCGCTGCTGCAATCAGCCCGCGCCGAATGGCAGCCCATCCTGCAGCGCTGGGACGAGAAAGCCCGCTTAGCGTGCCGCGAAGGGTCTGAGCTGATGGAAAAGATCAGCGCCAGCATACCGCTGCTCAAGCAATGGCCGCACGACCTTTGCGTTCGTCCGTCGCTGAGCGACTTCACCGGCGTTCGGGTATGGCTCAAGGGGCAGGATCCGTCGGCCTTCCTGCCGGGAGGACTGATGGGCCTGCTGTCCATCGGATTGAGCTTTTGGGATTTTCAAAGCCCGCATTTGGAAGCGATCACGGACGCCGAGCGAAACCTGGCGCTCAAGCTGCTCAGCGATAAAAGCAAGTTCGACATCCTCCTGGCCCTTCGCCAAGGCCCGTGCTACGGCGCGCAGCTGGCGCAAAAGCTCAAGCTGTCGGCCGCGACCATCTCCCACCACATGGCCGCGCTGCTGTCCCTGCGCCTGGTTCAGTATGACGCGCAGGACAACCGCATCTATTACCGCCTTGACCGCAAGCGCTTGGAGGAACTGCTCAGGCGCCTGCAAAGCGATCTGTTGGAATGAGCGCTTAGAGATGCATGGGATAGAACAACCCGCGCCAATAGATGTCCCCGCCAAATCCGTCGAATTGACTGCCAGAGACAAAGAAACAGACGCTGGCGACCTTTTCGTCGGCGCATAAGGTGTTGACGATGGCATAGGCAAAAAGCCGCTCGTCATACGCGCTGAGATCGATGTTGAGGAAGGCGGGGGAGAGGTTGACCAACAGCGTCCCTTCCGTGAGCGCCAAACCCAGGATGTCCGTGCTTTGCAGGCAGCCTTCGGGCATAACGGCGGCCAGGGCCTCCTCCTGGGGCCCCTGGGACAGAAGGGGCAGCAAGGCGCGAGGACTGGTTTTTTGGGAGTAGGGCGCCGCCTGCCGGGTCTGCGTCAAGCGGCCGGTGGCGGCGTCGGCGTAGTACAGCACACACTCGTCCATGAGCATGTGGGCAAAATCGGCGCGGGTGAGCACCCCGTCGGAAAACGTCCATTCCTCGCCGCCGGAGCTTACGGAGGTGATTTCTTCGCCGCCGATGCTGACCCGGATACCGGCCAGGTTCGGAAAAAAGGAACACAGCGTATAGCAAAGCGAGGCCATGCCTTCCGCGCGGTTTAGGCCGTGAGCTTCCAGCATTTCATCCAAGTTGTAGGTAAAATCCAGCGAAAGCACGTCTCCGCCTGCGGTGCCGGTGTTGTCCAGCACGGGTTGTGAAGCCAAAAGATCTGCCAGCAGAGGAAGCGCCGGGGAGACAATGTCCTCCTGCGGCCCCTCGGCGAGCTCGCGGAGCAAGGCGATCACCATATCCTCCAGCGCTTGGCTGCCAAACGAAACCGCCCGCGCCTCGCTCATGACGCCGCTTTGACCAGGCAGGGGGAAGTAGAGGGCGACATTGGCCGAAAGCGCCTTTTCCTTCGGGTTTTCACCGGTGGAGACGCGGCGGGAAAGAAGCTGTTCATAGACGGCGTTGACGTCGTTGCCATTATAGCGCCCCAGCAGGCCCATGGGCAGCGAGTTGCCGATGTCCAGACCCACGGGCTTATCCACCACCAATACGTTCACGTAGTGGATACCGGACAGCTCGGTCAGCGTATTGGCGATGGCCTGGCACGCCAGGTACAGGGATGCGCGATCCAGCTGCAAGGCGGTGGCGCCCAGGTTGACGGTGGCCACATTGCGGCTGACCTCCACGGGATTGACGCCATAGAGCGTCAGGCGCACGCTTCCGCCCACCTGACTGGCCACGCCGTCGCCCGGATAGCTGAGCAGCGCGCGAACCAGGCTTTCGGCATGCGGCCGCGCCAGCGAAAACGCCACTTGCGTGTTGACGGCCACCAGGCGGGCGCCGTCGTGACGGGGCAGGTAGAGGGTTGCGTCGGCCGTGTATTCCAGCGAGGCGTCGCCAATGGGCGCGACAAAGCCGACGGTAGCCGGCGGCAGGGTGGCATCCGGCGTTTGCGACGCATCTGGAACGCCGCCGCTGGCACAGCCGCTTAGCGTTAGGCAGACCATCAGAAGCGCGGCAAAGACGCGGCGCGAATGGGTCATGGCGGCACGCTCCTTTCCTCAACGGCTCATCAAGGCTTGTAGGGCCTCATAGTCGGCTTTCCAAACGCCGCTGTCGCGCTTGAGACGCAGCGGATAGGCATCCAGTAAGCGAGAACCGCTTTCGTCGGAGACGGTAAGCGTCAGGGTCACCACCGCCTGCCGTCCGTCCGGGCTGACGCTGCCGGGGCTGACGTTGTAGCTGGTCAGCGACAGGCAGGGGTTCAATCCGCTCAGAAAGGCCTCGTAGAGAGGCCGGTTGTACGTAAAGGCATACAGCGCGTCAAAATCGCGCGTTTGCCAGGCGGCCATCAGCGCCCCGGCGGTATTGTGCGGCGTAAGCAGGAGGCTTTCGTTGCGCGTGAAGGGATCGCTGGGGCCGGAAAGCCCTGTGGACAGATAGCCATAATCCAGGCGCGTGTCGCCCTGGGAACCGGATATCATAAACTGCACCGCCGTATAGTCAAAGCACTCCGTCACGCTGGCCACCACCGCTTCCAGGGCCAGGGTGCGGCTTTGCTGCGCTTGCGCGGCGCCGCTCTGAGGCTGTTCAAGCAGCTCGGAAGAAAAGGTGACATACAGCAAATCTTCCTGAGACCGAACCCCCATGAGCTTGACATCCTGCTCGAAAAGCCGCTCCAGATCCGGGCTGGCCGCGCCCGGCCCGTCCAGCAGCGCCTGAATGAGCACGGCTTCCGCGCTTTCGTCGCGCGAGACGACGAGCATTCGGCTTTCCGCCGTGAGCATACCGGAATCCAGGTAGGGAAAGTACAGCGTGGCCGTCAGCACGTCCGCGTTGCCTTGCGCGGCCGAGACCGGCGGCAGCGCCTCTTGCACGTCGGATCTCAAAAAGTCGGCAGGCGCGCAAGCGCAGGCCAGCGTTAACGCGCAGGCCAGGCACGCAATCAATAACGCTCGCTTCATGCCGCTCCCTCCTCAGCCTTGGTGGATCGGCAGTTCCACCGTAAAGGTGGAGCCGTTGCCTTCCTCGCTGTCCACGGACACCGTGCCGCCGTGCATGAGCACCATTTGATGCACAATGCTCAACCCCAGGCCCGTGCCGCCGGTTTCGCGGCCGCGCGCTTTGTCCACCCGATAGAACCGGTCGAAGATGTGCGACTGGTCTTCTTTGGGGATGCCCGGGCCGTTGTCGCTCACGGTCAAAATAGCGTCTCGGCCCGAGCGGATGAGGCGCACGCGCACCGTGCCGCCTTCCTGGGTGTACTTGAGTGCGTTTTCCATCAGGTTGTAAACCACCTGGGTCAGTTTGGGGCAGTCGGCATACATTTCGCACTTGTCGTTAAGCTGCAGTTTGATTTCCTGGCGCCGCTTTTCAGCCACTAAGCTGAGGCGGTGCGCGGTATCGGTAACGACCTGCGAGAGGCTGAAGGTAGTGCGGTTGAGGCGCATGGTTTTGGAATCCATGCTCACCAGCGTCAGCAGGTCGCTGATAATCAGGTTGAGGCGGTCGATTTCCTTGTTGATGTCGCTGAGGAATTCGGTGCGCATGTCGGCGTCCATCTCAGGCTGATAGATGATGCTTTCCAGAAGGATTTTCATGGTTGCCAGAGGGGTTTTGAGCTCGTGACTGGCGTTGGAGACGAACTGGTTGCGGCTCTTGTCCAGCATTTCCAGCTTTTCGGACATGGTGTTAAAGGTTTCGGACAGGCGGCGCATTTCGCCGCTGCCGCGCACCGCGACCCGCACGGAAAAATCGCCTCGGCCCATGCGCTGAATGCCGCGCGTCAAGGAAACGATGGGCCTCGTGATCACGCGGGAGAAAACCAGCGCGATCACGAGGGCGGCTGCTGCTGCGATCAGGAAATACATGATCATCTGATCCTGAAGGCTGAACAGGCTTTGCATCATGTCTCGAATGGACGACGAATAAATCAGCACGCCCACGGTTTGGCCGCCTACGGTGAGGGCGGAAGTGCAGTACGCCACCCATTCGACGGTCGGGTCATAGGGCCGTAGAAAGCTTAAAAAGCCCAGGGCGTTTTCTCCGTCGGAGAGCGCGTGCACGCCGTAGTCCGCCGTTTGGCCCAGAGCCAGAATGCTGATGACCTCTGGCAGCGCCATGCGCGAGCCGTTCAGCTCTGAAAAGCTGTCGGACTGCACTTTGCCGCTGAGATCTGTGACCATCAGCCGCGCGCCCAGCTCGCCGCCGGCGGTTTCCAGCCGCTCCTGGAGCTGCCGGCTTTGCGCCTGAACAAAAAGCGGCGCGATTTCCACCGCCAGCTGGTCGGATGTCGCCCGGTCTTGGCGCATGCGGTCGTCAAATAAATAATCGCCCACCAGCCCGATGAGCGAGGTGGCTACGGCATAGTAGCTGACTCCCACAATGAGCAGGAAGGCGAGCAGTATTTTCCAGCGGATGGAGGTGAAAGGGTTGTTAATCCTTATCGGTGAAATAGTAGCCCACTCCCCACTTGGTGCAAATGAACTCCGGCTGGGCAGGGTTGCGCTCAATCTTTTCCCTCAGCCTGCGGATATGCACGTCCACGGTGCGGTCGTCGCCCGCGTAGTCGTATTTCCACACGGTTTCCAAAAGGCTTTCGCGGCTGAAAACCTTGCCCCGGTTGTTGACGAACACCTGCAAGAGGTCAAACTCCTTGGCGGTGAGGCGAACCTCCTTGCCGGCCAGGGTGACGGTACGGTTGACAGGATTGATTTCCATGTCGTGCACGCGGATGGTTTTGCGGCTGTCGTTGTGCACGCTGCCGGAAGCGCGGCGCATAATGGTTTTGATGCGCGCCTTAACCTCCAAAATGTTGAAGGGCTTGGTCATGTAGTCGTCCGCGCCGTATTCCAGCCCAAGGATTTTGTCGATTTGTTCGCCCTTGGCCGTCAGCATGATGATGGGCACGTTGGAATGCTCCCGAATGCGCTGGCAAACAGTAATGCCGTCCACTTTGGGAAGCATTACGTCCAGCAAAATAAAATCATAATTGCCGGAGAAAAATTTTGTGAGCGCCTCCTCGCCGTCGGCGGCGGAGTCGGTTTCGTAGCCGTCCTGCTCCAGCGTATACCGCAGGCCCTTCACAATGAGGGGCTCGTCATCCACCAGGAGTATGCGCTTAGCCATGGAAGTCTTCCTTTCCGGTAGGGTTTGCGGCGTTTGCGGGAATGCCGCATGATATTTACATTGTAGAACCAATTGTGAAAAAAATCAAGTACTATTGAAACAAAATATTCACATTTGCAGCGAATTTGACAACGAAAAGCCCGCCTCCTTCAGGCGGGCCAAACGAACATCACAGGGTGTCCAGCAGCGCTTTTACCATATCGCGCGTCGCATAATTCAGCGGCGAGAAGCGTCCTTCCATCGCGGTTTCCAGCTTTTCGCGCGCGGCGTTTGTGTCGCCGGCTTCCAAGTCGTACTGCGCCAGGAAATACAACGTGTCAATTTGGCTGGGTTTAAGTTCGTGCGCCTTGTCAAAACAGGCTTTGGCCTTTTCCTTGTCGCCGGCCAGCCGGTAGTACGTCTGGGCGAGATTGTCCTGACAAATGCTGTCGTCCTCGTCGTATTCGCAGGCTTCCAGGTTGAAGGCGAGGGCTTTGTCTAAATCGCCGGCTTCCACGTACAGGTAACCCAGGGTTTCATAGACCAGACCGCAGGGCTGCTTTTGGTGCAGCCGCTCCAGGAGCTGAATGCCCTTGTCAAGCTCGCCCATTTTGTACACGCACGAAGCGTAATTTACAAACAGCTGGCGCTTGTTGGCCTCGGACATGGGATACTTTTGAATGCCGACCAGCAGATCCCGCGCTTTTTGATATTGTCCGTCTCGAATGAGAAGCACGCTGTAGCTCAGGATAAGCCGCACGTCCTTGAGGCCCTGGCTGACGGCCTGCTCGTAGAGTTTCATGGCGGTTTGGGTATCGCCCTTGCTTTGGGCCATGGCAGCCTGCCGCGCCTTGATGGTGGTCATAATGCCCATATGGTGGTTCCTCCTTCTCAGGCGTCATCGCTTGGGCGCGGAGGAGAGCCGGCGCCGCAAACGAGCATAGCGGTATTGTAACGCAATTTGCCTGTTTTGTACAGCCTCGGAGCGAAAAAGCCCCGGCTCGGAAAGCAGCAGAAGCGCCTGGCGCGTGTAATGGAGCGCCTGGCCGGGATCGCTGAGGCGGTGCTCATAAAGCTTGGCCAAGGCTTCGTAGGCTTCTACCGGATCGTCGCCTCGCCGGGCCATGGCCTGATAGAGCCGCACGGCGGCCTGCACGTTGCCTTGCCGTTTCGCGTTTTGGGCCAGAGCGTTGTAGGCAGGCGCGCGGGTAGCGCCCTTGGCGCAAAGGCGGTAGCACTTCATGGCTTTGGGCAGATAGCCGCGCTTTTCCATGGCGCGCGCCAGCGAAAGGAGATCCTCGCCGTGGGCGATGGCCTCCGGGCGGTTCACCTGATAGCATAAAAAGTAAAACAATTGAGCCAGGCTTACAATGTCCTGGCGGTTGTGCTCCAGCACGCGCTCCAAGGGCGCAAAATCGCCGTCTTTGAGGTATTGAAAATAAAGCGCGGGCACCTGCGCGCCCGGGAGATCGTCTTCGCGGCTGATATGGAGCAAACGCTCTTCCAGGTTGCCCAGGGTGCAGCTTTTGAGCCTGAGCTTCCACAACCTGCGCGACGGAAACAAAACGTCCAGATGGAGCGGGGGAAAGCATTGCCGAGGCAGGCGGTTCATGGTAAGGCGCGCCTCCAGCAGCGGCACGTCGAACGTGCGGCCGTTAAAGGTGCAAAGCGCGGGATAGCGGCGGAGAATGGCGCTCACGCGTGAAAGCAGCTCCGGCTCCTGCGGGTAGTCGTGCATCAAAAATTGCTCAACCGTAAATCCCTGCGGCGTAAAGTATCCCAGCCCCACCAAAAAGGCCACCGTTCCGACGCCGCCGGACAGACCGGTGGTTTCCGTATCCAAGAAAAGCACGTCTTCGGGCCCCAGGCGCGGCGCCTGGGGCAGGCCAAATGCGCTGGCCAGCACCTCGGGCGTGGCATGGCGCCGGTCGCAAAAGGTGCTCAGCGGCACAGACGAACTGCCGTGGTATAGCGCCTTTGCCGGCACGGGCGTGGCAGGCGCCGGCCGCGCGGCTTGCGCGTCCAGCATGCGCAGCTTGTTGAGCAGGCTCATCAAGTCAACAGCTCCTTTAAGAGCGCGCGGGCATCCGCCTTGCCGGTTGAACCGACCTCAGCCACGGGGCCGACGCAGCTGGGGCAGCCTTCTTCGCAGGCGCAGCCCTCCACGATGCTCAGCGCGTGCTCCAGCAACAGCTCTTGCATCTGATACGCCTTCTCGCTCAGGCCGATGCCGCCCGGGAAGGAATCGTAGAGAAAAATGGTGGGCTTGTCCGTGATGGGCGCCTTCACCTGATATACCACGCAGATGTCCTTGGGAGAGCACATCAGGTACAGCGGCGCGACGATGGACAACAGATGCGAAACGCCCAAAAGCCCGCCCTGAAGCTGCTCGCGCGTATATCGCTGAGCCATGGCGTCGGGCAGCGTCCACCACATGCCCACGGTGTGCAGGTCGGTCTGGGGCAGGCGCACTTCTCCAAAGCCAACAGGCTCGTTGGTATCAAGCTTAAACTTTTTGAACATTTTGACGATGGTGCTCACCCGAAGCTCGCCCAAAGTCAGCGTGGAGCCGTTGGAAAGCTGCTTTTGTTCCAGGTCGTCGAGAATGTGCAGGCTGACGTTGAGATCCGCGTCGGTGTAGTAGTCCACGTCCGTGGCGCGGATAAAGGCCTTGCAATGATCCAAATCCAGCTTTTCCACTTGATACATGCGCGCGTCGTGAAGGTAAATGGCGTTTTCATGCAAGAGCATGGGCACGGTGTAGCGGTCCATCTCACCGATGACGCGGTGATGCGCCGCATCCGTCACGTCCACGATGACAAAGTTTTCCGTGCGGGCGCTGCGAAGGCTGATTTCCGCGGAAGGGAGCTCCTCCTCCATCCAATAATACTTGCCGTCCAGATGGCGCAGGATGTTGTTTTCGGCCAGGTATTCTAGAAACTGCGAGGTATCCGTCACGTCGCCAAACCGCTCGTCCTCGTCAAAGGGCAGCTCATAGGCGGAGCACTTGATGTGCGAAAGCAGGATATAGAGGTTGTTGGGCTGGACGAGCGCGTGCTCGGGCGAGGCGGAAAAAAAGTAATCCGGATGCTCGATGATGTATTGATCCAGCGGCGCGGAGGAAGCCACCATGATGGTCAGCGCGGTTTCCTTACGCCGCCCGGCACGGCCGGCCTGCTGCCAGGTGCTGGCGATGGTGCCCGGATACCCGCAGAGCACGCAGGCGGAAAGCGCGCCGATGTCAATGCCCAATTCCAGCGCGTTGGTGGAGACCACCATGTTCACGCTGCCATCGCGCAAGCCGTGCTCAATGTCGCGCCGCTCGGAGGGCAAGTAACCGCCGCGATAGCCGCGAACCCGCCCGGTACTGCCAAGGGCGGCGGGCGCGCAGTTTTTAAGGTGCCGTGTAATCACCTCCACCTGGACGCGGCTCTTGGTAAAGACGATGGTGGACACTTCGTTTTTGAGCAGATTTTCGGCAATGCGCTTGACCTCGCCCACCACGCCGCGGCGGATGCCGAGCTGCCGGTTGACCACAGGCGGGTTGTAGAACACGAAATGCCGTTCGCCCATGGGCGCCCCGTTTTCGGTGACCGCCGTCACAGGCCGTCCGGTGAGCTGGCCAGCCAGCTCACCGGGATTGGCGACGGTGGCGCTGCACAGGATGAACCGGGGATGACTGCCGTAAAACGCGCATAGCCTGAGCAGGCGGCGAAGCACATTGGCCAAATGACTGCCGAACACGCCGCGATAGGTGTGAATCTCGTCCACGACGATGTATTGCAGGTTTTCAAAAAGCTTGACCCACTTGGTATGGTGGGGGAGGATGTTGGCGTGAAGCATGTCGGGATTGGTCACCACGATGTGACCGGCCTGCCGGATGGCTTTGCGGGCGGCGCCCTGGGTATCGCCGTCGTAGGTATAGGCTTTGATGTTGACGCCCAGCGCCTCAATCATGGCGTACAAACCGCTGACCTGGTCGGCGGAGAGCGCCTTGGTGGGGAAAAGGTAAAGCGCGCGCGACTCCTCGTTTTTCAGGATGGCGCTGACCACGGGCAGGTTATAGCATAGGGTTTTGCCGCTGGCTGTGGGCGTTACCACAACGTAATCCCGGCTTTCCTTGGCCAGCTTCCAGCATTGCGCCTGGTGCGAATACAGCCGGTGAATTCCGCGTTGGCGCAGCACGCGCCGCAGACGCTCGTCCATGTCCGCGGGCAACGGCTCGTAGCGGCCTTCCGTCGCGGGCAGCGTGCGCCAATGGCTAACGCAGGACATAAAATCCCGATCGTTTTTCAAAAGCGGGATCAGCTGATCGAGGTTCATGGGAAAGCTCCCTTCTGCGTGTCATTGACGCTGACGCGCACATTGTGCGAACATTTGTACGAATTATTATAGCAGTTCGGGCCGCCCAAGGCAAGAGGGGAAAGCATACAAAAACGGGCTGCGTTGCCGCAGCCCGAAAACAAGGGGAATGCGTTAATTCAGCTGAGCGTAAATTTCCTCGATGGCGCTGAGGATGGCGGTGGTGGTGACAGTCGCGCCGGAAATGGGCGTGATGTCGTCGGCGGTGACGGGGAGGGCCAAGCCGATGAACTGCTCCTGGAATTCGGCTTCCAGGGCCTTGGCGCCCAGGCCGTCCGTCTCGGCAAAGCTGTCGTCGCCGATGGAAATGGCGGTAATGGTGTCGCCGTCCAGGGTCAGGGTCACGGCCACGGGGCCGGCATACCCCTGCGCGCTGGCGGTGTAGGAATCGCCTTGCGCGGCAGGCGTTTCGTCTTCCTGCGCGGCAGGCGTTTCCTCGTCCAACGGTTCTTCCACATTGGACGAAGAAACCTCAATCGCTCCCGTCAGCTGACCATACACGGTATTGATGGCGTTCACCACAGCCGTGGAGGTAACGGTGGCTCCGCTAAGCGCGTCAATATCCGAAAGCTCAAGCGGCGGCGTCAAGCCGATGAACTGGCTTTGGAAGGATTCCTCCAAAGCGCGGGCGCCGTAGCCCTCGGTTTCGTTAAAGAAGTCGTCGCCGATGACGATGGTTTCGATGGCGCCGGCGTCATCCAGGGTCAGGGTTACGGCCACGGGGCCGCCAAAGCCCTGCACGCTGGCGGTATTGGCCGATCCGCCGCCGCTGAGGTCGGAAATATATTTGCCTACGAGGTTCACGCCGCCGTTGACGGCGGTGGAGGTAATGGTGGCGCCGGAGATGGCGTCAATGGTATCGTCGCCCTTGGCCTCGTTGCCCTTGATGATGCGCAGGGGAACGGTCTTGCCGGCGTACTGGTCGGTAAATTCCGGCTCCTTGGCCAGCGCGCCCAAGCCAGCGGTTTCGTTGAAGTCCTCGCCGCCAACGTTGACGCCCATGATGACGCCCTCGGCGTCCAGGCCAACCGTCACTTCCACGGCGCCGCCATAGCCGTTGACGGTAATGGCGGCCACATAACCAACCAGATCGCCGTTGGCGTCCAAGCCCTCAAAGCAGCTATCCAGCCCGCTGCCTTCCTTGAGCTCCATTTCCTCAAAACTGGTCGCGTCGGCCAGCAGGCGCGTGCGGGTTTGCTGCGCGGCTAGATCAGCGTTGGCTTTGATGGGGCCGCGGGTCACCAGGTTGCAGGCCGCCAGAAGAATGGCCGCGATGAGGCAAATGGCCACCAGGGGAATGAGCGGACGCAGATCCTTTTGGGTTAGCATGGGTCGTCCTCCTTATCGCATGGGCCCGTGCGGGCGTTGATACGGATGATACCGTATAAATGCGTTCTTTAATATTATAGCATGAAAGGGAGAATAAGCAAGCCGCCTTGCGCGGAATTTTGTGCAAGACGGGCAGGAAAGTTCGCCTTCAAAGACGTACACACGCGCGGCTGCGGCATGCAAAAAACCTCTTTGCGCTTGAGAACAAGCGCAAAGAGGAAACAGGGCGCCTTTGTAGGGTACGCTTTGCCGGCGCTTTAGACGTTTTTGCTTGGTACGCGCTTCTCTCAGCCCAGCTCGGCGAAGTACTTGATGGTGCGAACCATCTGGCTGGTGTAGCTGT
>DVME01000084.1 GCA_018715175.1 Candidatus Limiplasma stercoravium
GGCCGGGGAAACGTGCAAGGAAACCTTGCTGCGCAAGGCTTCCGAATCCACCGCACATGTCGCTGGATTCGGAATCCCCTTCGGAGGGCTGCGGCCCTCCGAACCTCCCAGAAGGTTTTTTGACAGTCTGAGCGCCCGGCAATGGGCCGGGCGCTTTGCTTATGCCTGAGGATCCAGCATCTCCGCCGCTTCGCGCAGCTGGTGGATGATATCGATTTTTTGCGGGCAGACCTCCTCGCAGGCGCCGCAGGCAATGCAGTTGCGGGCGCCGCCGCCGTCCTGGGTGCGCATGCGGTAGCTGCCTCGGGCGCCTTCGAGGTGATTGTAGACCAGGTAGGTATTGTAGGCGTCGAAGATGGAAGGAATTTTGACGCCCTGGGGACAGCCCTTGACGCAATAGCGGCAATCGGTGCAGGGCACGCGGCGCGTGGTTTTGAGGTTTTCAACCACCTGCAAAAGCGCCTGGCGCTCCTCTTGGGTCAGGGGTTGAACCGCAGCCAAGGTGCGGGTGTTGTCGTCAACCTGGCCAAGGTCGGACATGCCGCTGAGCACCGTGAGCACCCCCGGCAGCGAGGCCGCGAACCGCAGCGCCCAACTGGACAGCGAGCGCCCGGCGTCCAGGTCGGTCAGGGGTTTGGCAACGTGCGCGGGCAGGTTGGCCAGCGAGCCGCCCTTGACCGGCTCCATGATGATGATGGGTTTGCCGTGCTTGCGCGCCACCTCGTAGCAGCGGCGGGACTGGATGCGATCGTCGTCCCAGTCGGCGTAGTTGATTTGCAGCTGTACAAAGTCCGCCTCCGGGTGCGCGGTCAGGATATCGTCCAGCGCCTCCGCGCTGTCGTGGAAGGAAAATCCCAAATGCCGAATTACGCCTTCGCGCTTGCGCTGGGCCAAAAATGACCAAATACCAAAGTCGTCAAAGACCTTGGTGCGGTTGCCGCCCATGCTGTGCAGCAAATAGTAGTCGAAGTATCCCGCGCCGGTGCGCTCCAGGCTGGTATAGAGCATGTCCTGGGCTTCTTTGGCTGTTTTGGGGCCCGCCCAAGCGGGGAGCTTGGTGGCTAGCAAGAAGCTCTCGCGCGGATGACGCTTGACCAGCACCTCCTTGACCGCCATTTCGCTCTTGCCGCCGGTATACCCATACGCCGTATCAAAATAGGTGAATCCGCGCTCCAGAAAAAGATCCGCCATGGCCTTGACCTGTTCCAGGTCAATGTCCTCGCCTTGCATGGGCAAGCGCATTAGGCCAAAACCCAGCTTTTTGAATTCTGTCATTGTCCCCATCCTTTCAAGTATCGAAAGATGCCTATATCATCATACACCCGACGGCAGGGCCTGTCAAATGGGCCGGCCGCTTTTTTGACGCGCCGGGAAGAAACTCCGCGCGCCGTTCGTTGCTATAAATGGTTGTCGAATTACAAAAGAAAGCGAGGAATCTCTTTATGAAGCGTATTGCTACCGCATTGCTTTGCCTGCTGATGCTCATGCCAACGGCTCTGGCCGCCTCTTTGGACGGCGACGGCGCCATCAGCCGCGCCCAGGAGCTGGTTCATCAGTTTGACCCCTATGGCGAAGACTACGAACAGGAACGCTACCTTTACCGCGCCGAGCCGGATGGCGACGGCTGGACGGTCACCGTCACCGTACCCAGGCTGGACAGCTCGGTGGATTTTTACCAGCTTCGCTTCGACAACGCCGGGGAGTTGACGGAAACCGTTATCAATCCCTTGCAGATCCCCCTGGAGGAGATCGGCGATTCCCGCCTGGGCTTCAAGCTCTATTGCGAACAGTACGGCCCCTATTATAACTGGTCCATGGAGGCTGCGGTGGAGTATGAAAACCAATTCGGCACCGGGGATTACCGCATGCCCCAAGAAGGCGACCTGTCCGTGGAGGAGGTCATCGCCATCGCCCGTAATTGGCTGGTGGAAAGCGGCGCTTACGCAGCGGCGGAGCTGGACGCCATGCCGGTGAGAGCGGTGCTGAACAAAGAGGGATCCTACTTTTCCAACCAATGGTCGGTCATGTACTATATCCTGGACGAGAGCGAGGGATATCTCAAGATCCTCGGCCCGGATCAGCTTCAGATTTCCAACGAGACCGGCGAGGTGCTCGAGGCTTTCCTGTCCCGCGACGCCAACGGCTGATTCGCCCTTAAAAGCCAAAAGCGTCTGAGGCCCGGTTGGGCCTCAGACGCTTTTGCAATGCCCGGGGGATTCAGCGCTCCCGCACGATCTCTTCCTCGGGTACGCTGTGGGCTACCAGGCCAGGCTTGGCGGCCTTTGGCTCAGGCATGATGAGGTTGAGAATGATGCCCGACAGAATGCCCAGGCCGATGCCGCTGACGCTGAAGGAAGGCCCGCCGATGACCGCGCCGCCCATGGCCAGCACCAGCATGACCGCGGCGATGCAGAGGTTGCGGTTCTTGGTAAAGTCCACATGGTTTTCCACCAGCGTGCGCAGCCCCACGGAGGCGATCATGCCGTAAAGCACCACACAGGCGCCGCCCAAGACGCAGTTGGGCACGGTTTCGACAACGGCGATGGCCTTGCCGCAAAAGGACACCACCACGGCGATCAGCGCGGCGATGCGCAGCGTCAGGGGATTGTAGTTGCCCGTGGCGGCCAGGACAGCGGTGTTTTCGGAATAGGTGGTGTTGGCCGGGCCGCCCAGGAAACCGGCCACCATGGTGGCCAGGCCGTCGCCGGCCATGGTGCGGTGCAGGCCGGGATCCTTGGTAAAGTCGCGGCCCACGACCGCGCCGTTGGCGTAAACGTCGCCCACGTGCTCCACCAGGGTCACGATGGCGATGGGCGCCAGCAGGCCCACGGCGCGCAAAACCTGCCCGCCGCGCGCGGCAAAGTCAAAGGTGGGGAAGGTGACGTTGGGCATTTCCAGCCAAGCATGCTGCCACAGCGCGTCCAGGCTCATCAGGCCCTCGGGCGCCAGGCCCGTGGAGGTGACGATCAGGGAAAGCAGGTAGCCCACGCCCAGCGCGATGACGATGGACGCCATTTTGAGCATACCCTTTCCGTAGCTGGAAAGCAGGATGGCCGTCAGGCAGGTAACCAGCGCCAGGCCCCAGCCCCAGTAGTAGCCGGAGGTGTACAGGTCAAAACCGTTGTTGCTTTGAATGTTGGCAATGGCTGTGGAGGCCAGGTTCAGCCCGATGATGGCAATGCCCACGCCGCGCACCACCGGCGGGAAAAGCCGGTCGATCACCTTGACGCCCAGGCGCTTGATGATGAGCGCAAACGCCAGATACACCGCGCCCGCGCAGATGATGCCCCACATGGCTACCTGGATTTGCTCCGTGAGCGTCGCGCCGAATTCGTTGGGCAGGCCGTCGCGGTTGACCACCGCTTGAATGGCGGCGATAAAGGCAAACGAGGAGCCGAGAAACACGGGATTCTTGCCGCCTGTGACCAGATGAAACACCAGGGTTCCCAAGCCGGCCGCCAGCAGCGCCACGCCCACGTCCAGCCCGGTTAGCAAAGGCACCAAAATGGTCGCGCAGCTCATGGCGAAGGCGTGCTGAAAGCCCAGCGCCAGGGCTTTGCCGGCGCCGACTTTTTCATAGTCGGCGCTTCCGGGAAAGAGGATCCGGTTGAGTTTTGACAGACCGTTCATTTCGCATGCTCCCCTTTTGTTTTGTGCATGCAAAAGCCCACGGCGGCCAGGAAGCCGTGAGCCTTACACTCGATTTTCTATCATAGAGGCACGCACGAAGGTTGTCAAGCCCGCAACCCGTATTTTTTGATGGCGCGATGCGCGGAGTTATGCTATAATCAAGCCTGACGGTTCGTTTTGCTGCGCGATGGAGGTGAGAAGCCTGTTTAACATTGGGTTTTCGGAGTTGATCGTCATTTTGCTCGTCGCGTTTTTGGTGGTGGGCCCCAAGGATCTGCCCAAGGTCGCCCGGGCCCTGGCCCGCGGCGTCAAGCGCCTGCGGTCGCTGGTGGAGGAGGTCAAGCGCGAAAGCGGCATGGACGAGGTGGAAGGCGAGCTCAAGCAGGTGACGCGCGAGGTTCAAAACGCGGTGCGACAGGCCGACATCCGTTCGGAGCTCAGGGACGCCGGGCGCACGCTTGAACGCGAAGTGCGCGACGTCACCCGTCAGGCCGACGCGCAAGTGCGTCAAGCCGCCCTGGGCGACGGCCCCAAGCCATCCCCAAACGCCGGTTCCGGCGATAAATAATCTTACGGGAGGTCATCATCCTATGAGACTGGGCGTTACGGAAATCATCCTGATTATCATTCTGGCGCTGGTGCTCTTTGGCGGCGGCAAGCTCGCAGGCGTGGGCAAGTCGCTGGGCAAGAGCATTAAGGACTTCAAAAAGGAAATGAAGGACACGGATTCGGATGACGAAAAAGAGGACGACAAAGAATAACCCGGACATGGACGCAAAAGCCCCCATTACCGCCCATCTGCTGGCGCTGCGCAAAACCCTCATCGCCAGCGCCGGCGCGGTGCTCGTGGCGTTTGTGGCGGTATTCTCCTTCCTGAACGAACCGCTCATGGACTTCATCACCCTGCCCATCCGCGAGCGCGGAGTGGACATCATTTACACCGCCGTGTCCGAGGCCATGGTCACCCAGCTCAAGGTGTGCCTGATTGCCTCGATTGTCATTGCCAGCCCGTTCGTTTGCTGGCAGGTGTGGCTGTTCGTCCGCCCAGCGCTCTACCCCCGCGAACGGCGCCTGTTTCGCTGGCTTTTTGGCGCGTCGGTGCTGCTGTTTGTGCTGGGCGTTGCGTTTTGCTACGTGGTGGTGTACACCATGGCCATCGACTTTTTCCTGGTCGCCGGCGAAAACATGGCCACACCCATGATTTCCATCGACAAATACGTGGACTTCCTCTTTGGCTTCGTCATTCCTTTTGGCTTGGTGTTTTTGCTGCCGGTGGCGCTGTTTATCACCACGCGCATGGGACTGACCAGCTATGAAACCATGAAGTCCAAGCGCAAGTATGTCATCCTGGCCGTCTCCATCATCGCCGCCATCCTCACCCCGCCCGACGTGGTTTCCCAAATCTGCCTTCTCATCCCCATGGTGCTGCTCTTTGAAGCGGGGCTTCAGGTGTCGCGCCTTACACGCAAGCGAGAGCGGGAATAAGCGCACCGGTTGACTTTTGGGATGGCTTGGAGTACAATACTACTACTATTCGATACCCGGTCAAATCAAAGGAGGAAAGATGGATATGAACGAGCAAAAATCCCGTCGTGAGTTTCTTTGCATGGCTGGCAAAGGCGTCCTGGGCGCCGCTGCGTTGACGGCCATTCCCGCCGTTCTCAAGCCCGCTTTGGCGGAAACGGCGGAAATTCCCGCCTATCCTTGGACCTACCAGCAGGTGGACAAGGACGCCGTGCTCAAGCACACCTATGAATGCTTCTATTCTCACGGCGGCTGCTGCGCGGCGGTGTTTGCCGGCATTATGGAAACCATGGGCGAAGCCTATGGCGCTCCCTACAACATGGTGCCTGGCCAGATGTTCGCCAACGGCGCGGCCGGCTATGGCGTGGCTTCCCTTTGCGGCTCGCTGGGCGGCGCCTGCGCCGTCATCGGCCTGTTCTGCGAGGCGGCGGATGCCCGCACCCTGCGCGACCAGCTCTATGAGTGGTACAAGGCCGAGCCCTTCCCCAGCTATCAGCCCGAGATGGAGTCCATCACCACGGTGGCCAACTCCGTGCTGTGCGCCGACTCCGTGGGCGCGTACATGACCGCTACCGGCTACGCCATGAGCGATCCGGGCCGCCTGGCCCGCTGCGCCGGCCTCAGCGCTGAGGTTGCCGTTAAGACCATCGAGCTGCTCAATGTCCACTTCGGCTTCGAGGCGGCTCCCGTTGTGGAAGAAGCGCCCGCGGCGGAAGAAACCCTGGCCGATAACGAGTACATCGGCGTGGGCGAGGGCTTCGGCGGCGAAGTGAAGGTCAAAGTTACCATGGATGGCGACCAGATTGCCAAGATTGAAGTGCTCAGCCACAACGAAACCACCGGCAAGAGCGATCCCGCCTTTGCGCAGATTCCCGAGGCCATCATCGCGGCGCAGAGCACCGACGTGCTGCCGGTTTCCGGCGCGACCATGACGTCCAACGCCCTCATCGCCGCCGTGAACGACGCGCTGTCTCAAATCAAGTAATCCGTTTTTTGCAAAAAGATTCCCCGGCTGCAATGGCCGGGGAACTTTTTTTGGGCCTGATTACATGGCCGACTGCAAAAACCGCGCCGCCATTTCAGGCCAAACCGCGCATTCGGGCAGCAAAAACGAAGCTTCGGCGCCGGAGGTGATTTCGTTGCACAGCGACGCCCCATGACCGCCGTAGGGGAATACGTGAAGCTCCGTGAGCACGTGATGCTTGGCCAGGGCCTGGGCCATAAGGTAGCTGTTTTGCACCGGCACCGAGGCGTCCTGGAAGGTGTGCCACAAAAATGCGGGCGGGCAAGCGGGCGTCACCAGCGTTTCCAGCGAGCAAGCGGCATGCGCTTCCAAGTCCTCGGTGCCGGTCAGATGCACAAACGAGGAGCGGTGCGCGTATGGCCCGCCGGTAATCACAGGATAGCACAAAACCATTGCGTTGGGTTTTACGGCCTGCGGCGTGAGGCCGATCTTCGACCACAGCGCTTCACGGTGCCACAGGACGCCCAAGCCGGCCGCCACATGTCCGCCGGCGGAAAAACCCAGCACAGCGATGCGGCCTGGATGGGTCAGATACCGCGCGGCATTGGCGCGGATGTGGGCGACCGCCCGGCCCAGATCCTGCTGGGGCGCGGGGTAACGATGGGGCGCGACGCGGTATCCGGCTACAAACGCATTGAAGCCTAGCGAGAGGAATCGAAGGGCGATAGGCTCCGCCTCGCGTTTGGAGCGATAGCGATAGCCGCCGCCCGGACAGATGACCACGGCGGGCCGGCGAATGGGAGAGCCGCCTTCCTCAACGCTGTCGGGTACGTAAACGTCGAGCGTGATGCTTTCCCCAGAAGAAAGGGGGAGGCATTCCTGGCTGTAAAGCATGGCTTTCACCTCTTAAACATGGTTGTGTCCATCATAACACGCTTTGGGCCCTAGCGCTAGGGCTTCCTTATGGAAAACGGCCTCCTTCCCCAGCCGGGACATGTACGCCCTACGAACACGAAGTTTTCAGACGTTGTTCACAGGGCATACAAATGTTCTCAAACTCCTGGCGGTATGATGAACGCGCGGTTGGAAAAACCGTCAAAAGAATCGGGGGAGGTATTTGAGTGACAGCTTCAAGCATTCCCATGCCCAAGACGAGGATCAAAAGAAAGCGTTGGAAGCGTATCGTGCGCAGGCTGGTTTTGTTTTTGCTGCTGTTGATTGTCCTGGCGGTCGCCGGGCTGATCATTTGGTCTAACCTTCGTACGCAGCTAACCGTAACCTACGACACCTACACAGCGTCCATCGGCTCCATCTCCAACGCCATGAGCTTTTCGGGCTCCTTTGCGTTGGTGGACAGCGCCACCTACACCGCCGAGGCGGACACGACGGTACGCACCGTTTATGTCGCCGAGGGCGAACGCGTGCAAAAAGGCGACCGGCTGATGCGCCTGTCCAACGGTCAAACCGTGGAAGCGGGCTTTGACGGTACCGTCAACGAGCTGAGCGTTGAGCCGGACGACAGCGTGGCGGCCGGCGATTCGCTGGTGCAGCTGGCGGATTTTGATCACCTGACCGTTTCCATCCGGGTGGACGAGTACGACATCTCCAACGTATCCGTTGGCCAGGAGTGTACCGTAACCGTGACCGCCTTGGAAACCTCCTATCCTTCCGTGATTGAGCACATCAATTACATTTCCGCCTCTTCGGGCTCGGTGGCCTACTATACCGCGACCGCCAACGTCGAAGTGAGCGAGGGCGTCTACCCTGGCATGCAGGTCACGGTTACCATCCCCCAGGAGGAAGCCAGCGACGTGGTGGTGCTGCGCATGGACGCGCTGAGCTTTGATCAAAACAACAGCGCCTTCGTCTATCAAATGGATGAAAACGGCGAACTCTATGCGCAGTACGTGGAAGTGGGCATCAACAACGGCAACTACGTGCAGATCGTCTCCGGGCTGGAAGCCGGCGACACGGTGTACGTGGAAGCCCAAACCGAGGAAACCACCGCCAACAGCCTCATGAGCTTGTTTGGCATCTCTCCCCGCAATGAGTTTAACGGCGGCAACCGCGGAGGTGGCGGAGGGTTTCAAGGCTTCGACGGCAGCTTCGACCCGGGCACCCTGCCCTCCGGCGGCGGCAGCATGGGCGGCTTCCCGGGCGGACAGTAAGGGAGGCGGCAGGCGTGAGCGAAATTCCCTTTGAAGAGGACGTGACGTTTGACGATCTTCCCCAGCTAAAGCAGCCAGCCGCAAGCGATGATTTCTTCCGTATGAGCCACATCGACAAGTACTACACCATCGGCGACGAGCAAATGCAGGTGCTCAGGGATGTGAACCTCAGCGTGAACGAAGGGGATTTTCTTTCCATCCTGGGGCCGTCGGGAAGCGGCAAAAGCACGCTGATGAATATCATCGGATGCCTGGACGTGCCCAACGGCGGCGAATACATGCTGCGCGGACAGCTGGTGGAAAGCCTGGACGAAAACGAGCTGGCCGATTTGAGAAATCGGGAAATCGGCTTTGTGTTTCAAAACTCACAGCTGCTTCCGCGCCTGGACGCCCAGCGCAACGTGGAACTCCCGCTGATTTACGCGGGCGTAAGCCCGCGCGAACGGGCGCGGCGCGCCAAAGAAATGCTGGAAATGGTGGGGTTGAAGGATCGCATGCACCATTATGCCAACCAGCTCTCCGGCGGCCAGCAACAGCGCGTGGCCATCGCCCGGGCGCTGGTGACCAACCCTTCCCTTCTTTTGGCCGATGAGCCTACCGGCGCGCTGGATCAGCGCACCGGCCGGCAGGTGATGGAGCTGTTCCACCGCATCAACGCGCAGGGGCGCACCATCATCATGATTACCCATGACCTGGGCATTGCCGCCAACGCCCGGCGGGTGGTACACATCGTCGACGGTGAGCTGAGCGAGGAGGATGCTAGGAATGCGTAACGCCATCAAAAGCGTCGTGATGCTTTGGGAATGCCTGCGCATGGCCGTGTCCAACATCCTGGCCAACCGCCTGCGCTCCTTTTTGACGGTGCTGGGCATTCTCATTGGCGTTATGGCCGTGATTGCGCTGATTACCACGGTGTCCGGCGTGTCCTCATCGCTGACGTCGTCCTTCGCCTCCATGGGCGCAGGCCAGATGACGCTGTCCATTACCGGCAGCGACTTGAAGTCCGGCTTGGATCGGGACGATTTGGAGCAGCTTGCCGCTGTGGATGGGGTGCTGGGGTATACGCCGTCGGTGAGCCTGCGCGCCCGCGTGGTCAAAAACGGCGCCTATGAAACCAATATGACCGTCTCGGGCAAAAACGCCTTCTACTTTTCCCACACCGATGGCGCCTTGGAGCGCGGCCGCGCCGTCAATGTTTTGGACGAGGAAAGCATGAACTTCGTCTGCCTGGTGGGTGAAACGGTGATCGAATCCTTCTTCTATGGCGTGGATCCGGTGGGGGAGACGCTGTACATCGACGGCATGGAGTTTTCCATCATCGGCGTTTTCGGCGATGCCGAGTCCTCCTCCATGACGGGCATGATGTCCGGGTCCAGCGATTTGATGATTCCCTATACCACGGCTTTGAAGATGAACAACGAATCCCTGGTTACGTCCCTGACGGTGTACCTGGAGGACGGCGCCGTGTCCGGCGAGGTCAGCGACCGCCTCAGCGTGCTTTTGGATCAGATGTTCAGCTATGAGGAAGACTGCTACACCATTACCACCCTGTCGGGCCTGGAAGACACCATGAGCGATATGCTTTCCATGATGTCTACCCTCTTGGCGGGCATTGCGTCCATCGCGCTGGTGGTAGGCGGCATCGGCATCATGAACATGATGCTTACCAGCGTCACCGAGCGCACCGCTGAAATCGGCATGAACAAAGCGCTCGGCGCGCGGCCGGCGCAGATTCAGTTTCAGTTTCTGGTTGAGTCGTTTCTGTTGTCGCTCATGGGCGGCGCGATAGGCGCCGTGCTGGGCGTGGCGCTGTCCATGGCGCTGTGCAATGTAATCGGCTCCGCGTTTGTCATCTCCTGGGGCGCGATTGCCTTGGGAGTGGGCTTCTCGGCGCTGGTGGGCATTGTGTTTGGCTGGGCCCCGGCGCGCAAGGCAAGCCGCTTGAACCCCATCGACGCGCTCA
The DNA here is from genome assembly GCA_018715175.1 of Candidatus Limiplasma stercoravium. GTDB lineage: Bacteria > Bacillota > Clostridia > Christensenellales > Aristaeellaceae > Limiplasma > Limiplasma stercoravium. Next base: position 10,250 of record DVME01000084.1, read on the forward strand.
GAAGCGCCTGAGGACAAAAAGGAGGAAATGTTTTTATGAAAAGGTTATCCGCATGCTTGTTGGCATTCACGCTTCTGGTTACCTCGGCCTTAGGCGAAAGCCTGATGTACGATGGCGTCGTGGCCGCGTCCACGCAGGTGGCGGCGGTAACGCCGGTGGGCGGAACGGTGCAGAGCGTTTCCGTCGCCGCGGGCGATAGCGTGACGGCCGGCCAAACGCTGGCGACGTTTGAAACCGAAAAGGTCTACGCCACGCAGGACGGCGTGGTCGGCGCCATTTTTGCCGATGTGGGCGACGACTTGGACGACGTTGTCACCCGGCAAACCGCGGTCATCTACCTGGAGCCTGCCGCCCGCTACACCATCAGCGCCACCACCAACCGCGCCTACGACAGCATGGAAACCGAGTTCATCCACGTGGGCGAAGCCGTGTACCTCTCCTGCTACACCGACGGCGGCGATCATACCGGCACGGGCTGGGTAACAGCCGTCAGCGGCAGCTCCTATACCGTGGAAGTCCTCACCGGCGACTTTGAGCTGGGCGAGACGGTAAGCATTTTCCGCGACGAGGAATATACCACCTCGCAGCGCCTGGGCCGAGGGACGCTGTCGCGCAAGGATCCGGTGGCCGTGACCGGCACGGGCACAATGGTGGCGCTGCACGTGGCGCCGGGGGATACGGTAACGGCCGGCCAGCTCCTGTTTGAATCGCTCACAGGCGACGCCGCCGGCATGCGCGCGCCCGGAGCGCACGTTGAGTCGCCCAGCGACGGCGTGGTAGCCAGCGTTGCCATCTCCGCGGGCGACGCGGTAGAGGCAGGCGCCGCGGTGGTCACCCTGTATCCCGAGGGCAGCCTGGTGGCCGAGGTGGAGATTCCCCAAAGCGATCTGGACAAGATTGCCGTGGGCAGCGTGATGCAGTTGGAGTTTCCTTGGAATGAGACGGGCGACGAACTCGTGCAAGGCCAGGTCACGGCCATCTCCCGCGTTCCCACCGAGACAGAGACCGGCGAGGTGACCTATACCGCCACGGTTTCCTTTGAGGCTGGCGAAAACGTGCGCGTGGGCATGAGCGTCACGGGCGTGGTGGAAACGGCGGAATAAGCGCGCCATACATTGATTTTTCCAAAGCAGAGCAAACTACCCTTCGCATTCAATGGCGGAGGGTTTTTTCATGCAATGGATTGTGGCGGCTGCCGGACTGCTGATTTTGCTTTTGCTCGCCCTGGCGGTACGGCCCAGACGCAAACCGGGCTACCGGTATGAATCCCTGGCGGATTCGTTGGGCGAGCATCTGCGGCTGACCGCCGCGCGCATGGAATGCCGGGGATATGCCCGCCTATCCATGCGCAGGGGCATGAACGGCGCGCTGGAAAGAGCCGTGGGCTACTTGAATACCCTGCCGGAGGCGGAACTGCTGCCTTCGGGCCGGTGGCTGTGCGACAACGGGCGCTTTTTGCAGGAAGAAATCGCGTCGATGCGCCTGGCGCTGCAACAGGCGCCGCGCTTGCGGCGCGTCCGCGGCGGCCCGCCGCGCATTCGTCTCCTGGCGCGGGAACTGGTGGGACATAGCGCCGCCCATGTGGATGCCCAGCGCTTGCGTGAGGCGGTGGCTGCGTGGCAGGAGGCTGCGCCGCTGGATACGCGAGAGCTGGACGCCCTGCCGTTGGCGCTTCAGCTGACGCTGACGGAAATCATCACCGATTTGGCCATTCGCTGCGCCATTGAACAGCGCGCGCGGATGAATGCCGTCAAGGTCGCGTCGCTGATGCGCCGGGGCCGCGAAAAGCAGTTTTTGCGTCTTTTTGCGCGCTATGAAAAGGATCCGGCCTTTCTGGAACGCTTGGTCAGCGAGCTTCGCGCCCAGGACGACGTTACGTGCGCCGCCTGGCTGGATCGCTACTTCGGCAGCCATGACCTCAGCGCAGGCAAGCTGGCTCAAAGCGAGCACGAGCATCAGACCGAGAGCTGCCTGTGGCTGAGCAACGCCATCGTCTCCCTGCGCTCGGTGGATCGCATGCCTTGGCACCGCCTGTGCGAAGAGCTGAGCCTCATTCACGCCCAGCTTTGCGCCGACGCGGTGTATCCGCGCATGGATCGGGAAAGCCGGGCGTACTACCGCATGCGCCTCTCCCGCCTGTCCGTCAGCGCCAAGAGGCCGGAACAGACGGTCTGTAACGCGGCGCTGGATCTTGCCGCCGCCGGAACGGACGAGGCGCGCAAACACGTGGGATACTATTTGCTGGATCGCGGCCGGCGGGCGCTTTTGCGCTCTTTGCGGGCATATGGTTTGAAAAGCCGCCTGCGGCTGTGGGTCGAGGAGCATGCGAGCGTTCTGATGCGCTTGACGGGCTGGACGGCGTTTGCCGCGATCGCGGCGGCGCTTTCCCAAACCGGATGGACGCCGGCTTTGTGGCTTGCGCTGTCGGCGGTTCTGGCGCATACCGTGCGCAACCTGGCGCTGGCTGCCTGCCGCCGCCTTGTTCCGCCGCGCATGACGCCGCGCATGCGCGTTCCCTCGCTTCAGGAGGAAACGCGCACGCTCGTGGTATGTCCCACCATGCTGCTGGATAGCGCGCATGCCCTGGCCATGGTCAAGCACCTATCCGTGCTGCGCCAGGCCAACCGGGATCCTCGGCTGGATTTCATGCTTTTGGGCGACTTCCGCGATAGCCTGACCGCCAACGAAACCGGCGACGCGGACATCGTGCGTACCGCGGCGGCGGCCACCCAAGCCCTTTGCGAAGACACCGGCCATGCCTTCTACTACATGCAGAGGGAGCGGGTGTTTAGCCCGCGAGATCAAACGCATATGAGCCGTGAACGCAAGCGCGGCAGCCTGGAAACGCTGTTTCGGCTCATCTGCGGCCGCCCTGTGGAGGAGCGTTTCGCCTATTGCTCCCTTCCGCCGGAAAGCCTGCGCGGACGGTACCGCTATGTCATCGCCCTGGACAGCGACACCCTGTTGCCGCCTGGCAGCGCGCTGAGGCTTGTGGGCGCGATGCTGCATCCTCTCAACCGCCGCCGCGTGGAGCAAGGGCGCATGCGCGGCGTCAGCATCGTTCAGCCGCGGATGGAAATCGCGGCGCATACGGTTAAAAGTTGGCTTTCGCTATGGCTGGGCGGCAGCGGCGGCAGCGAACCCTATAACGCGCTGGTTGCCGACTTTTATCAGGACGCCTGCGGCCGCGGGACGTTTATGGGCAAGGGCATCATCGACCCCGAAGCTTTTTTGCAGGCCACGGAAGGCCGCATTTTGCCGGGCACCGTGCTCAGCCACGATTTGCTGGAAGGAGAGCTGGCCGGCTGCGCCCTGGCCAGCGACATTACCCTTTATGACGGCCATCCCCGCGATCTGCGTGGTTTCATGTTCCGCCTGCACCGCTGGACGCGGGGCGATTGGCAGCTCCTGCCTTACGTGCTGCTGCCCTGGCGCAAGGAAGCCACGCGCGGCGCGCTGGACGCGCATGCCCGTCACCGCGTGCGCCACAATATGCTGCGAAGCCTGATCGCGCCGCTGCGCGTGGCCGTAATGCTCCTTGCCGTGGGGCTGGGGCAGCCGTGGGCGCTTTTGGCGGCGCTGGTCGTGCCGGAGCTTCCCTACCTGCTGCGGCCCGACGGCCGCGCCCTGGCTGGCTGCCTGTGCAGGTTGGCGGTACTGCCGGTGGAGGCCGGCGTGCAGGCAGACGCCGCTGTGCGCGCGCTGTACCGTCTGTTCGTTTCCCATCGCCGCCTGCTGCAATGGACCACCGCGGCGCAGACGATGCGGGAGCGGGCCAGGCCGCCGATGTCGCTGTTTTACCTGAGCATGGGCGCGGCTGCGGCTGTCGCAGCGGTGGGATGGCTGCCGGGCGGATGCGCGGCCTGCGGCGTGGCGCTGGGCGCTTGGTGGGCGCTGCTGCCCTTTGCGCTGCCCCTGATGGAACGGCCCTATCAGAAAACCCAGCGGCCGACGGAATTCATGCGCGAAACGCTCCTGCGCCTGGCGCAAGAGACCTGGCGATTTTTCGATACCGCGATCACTCCGCGCGACCATGACCTGCCTCCGGACAACGTGCAAATCGAACCCAATAAGGGTGTGACGCATCGCACGTCGCCCACCAACATCGGCCTGTACCTTGTCTCGCTGCTGGCGGCCGAGCGGTTGCGCATCCTTTCGCCCCAGGAAACCGCCGAGCGGATGGAACGCACGGTGGCGACGCTGGAATCGCTGCCCAAATGGAAAGGACATTTGAACAACTGGTACGATACCACGACACTACAGCCGTTATCCCCACCCTTCGTGTCCACGGTGGACAGCGGCAACCTGGCCGTGTGCCTGTTGACGTGCGCGCAGGGCGTGCGCGTGCTCATGCCGGAGCTGGCGGCGCGCTTTTCATCGCTAGCGGCCAGGCTGGACGCGCTGGCCTCGGAGATGGATTTTGCCGCGCTGTACGACGCGGATGCCGGGCTGTTCTACGTGGGCATGCACACCGACCGTTCCCAGCCCACGGCGGAGCATTATGACCTGTTGGCGAGCGAGGCGCGCATGACCAGCTTCGCGGCCATTTTGATGGGCCAGGTTCCGCTGCGGCATTGGTACCGGCTGGGGCGGATGTTCGCGCGCACGCCCGGGGGGAAGGCGCTGATCAGCTACAGCGGGACGATGTTTGAGTACATGATGCCCCTGCTCTTTCAACCGCCGGTTCGCGGCACGCTTTTGTATAACGCCTGCGCGGAGGCGTTCAGGCTACAGCGCCGCCACCGTGTTGGCGGGGTGTTTGGCGTGAGCGAAAGCGGTTATTATGCCTTTGACCCCAACCTGCTCTATCAGTACCGCGCCTTTGGGCTACCCTCGCTCGCGCTCGCACCCGACAATCAAAGCGACGTCGTCGCGCCTTATGCGACGCTTTTGGCCGCGCCCATGGGAGCGCGCAAAGCTTTCGCCAATGTGCTGCGGCTGCGCAACCTGGGCATGGAAGGGCCGCTGGGCCTGTTTGAAGCGGCGGACTTTTGCCGCGCGCGCACGGGAAAGCCCATGCGCATCGTGCGCAGCCATATGGCGCACCACCAGGGCATGATCCTTCTGGCTGTGTGCAACCTTTTGGAGGAAGATTACATCGCTACGCTGTTTTCCTCCCTGCCGCGCGTCGAAGCGTACCGGCTGCTGCTGGAAGAAAAGCCTCTGCGCGCGCGCGGTTTGGTGCGCCGGCCTTTCAAGCAGGCCCGCCGGGAAACGCCGGTCGTTCCATTGCATGCCGCTTACCACGCGCAGCCGCTGCGGTTTCCCGTGGAGGCGCACGTGCTGGGCGGCGCGGGCACCACGCTGTTTGCCGACGCGCGCGGCGGCGGTTATCTCCAGCGCGACGGCGTGATGCTCACCCGCTTTCACGAAAGCTGCCACCTGCCCAGCGGCCCGCGCTTCTACCTGCGCGACAGTCGAAGCGGCGCGAATTGGTGCGTCACGGATCCGGCGTTTGTGCGCGAGGTGACCTTTGAAACCGGGCAGGTTCGTTACGTCCACGAGCGCTTTGGGGTGGAGGGAACGCTGCGCGCGTATGTCAATCCCCTGGACGGAGCGGTGATCCATCTGCTGACCCTGCGCAATCTTTCCGGCGCGGCGCGGGAAATGGAGGTGTGCAGCTATTTGGAGCCGGCGCTGGCCTCCCGGGAAGACGACGCGGCGCATCCGGCGTTTCAAAACCTGTTCATTCGCACAGCCAAGCTCAATCCCAACGGCGTGGAAGCCGTGCGCCGCAGCCGCGGCGATGAGCCAGAGCGCCGGCTATGGCACAGGCTGTGCGCGGACGTGCCGTTTCAGGCGTTTTGCGTGCAGACCGACCGCACGTCCTTTTTGGGCCGCAATCGCGGCGTGGAGTCGCCGCGCGAGCTGGATTTGCCCATGGAGGCGGTGGCGGGTGAGGTAGGCGACGTGATTGAGCCATGCCTGAGCCTGCGCGCCCGGTTTTCGCTGCCCAACGGCGCGCAGGCGCGCCTCGCGTTTGTAACGGCCTTGCCCAACGACAACGATACGCCCGAAGCCTTTGGCGACCGCTACGCCCAGCCGGAGGCGGCGGCGCGATGCTATGAATCTGCTTTGACCCGGGGATTGGTGACAGCCCGTTACCTCAGCCTTTCCGCGGAGGCGCAAACGCTGGTGTGGCGGCTGGCGGGCTGCGTAGGCTATACGGGCCAGCCGTGGCAGTTTCGGTATGCGCTGGATAACGCGCTGCCCCTTCGCGGGCTGTGGGCGCTGGGCATCAGCGGCGATTATCCCATCCTCCTTGTGGAATGCCATACGGAACAGGAGCTGGACTTGGCGCGCCTGGCGCTCAAGGCGCACGCCTACTTTCGGTTGAACGGCCTGCGCATGGATTTGGCGCTGGTGTGCGCGCAGCCGTCCGGGTACGTGCGCCCCTTGCGCGACGCTTTGAGCAATCTCGCCGGAGTAAGCCATAGCCACGACCTCATCGGCAAGCCGGGCGGCGTTCACCTCTTTGACCCGAGCGGCGTGACGCCGGAGCAATTGGCGCTGCTTCGCGCCGCTGCGCGGCTGGTGCTGCAAGCCGGGCAAGGCGGGCTGAAGGAACAGCTGGCAAAACTGGATACCGCGTTGCCGCAAGGCGGCCTTGCCACGGGCCATGCCTCTTGGAAGGCGGAGCTTCCGCCTCTGGAAGCGCTGGAATTTGGCAACGGCTACGGCGGCTTTACCCCGGGCGAGGGAGACTACGTTATCGACCTTCCGCCGGGCCGGGAGACGCCCGCGCCCTGGTGCAACCCGCTGTGCTCCGAGCGCTTTGGCACGCTGGCGGGCGAAAGCGGCCTGGTGTTCAGCTACGCCGCCAACAGTCAGGCCGGCCGGCTCACGCGCTGGGTCAACGACAGCGTGCTTCCCCAAGGCGAGGAAAACGTCTTTGTGCGCGACGACGAAAACGGCTTGCTGTGGTCGCTGACAAGGCTGCCGCTGGGCCTGAACCTGCCCGTGCGGGTGCGTCATGCGCCCGGGTGTACAGAATACGAAACCAGCGGCTATGGCCTGTATGCCCGCATGCAATGCTTTACGGACGGCGGGATCGGCGCGCGGGCGATTCATCTGAAAAATGAAGGAACGGACGCGCGCACGCTCACGTTGATGCATGCCGCCGTCTTCACCATCGGCGACCGGCCCAACGCCTGGCAGCTCTGTTCCCTGAGCCGCGAGGAAGGGGGCGTTTTGGTCGCGCACCCACACTTGGACGGCCCGGCATGCCTGTGCGCCTTGGACGGCGAGCCGCAACGAACCGCGACCATGAGCGTGGGCGCCTATTCGGGCCTTTGGGGATCCGCGCCCGCGGCGCTTCGGGGCGCCTTGCCCTGCGACGCGGGCAACGTGGGCGTGCTGTGCTACCGCCTCACCCTGGCGCCGGGCGAAACGCGCACCATCGTCAGCGCGCTTTGCCATGCCCCCAGTCGCGCCTGCCTGCGCGACGAAAAGCAGCGCTTTTGCGCCCAGGGCGCGAGCCGCCGGCTTTACGAGGTGCGCGCCCTGTGGGAAGGACGCCTGGACGGATTGCGCTTCGACCTGCCGGATCGCGCCCTGCAACTTATGCTGGGACGTTGGCTGCCTTATCAGGTGCGGGCTTCGCGGCTTTGGATGCGTGCGGGCTTCTATCAAGCGGGCGGCGCCGTGGGCTTCCGCGACCGTTTGCAGGATTTGCTTTGCCTCATGCCTACCGAGCCGGACATCGTGCGCGCGATGCTCCTGGACGCCGCGGCGCACCAATTTGAGGAAGGAGACGTGCAGCATTGGTGGCATCCGCCGCGCTATGGCGTGCGTACGCGTTGCAGCGACGACCTGCTGTTCCTGCCGTTTGTGTGCGCGCAGTACGTAACGGTAACTGGCGATGAGACCCTCCTGGAAGAAAGCGTGCCCTACCTGCGCGAGCCGCCCTTGGCCCAGGGCGAGGCCAGCCGCCTGACAGAACCGCAGGTGTCGGACGTTTCGGAAAGCGTGCGCCTGCATTGCCTGCGCGCCATCGCGCATGTGGGGCTGGGAGCGCATGGGCTGCCGCTGATGGGCGGGGGCGACTGGAACGACGGCATGGATCGCGTGGGCGGAGAAAACGGGGAAAGCGTGTGGCTGGGAATGTTTCTGTGCGAGGTGCTGCGGCGTTTTGCGCCTCTGTGCGGCGAGGCGGATCGCGCACGGCTGGAAGCGGATCGCCGTAGCCTGATGGCAGGATTGGATCGTTATGCGTGGGACGGCGGCTGGTACCTTCGGGCCTGGTACGACGACGGAACCCGCCTGGGCGGATCAGGAAGCGAGGAATGCCGCATCGACCTGCTGCCCCAAGCCTGGGGCGTGATATGCGGCGTGAACCGCGACCGGTGCGTATCGGCCATGGAGCAAGCCTGGCGCTTGCTTTACGACCGTTCGGCCGGGTTGATGCGCCTGTTTGCGCCGCCCTTTGACGGCGTGGAGCAGCCCGGTTACATTGCGGGCTATCTGCCCGGCGTGCGCGAAAACGGCGGCCATTACGCACACGCGGCGGCTTGGGCGGTAAGCGCCCTGTATCAGCTGGGCATGGATACGCGGGCCTGGGAACTGGCGCGCGCCATGTTGCCGATCAACCGTTCGCTCAACCGCCGCCAGGCCGCCCTGTATCGCACCGAGCCTTACGCCATGGCTGCCGATATTTACGCCAATCCGCAGCAGCGCGGGCGCGGCGGTTGGACGTGGTATACCGGCAGCGCCAGCTGGTACCAGCATGTCCTGCTGACGGAATTGTTGGGTTTTCAAAAAGAAGGAACGACGCTGCGCTTCCGCCCGGTGGTCCCGCCGGGCTGGGATGAGCTGCGCCTGACCTACCGCTTTGGCTCGGCCACCTATCACCTGCGCGCGTGCCGCGATTGCGCCGCGGCTATGGCCGACGGTGAGCGCCTGGCTGACGGGCGGCTGACGCTGGCTGACGACGGGCGCATCCATGAAGCCGTCTTCCCGCTGCGCCAATAAAAAAGGCGCCTTCCGTGGGAAGACGCCCCAGCGCTTGACGCCGTTACCAGGTAGCGCGGCTGGCCGTTTGCACGGCGCTTTGATGGTCCGGATCCACCCGGTCGGTCTCATGGGTGCGGCTGTTGAGGAAATGAATGCAGAAGTGGCCGCTGAAATCGTTGTTGATGGTGCTGGTGCCGTGGGGCATGCCGTTCATGGAAGCGGCATACACGTGGCCGTTGTAGAGAATCAGGATGGCGCGGCGGCTCCAGCTCCACGATCCGCCGTAAATGGCTTTCATGGTGGCGGTGTCCTCGGACGTGCGCGGCTCGGCATCCAGGTGATTGTACCCAGACCAGCGCACCGCCTCAAAGGTTTTGCCGGTTTTGACATCTTTGATGGTGAACACCGCGTTTTTGGGAATGACGGAGCTCACATCGTCCTCAAACCAGTCCAAGACCTCGGTTTTGTACTGGGTGGAGGAGGACGAACCGGACGACGAGCCCGAAGACGATCCCACCGAGCCAAACAGCACCCGGATGGTCGAGGAACCGGCGATGCCGTCGTCGTTCATCTCGCGCTTCTTCTGAAACGCCTTCACCGCAGCCACCGTGCCCGAGCCGTACACGCCGTCGATGGCGCCGCTGTAGTAGCCCAGGCATTCCAAAGCCTGCTGGAGTTTGACGACGTCGCTGCCGGTGTCGCCTTCGCGGGAGGTTCCCGGCGCGGAGCCGATTTGCGCAATGGAGGAGACGGTGGGGTATTTTGACGAAGCCGAGGACGACGACGAGGAGGACGTCGTCGAGCTGCCAGGCTCCGGCTGGGTGGTGAGCGAAACGCTGTTGCAGCTGCCAAAAATGCTCTTTACCGTCGCTTGTCCCGCGTAGCCGTCAACCTCCAGGTCGTGGTCGTCCTGATAGTCCTTGACGGCCTGCGTGGTGCCCGAGCCGTAAATGCCGTCGATCTTGCCGTCGTAATAGCCCAGGATGTTCAGCGCCTTTTGCAGCTTGACGACATCGCTGTTTTCATCGCCAACGCGCATGATGCCCGGCGCCGTTCCCAGCTGGCGGATTTCGCCGGCGGAGGTGTCCGTCACATCCAGGTACTCTTTCATGATGTAGCCGGTATACTGCCCGTACCGCACCCGGTACCAGTCTCCCGAGGAAGAGAGAACCGTGACTTCCTCTCCTTCGGGCAGCGTTTGCAAAGCCTTGGAATCGCGGCTGTCCGACTTGCGCAGCACCACCTTGGCATTGGTCACGCCTTCCTGGGACGCCAGCGCCTGGCGCGGAGAAACGGCGCCTGTCGCCAATATCGCTACGATGAGCGCCGCCAGCAACCAGCGCCGCGCAATATCGTTTGCAAACCTCTTCATGGTTCAAGCCTCCTTACCCATGTCCCCAAGCTGACTGCGTTGAGCACAGCCTTAATATATTACAAAATTATTAAGATGTCAATACAGAATTGTTGAATGTTACAGGCGTTGCAATCCTTTGGGGACTTCTTTGCCGCAATATAAAAGGAACCTATTGACGAAATTGGAAATCAAGATTAAACTTAGAAGGTGTTCACGATTCATTCATATTTCTCTCATCGCGTGGACACATGCCAAAATCACGTGAGGGGTTATTTTTGTATGAAGGAAATCAACGGTACCATAACGCTGGCGTATGTTGAGGAGGACAACAAGCAGCGAGTCATCTTTCGCGTCATACCGCTTTGCACCCGGGAAGGGTGCGTTTTTCAGGGAGGGGCGGAGGATTTTCCGGATGAGGGCTGCATGCGCATCGTGCCTGACAAACGCGAGCAAAGCACTTTTAAGGAGCGCATGCGCGAAATCGGCGGGCTGTGTGCCATTCAGCTGACACAGGAGGGCAAGGAACTGCTGAAGGTTCGCCAAAATCGTAACTATGCGCCCGACCAGGGCGAAAGGAATCAACTGGCGATTTATTCCGACGTTGTGTGCGAGTTTGCGCCCGGAGGCTGTTACGAGGTGGTGGAGGCAGGCGCAGACGCTGCAAATGCCTTGACCGACAGCGTGCTTTTGCACAAGGACAAGGTGCTTTACGGCCCGGTGGATCGGCAGGGCGCAGCCCAGGCCGATGTAGGAATGCTTAAGCCTTTTGGCAACGACCGGTTTTTACTTCACTCCGTGCATAACCCTCTATTGGGGGAGCACCGCATCTATTGGGATCCGGAAGCGACCATTACCTGGCGGCAAAAGCGCGGAAGCCTTCGCCGCCGCGAGCGCTCCGTTGAGGAAGACGCTGCGCCAAAGCCCGAAGCCATGATAGAGACCGCGCCGCAAGAAGCCAAGGCGGAAGAGCCGCCGCGCCGCGAGCGTCGCGCAGAACGCGCCGCTTCCAAGCCTGAGCCGCCAGCCGCGCCGGAGGGCGACATGCCGCTGCCCATCGGGGAAAGGCTGGAGATTCTGGACAGCGACCTATCCTTTGAAAATCAGCTGACGCGCCTGGCCCAGCCCCTGAGCGAAACCGCCAACCGCCTTAGCGAGCTTACCATTCTCCAGGACACCGACGAGCCGGCCATGACCGCACGCTTTTCCGGCACGCCGCTGATGAAGCCCGGCGGAAAGATCCTGCGCATCAAAACCCGTCCGGATAACATGCATCATGTGGTGGAGCAGCAAATTCGCCGCAAGCGCGACGCCGTGATGGGCGCCGAAATGGGCGAGGCCGCCGGCGGCCTGGTGGAAAACCCCATCGAAAGCCTGCGCGACTGCCTGGAATACGTATGGCAAAACGCGGACATGCGCCGCCAAGCACTGGATATGCTTTTGGAAAACGAAGCCTTTGTCAGCGATGTCAGCATGGCGTTGCGCAGAGGCGGCATGAACCTTCAGGCCTACGCTGCCGCCCAGGAGCAGCTGGCGGAAATCGAGGCCGACCGCATCAGCCTGCTGATGCAGCTGGAGCAGGCGCGCGAGAACGAAAAGAAATACCGCGAGGACGCCGTGGCCCGCCTGTCGCAGAAACGGCGGGAGGAGGCCGAACGCCTCAAACGCGAGATCGCTCAGCTCACGCAGACGCGGGACAAGCTGGCGCAGGCGGCGCAGGTGCTCAGCAACGGCACCGCCGCACAGGTCACGGACTTCCTGGCCGCGCAAATGAGCTGCCTCAGCGCCGCCGGGGAACAGCGCGTACTGCTGTCGCCGGTACTGGGCAAAACCTATTCCCAAAAGGAATTGGGCGAAAAGCTTCGCGTGCATATCAACAACAGCGGCTTCCACCTCAGCGAGGACGACGCCACCAGCCTTTTGATTCACTTCGCGCTCTACGACGGGCTGTGCCTGCGCGCCCGCACGCAAAGCGACGCGCTGCGCTTTGCCAACGTCATGCTGGAAAGCCTGGGGCTGCAAAGCGTCTCGGCCACGGTAATGCCCGGCGCGTACGTGGAGATGATCAGCCTTCTGCCCGAGGATTCCCGCCGTACGCCCACCGTTACGGTGCAGCCCGTGGGCACCGAAACCATGAGCGTTTACGGGCACAAAACCATCTATCTGGCCAACGCCGAGGACGTCATGAGCGGCGCGCTTTCGCCCTGCCCGGTCATTCATGTGCCGCCCATGGCGCGCTCCGCCTTTGCCACGGACGAGGCTTGGGAGCCCATGGAACCCGCGTCCCTTCAATCCTTTTTGGACATCCGCGCCGACAAGCATCCCATGCTGGACGAAGCCGAAAAGTGGTTCACGGGCCTCACCGGGGTGCTCAGCCAGGCTGACTTGTCCCTGCCCGACGGCGTGACGGCCAATATGCGCCGTTTCATCGAGGTGGCTTCGCGCAAGGTGCGCGGCGGCTTTTTGGCGGCGGCGGACGCGGCGGTGTGCCATTGGGTGGTGCCGATGCTGCAATGGGGAAAGGCGGACATCGCCGCCATTGCCGAGGCGGTGGCCGGCCTGCCGCACACCATGAACCTGCTGGGAATTCGCTGAACAAAGGAGGAAAGGCCATGCTTGAATACAAGTTCGATACACAGCTGCTGATTGAGGGAACCGGGCTGGACGAGGACGCCATCAACGACTACATTACCCAAAACATCAAAGGCGACTGCCTGCTGGCTGTGGGCGACGACGAGCTGATCAAGATTCACTACCATACCAACACGCCGTGGAAGGTGCTGGAATACGCCGCTTCCCTGGGCGACATTCACGACATCGTGGTGGAGAACATGGAGCGCCAGTCCCAGGGTTTGGACGGTTGACGCGCCGATATCCCTCGGAAAAAGCCTGGGCTTGCGCGGCGCGCATTCAGGGAGAAATGATGTTTTGCAAGGCGGCGTAGCCTTTGGCTGTGCCGCCCTGTTTTTTTCATCTCTCGATGCGCTTCCACCACGGCAGCACATGGGACGAATGGCGGCCGTTGTTCTTGGCCTCTCATTTTGGGGCATAAAAAGAGAGGACTTGCCCTTTGCGGGTTGATAAAATAGAAGGGCGAAAGGAGGGAGAAACATGGATTGGATGGAACGCTTCAACGCGGCGATTCGCTATCTGGAAGAAAACCTGACGGGCGAAATAGAGTACGAAAAACTTGGACAAATGGCCTGTTGTTCCTCGTATCATTTCCAAAGGATGTTCGGATACCTGGCCGGCATGCCTTTATCCGAGTATATCCGCAAAAGGAAAATGTCGCTCGCCGCTGTGGATTTGCAGGGAAACAACGCCAAAATCATTGATGTGGCGGCAAAATACGGGTACGCATCGCCCACCGCGTTTACCAGGGCGTTTCAATCGGTTCATGGCGTAAGTCCGTCCTCGGTCAAAAGCGAAGGGAGGCCCATCAAATCCTTTCCACCCATTGCCATCCAAATCACCGTCAAAGGAGTGGAAGAAATGGAATATCGCATCCAAACCAAGGAGGCGTTCCGAACGGTTGGGAGGTCATTCCCGCTAAGCCGGGAAATCGAACAAAACTTTTTGGAAGTGCCCAAAATGTGGCAAGGCGCGGTTGCGGACGGCACCCTTGCCCAAATTATCTCGTTAATGAATGGCCAACCGCGGGGCGTTTTAGGGATAAGCGTTTGCAACGATAAGGAAGAATGGAGATACTATATAGCGGTCTGCTCTTGCGCCGGAATCGATCATTCGCTGGAAGAGTACATCGTTCCAAGCTGTACGTGGGCGATATTTCCCGGTGCAGGAACCGGAAAATCCATTCAGGAGCTGGAAAAACGCATTGTAACGGAGTGGCTTGCGACGTCCGGTTATGAGTTTGCCCAGGGCCCGGACATTGAAGTTTACTTGAATCCAGACCCGCAGGACACCGCTTATGAGGTTTGGATTCCTGTAAAGAAAAAACAGGCGCAACCCTAAAACGTCAATTGCGCTGCCCAAAAGCCGCGCACAGGCGCAGAGCCGGTCAAACGCATATAAAATGCGGCTGCCGGCTCGATTGCTGTTGAGCGGCTTAAGCCCGGGACATCCCGGGCTTCTTTGCTACGCCAAGGCGCTTTTGAGAAACTCCTCCATCACGCGGGACAGCCGCTCGGCCTCGGCGCGCTCGGGCATTTCGCAAAACACGCGCAGCCGCGGTTCCGTGCCGCTGAAACGGGCAATCAGCCAGCCGTTTTCAAACAGCACTTTGCATCCGTCCATGTAGTTGGTTCCCACCACAGGCACCGCAAAGGCGGGCAGCTTTTTGTCCACCAGGAGCAGCTGGCAGAGCTTTTGTTTTTCTTCCTCGTCAAAGGGCCAGTCGTGCTCGGTCATATAGGCGCTGCCAAAGGTGGCGTAGATTTCGCGCAGAAGTTCGCTCAGGCGCCGCCCGGTTACGCTGAGCATCTCCACAAGCAGGGTGGCGGCGTATATGCCGTCCTTGCCGTTGATGTGCCCGCGCACGGTGAGGCCGCCGCTGCTTTCGCCGCCGATCACGGCGTTGTGCTCCTTCATGGCGGCGGAAATGTGCTTAAAGCCCACCGGCACCTCGTAGCACGTTTCGCCAAAGGCCGCGGCCACGCGGTCCAGAAGGTGCGTGGTGGCCAGGTTGCGCACGGCAGGGCCGTGCCAGCCCTTGTATTTGAGCAAATAGTAATACAGCAGCACCAGCACCTGATTGGGATGCACAAAATGCCCCTCGTCGTCGATGATGCCCAGGCGGTCGGCGTCGCCGTCGGTGGCGATGCCGATGTCGGCATGCTTTTCCAGCACCGTGGCCTGCAAAGCCCCCAGGGTATCCACGTTGGGCGCGGGAAGCCGGCCGCCAAAAAGCGTGTCGTGGCGCTCGTGGATTACGCTCACGTCGCAGCGGGCGGTCAGCAGGATGGTTTGCAGGGAGGTTTGGCTGACGCCGTACATGGGATCCAGGATGATGCGCAGGTTGCGGCTGCGGATGGCGTCCATGTTCACGCCGCGGATGATGGCGTCGATGTACTGGTTTTGGGGATTGATTTCCTGCACCAGCCCTTCGGCCACGGCGCGGGCATACGGCACGGCCTGGATGTCGGCTTCGGATACGGCGTTGGCTTCTGCGCCCACGCTGGCCGTCACATCCTCGGAGGCGTCGCGGCCGCCTTTGGTAAAGAGCTTGATGCCGTTGTACAACGCCGGGTTGTGGCTGGCGGTTACCGCCATGCCATAGGGAAGGCCGTAATACTGCACCGAGAACATAATCAGCGGCGTAGGCGCGGAGCGGTTCACCAGCAGTACATGGATGCCTTCGCCCGCCATGACTTCCGCCGCCCATTGCGCAGCCTCGCGGCTGAGAAACCGGCGGTCGTAGCCGATGACAAAGCTGCGGTCGGCCACGTCTTCCCGCTTCATGCGCCGGGCCACCGCGCAGGTCAGGCGCTGTACGTTTGCTTTGGTAAATCCGTCGCCGATGATCGCGCGCCAGCCGCCCGTGCCAAATTCGATCATATCGGTTTCCCTCCTTTGTGCCGGATGCAATTATGATAGCACGGCCGCGCCCCGGCGTAAAGAGAAAAAGAACCGCCTCTCAGGGATAAATGCGCACGCCGTCCTTCCACGTCCCCAGGATGCGCCCGCCGTGCGGCCAGGCCTCAGGCCCCAGGGTCAGGTCGCCTTCCGCCAGGGTCAAATCGGCGCGCAAGCCGGGTTGAAGCCTGCCTTTTTCCCTTTCCTCGCCGTACTGATAAGCGCCGTAAACCGTCGCGGCGCGAAGGGCCTCCCGAAGGCCGATGCGCTCCTGCGGGCCCAGCGCCCGCCCGGAGGCCGTGAGGCGCAGGATGGCGCAGCGCAGGGTATCGAGCATGTCGGGTGGCAAAACCGGCGTGTCCTGGTGCAGCGTAAAGGGAATGCCCAAGGCCTGGGTGGAACGCAGGGGACTGATGCCGCCAGCCCGCTCAAGGCCAAGATTTTGCACATGTACGTCGCCGTAGCGCTCCACATGCTTGACGAAATAGCTGGGCATGAGGCCCAGGGCTTTGACGCGGGGCAGCTGATCGGGGCGCATGAGCTGCGCGTGAACGATGACGTTGCGCGTCCGGCTGGGCGCCTCGTGCGCGTCCAGCAAGCGGTCGATGGCGGCGTCGCCGTTACAATGCGTCAGAAGCTGGACGTTTTCCGCGGCGGCGCGCCGCACCGCCGCGCGCGCCTCGTCAGCGCTTGCCGCGGGATAGCCGCGTTCCTCTTGGCGCCCTTCGGCGGGAAGATAGGGCCGGGTGAGCCAGGCGGTGCGCCCTTGCGGGCTTCCGTCCAGGAAGAGCTTGTATCCGGCCACGCGCAGCCGCCCCAGCCGAAAGCCCACGGCCCCGGACGGCGGGGTGCGCACGTCCGCGTAGGCTACGACATCCAGCGACAGCGCTTCGCCGCAAGCCGCGTCGCGCAATAGGTCAAAACCAGTCTGATCCAGAAATCCCTCCTGCACGGTGGTCAGCCCGTAGGAGGCGTAAAGCCGCTGCGCCTTTTGAAGACCCCGACGCAGCCGTTTGGGGTCCGGCGCCGGCATATGCGCACGCGCGGCGGTGAAGGCCTCCTCCTCCAAAAAACCGTTGAGCCTTCCCTCCTCGTCTCGGCCCAAGCGTCCGTTGGGCGGATCGGGGCTGTCTTCTCGCAAGCCGCACAGGGCCAGCGCCCGGCTGTTCAGACAGGCCATATGCCCGCTGTCGGCGCTGACGGCCACGGGCCGCGCGCCCAGGCTGTCCAGCGCATCGCGCGTCAGCGGCACCTTGCGAGGATCATACCCTGCGCCCATCAGCCATTCGTCCGGCGCCAGATCGCGGCCGTGCGCCCGTAGCGCTTCCAGCGCCTCCTCGACGCTCTCGACTTCTGATAGCGGCGCCATGAGCAGGCTTTGGGCCGTGTGTACCAGGTGGCTGTGGCCATCCACAAAGCCAGGCAGCAGCGTATGCCCTTCCAGGTCAAATGCTTCCGCGCGCGCGCCGCCAAGGGCGCGCAATTCCTCCCGGCTTCCAACGGCCAAAATGCGCCCCTCTCCCATCAACAGCGCGTCCGCGGTGGGATGGGCGTCGTCCATGGTGAGAATCACGCCGTTTTCAAACAAGGTCATCCATGGCACCTCCTTTGGTAAGGAAAGCATTTCCTGCCTGCCGCCGGGCTATGCGCCGTCCCGACGGCTTGCCAAGGCGCGCCGTTTCTGCTATGCTAAAGCCGCGCATCAGATGCGCAGGAGGACGGTTTATGCGGCTGCAAAAGTATTTGGCCGCCTGCGGGGTCGCTTCCCGGCGCGCCTCGGAAGGGCTCATCGCCCAGGGGCGGGTGACGGTGGACGGCAGGGTGGTTACGGAAATGGGCGCGCAGGTGGAGCCGCGGCAGGATGTGCGGCTGGACGGCCGGCGGCTTGAGATGGAAACGGAAAAACGCTACATCCTCTATCATAAGCCGGCTGGCGAGGTGACCACCCTGAACGACCCGCAGGGACGTCCCACGGTGGCCGACCGGTTCCGCGATTTTCCGGTGCGGCTGTATCCGGTGGGACGGCTGGACTATGACAGCGAAGGGCTTCTGCTGTTGACCAACGACGGCGATTTGACGCAGCGCCTGCTTCACCCGTCCAACGAGGTGGACAAGACCTACCTGGCCCGGGTCAGCCGTGAGCTCACGCCCCAGGAGGCCAAGCAGCTGGAGCGAGGCGTCATGGTGGAGGGCCGCCGCACGGCCCCTGCGCGCGTCAAGCGCCTGTACGCCTGCCCGATGTATTCCGACTTGCTCGTCACCATTCACGAGGGACGCAACCGCCAGGTGCGCAAGATGATGGAGCAGGTGGGGCACGAGGTGGTCATGCTGCGCCGGGTGCGCTTTGGCCCGATCCGGCTAGGCAGCCTCAAACGCGGCGAGTGGCGCGAGCTCACTTCGGAGGAATTGCAAGCCCTGCGCGGCATTCAAGGAAAGGAAGGATGATATGAGCGTATCCGCCTGTTGGCAGGCGCAGCGGGAACGTTTGCGCCAAGCGCTGGATCAGGCAACCACCCTGGCGCAGGCCGCGCACGCGGTACGCATGGCCCTTGACCGGGCCGAGCAGGGCGCGCTGGCGCAACTGCAAGACGACGTTTTGCGCCAACAAACCGGCGTGCTGTTTGCCTGTCTCAAATCATCCGCCGCGTGGCTGGACACGCGCGTGGCCGCCACCGTCTACAAGCCTGCGAAACGGCCTGCGCAGAGGTTCGCATTCTGGGGCGCCGCCGCGCTGACGCAGGCGCTTCTGGGGCTGTATTGCCATTTCAAGGATTTTTGGCCCGGGTGGGTGCTGGCGTTGGCGGCGGCGGGCCTGACGCTGGCGGCGCTGATGAACGAGCGCAAACGCCAGGGCGCCGAGGAAGATCAAACGCAGATTCTCCTGCGCGTTGACGCGGACGCGCTGCTGGAGGTTCTGGATGCGCAGATGCGCTCGCTGGAACGCTATGAAAGCGACTTCGGCTACCTCAACGAGCTGCGCGACGCCGGCCGGCCCCACGACGACCCGGCGCTGCTCAACCGGGCGCAGGATCTTATGGAAGCCCTTTACGAATGTGGAGCGTCCGGCGAGGAACCGGCGGGCGAGGCGGCCGCCGGCATGCTCAGGCTGCTGGGTTTGCGGGCAGTAGACTACTCCGAGGACAGCCGGCGCCTGTTTACCACCCTGCCCAGTCGCACGGAAACGCGAACCCTGAGCCCGGCGTTGGTGTCCGTTCAGGACAACCGCCTGCTCAGGCGAGGAACGGCGGCGGTCAAGAACGATGCTGCATAGGAGAATGCATGAGATACATCGGTTTTGATTTGGGCGACGGGGAAAGCGCCGTTGCCGCCTACGAACAGGGCTCGGGCATCGAGCCGGTCATTTTGCCGGTGGCGGGCGCGCGCAGCCTGCTCAGCGCCGTGGGGCTGCTCAACGGCGAGATCGTGGTGGGGGAGCGCGCCTATACCGACGCGCTGGCCGACCGGCTGAGCGTAAGGTTCAAAAGCCGCTTTTCCACCGATCCTGCCAGCCATGACGACCTGGCGCTCTTCGCGCGCGGCGTATTGGCGGATCTGTACCAAAGCGGATCCGCCGGCCCGGACGACTGCTTTGTGGTGGGGTGCCCGGCGGGTTGGAGCGCCGCGAGCCGGGCGCGCTACCGCGAGCTGCTTCAGAGCGCGGGCGTGCCGTTGCCTCAGGTAATTTCCGAATCCAGAGCGGCGTTTTTGTACGCCAAATATGCGCGAACCGTAGCCCTGGACGTGGACGTGATCAACCAATGCGCGCTGGTGGTGGACATTGGCTCTTCCACGCTGGACTTTGCCTACATCGTGGACGGACGCGAAACGGGCGTGGGAACCTTTGGCGAAAACAACCTGGGCGGCGGCTTGCTGGACGCCGCGCTCTTGCGCCGCGCCGTGGAACGCAGCCCCCAGCGGGACCTATTGCGCCGGGTGCTGGCGCATAGCCGCAGCTGGCATAGCTATTTGGAAATCCAAGCCCGTCGGGTGAAGGAGGAATACTTTTCCCGCCTGCACGACGAGCAGGCGCCCGTGGTGCGTCGGCAGGTGCGCGTGTGCTACGACGGCGTGCAGCGCCTGACCTTGACGCTGGATCCCCAGGAAGCCGAAACCCTGATGCAAGAGCCTTTGGAAGAGCTTGACGGGCGCAGCTTTGTCAGCGCGCTCAAAGAAGCGCTGGCGCAGGCCGCTCGACTTACCTCTGACGAGCCGCCGCGCCTGGTGCTCATTACCGGGGGCGCATCGCGCATGCCGCTGTTTCGGGAGCTGTGCCAGGAGGCGTTTGAGGCCGCCGTGGTGGTCAGCTGCCCGGAGCCGGAGTTTTCCATTGCCAAGGGCCTGGCCTATGCCGGCTGGATTGACGAAAACCTACGTGCCTTTCGTGCGGCCGTGCGCGAGGAAATCACCGACGCGCGCGTGGGCGGCGTGGCCCGGCGCGCTTTGAACCAGCTGCTGCCCGGCGTGGCGGATGCGCTGGCGGGCCTATTGATGGAGGAGGCGGTGGCGCCGCTTACGCAGGCCTGGAAACGCGGCGCCATTGGCACCCTGGGCGAACTGAACGACCGCCTGGCCCAGCGCATGCGCCAGGTGCTGGCCTCGCCCTTGACCGAGCGCGTCCTGGCGCCGGTGATCGCCGAATGGCTCAAAGGGATGGACGAAGAGCTTCAGGAATTGGTCAATCCCATCTGCGACCGCTACGACGTGCCGCGCCGTGAGATGAAGCTCAACCTCGCCGCGGGCGCTTCGGCGCTGGCGCCGTCGGTTCAGGGCGTCGTATCCCTTTCGCCGGTCGGCGCGGCGCTAGGGGCGGTGGTCAGCGTTGTGACGGCGGTTTTATGCGGAGGCGGCGGCGTGGCGCTGATTGCCGCCGGGCCCGTTGGCATGCTGGCGGGCTTGGTGCTGGGCGCGGTGGCCTCGGCCTTGGGCTGGGGCCCGGTCAACGCGGCGCTGATGCGCGTGCATGTGCCGCTGCTGCTCAGGCATGGGCTCCTGGAAAAACGCTTGACGGGCGACACCGTGCGCGCGCGGATACGCGAAGCCCTGCGCCGCGAGTTGCAGGGCGAAAACGGCCCCTTTCAGACCCAGCTGGTCGAAGGCTTTTCCAAGGCGTTTCGCGCCTATGTGTATGGCGTGGCGCAGGCGGCGGAAATTCCCATTGGCTGAGCGCTCAGGGCGCGGGAAACCACATTTCGTCTTGAATGGTCAGTTCGCTGTCGGCCTGGATGAGATCCATGATGCGCTCGTAATCCGCGCCCGTGGCCCATTCGGGCCGAAAGTTGTTTTCCGGGCGGGCGCTGGAGGTGAGTACCGGCATCAGCCGCAGCGTCAGGCCCTGGTATTCGCCGCCGTCAAAGGAAAGCACGGCCTGCGCCACCACCGCGTCGAAGGTCGTCATCTCGTGCGTGCCGCCGAAGACCAGGTTGCCCAGGCTGTAAAGCACCACGCCGCCGCCGCGCGCTTCCACGCCCTGCACGCAATGCGGATGGGTGCCCACCACGAGATCCGCTCCGTTGCGGATGGCGTAGTCCGCCATGTTTTCTTGGGTGCGGTTGTGCGTGGGGCTGTACTCCTTTCCCCAATGATAGGAATAGACGATCACGTCGCATCCCGCGGCGCGAAGCGCTTCCAAATCCTGCTTTACAGGGGTACGATCCTCCAGATAGGTGGTTTCGCGGCAGCCGGCAAAGCCGATTTTATACCCGTTGACGGTGCGCGTGTAGCGGTAGGTGAAGCCGCTGTAAGCAATGTTGCCCATGCTCAGCGCCGAACGGGTGCTTTCGCGCCCGGGGAGGCCGAAGTCAATGGTGTGATTGTTGGCGATGTTCACCTGCTCGATGCCGGCTTCGCGCAGGATGGCGGTATAGGCGGGCGCGCCGCGAAAGGTGTATTCCTTGCCGCGCTGATGGCCTTCGCTTCCGTCCTGAAGAACCACCTCCAGGTTGACCAGACTGATATCGTCGGTGAGGAAAGGCTCGGCGATTTGAGAAAAACACCACCCATACCCTTCCTTTTCGATAACGGTATCAAAGGTATAGGCCTCGCCCTTCCATTCCTCGCGCGTGCCTAGCACGCAGTCCCCGCCCAGGGTAATCGTGACTTCTTCCGCCCAAGCCGCGCCCCCAAGCGCGCCCCAAAACGCCAGCAGCAGGCATGCCAAGCGCCGCGTCATATCGCCGCCCCCTTTTTTCTTTCTCTAGGACGTGCGATCAAGAAAAAAGGTTGACACGGCAAATATAAAATTATTTTATGGAAAATAACAAACCAAATAATACATGCGTGAAATGGGCGCCCAAAAGCCTTCAGGATGCCTTGACTCGCTTAAAAAACATTTGCAAAATCAAGCAAAAACCCCTTGTCAAAAGCGAACGCGCGGCGTATACTGTGCGCGCCGGAAAACGGCATGATGGCAAAGGGGGCTACCAAAATGGCCAGAACTTATACCCGCGATATGACCCAGGGTTCGCCCACCAAGTTGATTTTTGGCTTTTTCTTTCCGCTGCTGTTCGGCATCCTGTTCCAGCAGGTCTACAACATGGTCGACACCATGGTGGTGGGACGGTTTCTGGGGGTGGAGGCGCTGGCGGGCGTGGGATCCACCGGCTCGCTGAATTTCCTGGTGCTGGGCTTTTGCATCGGCGTGTGCAACGGCTTTGTGATTCCCGTGGCGCAAAAGTTTGGCGAGCGCGACTACCGCGGGCTGAAGGAATTCGTCGTCAACGCCATCCTGCTGACGGCGGTTTTTGCCGCGGTGCTTACCATTGTGGTATGCGTGCTGTGCGACCGGCTCCTGGCCTGGATGAATACCCCCGCGGACATCATGGCCTACGCGCACGACTACCTGTTTGTGATTTTCCTGGGCATCCCCGTGGTGTTTATCTACAACGTGCTCTTTGGCGTCATCCGATCGCTGGGCGATTCGCGCACGCCGGTGATGTACCTGCTGTTTTGCTCGCTGGTGAATGTGGCGCTGGATTTGCTGTTTATCGCGGGCTTTGGCATGGGCGTGAGCGGCGCGGCCTGGGCCACGGTGATTTCTCAGGCAATGTCCTCGCTTTTGTGCGTGCGCTACCTTCGCCACAGCGACCTGCTGGTGCTTACCCGCGCGGACTGGCGGCTGAACCTAAGCTGCATCGGCCGGCTGGCGGGCATGGGCATCCCCATGGGCCTGCAATACTCCATTACGGCGCTGGGCTCCATCGTGCTGCAGACGGCGGTCAACGGCCTGGGCTCTGTGTGCGTGGCGGCGCTGGCCGCCGGCAGCAAAGTCAGCCAGCTTTTCTGCGCGCCCTTTGACGCCATGGGCAGCACCATGGTCACCTACGGCGGGCAAAACGTGGGCGCCGGACGGCTGGATCGTATTGGCAAGGGCCTGCGCAGCTGTTCGCTGATGGGCGTAGGGTATTCATGCCTGGCCTTTGCGACGCTGTACTTCTTTAGCGACCGGTTCGTGCTGCTGTTTGTGGACGGCGCGGAAACCGAGGTCATCGCTCAGGCACAGCTGTTTTTGCGGTATAACGCCGCAATGTATATCCCTCTGGCGTTTGTCAATATCCTCCGCTTTCTCATTCAGGGCTTGGGCTTTACCCGTCAGGCCATGTTTGCCGGCGTATGCGAGATGATTGCGCGCTCGTGGGTGGGGTTTGCGCTGGTGCCGGCCTACGGCTTTGCGGCTGCCTGCGCCGCCAACCCTGCCGCGTGGATTGCCGCGGATCTATTTCTCTTTCCGGCGTATCTGTACGCCATGCGACGTTTGCGCGGCGAGAAGAGGCGCTTGTTTATCGCGCCATTGCGTAGGCGAAAAGCCGCTTGAGATCGCTGAAGCCGCGCTGACGGCCCGGCGCGTTGAGCAGCACCGCCACCAGCGTGCGCCCGTCGCTTTGGTAGGCGCCTACATAGCAAAAACCCGCATGCGAGGTATAACCGCTTTTGACCCCCGCCGCGCCCTGGATATAGCTGGGCGAAGCGGGGTCAAAGATTTCATAGGTGTTTTGCACGGTCAAAGCGTCGCGCTTTGAGGTGGCGGGCAGGGTGTAGCTTAGACAGCTGACGATTTGGCAGAAGGTTTGATTGGTCAGCGCGTAGCGCGTCAAAGTGGCCAAATCGCGCGCGGTGGTGTAATGCTCGTCGCTGTGGTAGCCGTGCGCATTGACAAAATGCGTGCCCGTCATGCCCAACTCTGCGGCGCGGGCGTTCATTTCGTCCACAAAGGCATTCACGCTGCCTGCGCAAAGCTCGGCCACGGCGTTGGCCGCGTCGTTGCCGGAGCGGATCATCAGGCCGTAGAGCAGGTCGATCATGCGCATGCGCTCGCCCGGCGTGACCGGCACCAGCGAGCTGTCCTTGGGTACGTCGGCCGCACAGGAGGGAATGGTGACGGTTTCCTCCAACCCACCGTGCTCCAGGGCCAGAAGCAGCGTCATAATCTTGGTGGTGCTGGCCGGGAACATGCGCTCGTCGCAGCGGTATTCAAACAGGACTTCGCCGCTGACAACATCCATGGCCAGGCACGATTGGCTATACAGATAATCCGGCGTGAGCGAAAGCGGCTGGCTTTCATCGAAAAAAGGCGGCGCGACATAGCCATAGCCGGATAAATCCGAAAACAACAGGGATGTTACTTGCGGCGTGGCCACGCCGTCCCTGTCCAGGGACGTTTCGCCCAAGCGGATCATTTCTTCCTGAAAGGCGCGAACCGCCTCCTCGGTCTGGCTGCCGTAAATGCCGTCCACATCGCCGTCCAGGAGCTTGAGATCGACCAGGCGGTTTTGCAGCTCGGTTACGGCGTCGCCGCGGCTGCCGGAGCGAAGCGTGCGCAGCGCCATTTCCGAATTCGGGTCATACAGCGCCGCCAGGGTGTCCGCGTCCGCCTCTCCGGTCTGCTCAACGGCAAAGCCCTCCGCCGCCAACAACCGCTGCGCCTCGGCAACCGCTGCGGCGGTCTTGTCGCCGTAGATGCCGTCGGCTTTGTCGTCAAGCAGTCCCAGCTCGATGAGCCTTTGCTGCAAGGTGACGACATCCGTGCCCGTATTGCCCGCGGAAAGCGGGCGATAGGCCTGCGCCAGCGCCGCCTGCGTCCAAAGCAAGATCATGAGTAAAATGAGAGCCATACGTTTCATCTTGCGTATCGCTTCCTTTCTTACACTATTTATTATAACGCAAGCCTGCGCCAAAATCCTGCATGCCCGGCCGCACAAAAACATATCCTGCACGCGGAGGGATGCGTGATGAAACGAGGCTACCCGCCCCCATGGGCTTGCGCCGTTCTTTTGGCGCTGCTGCTGCTTTGGCGCATGCTGGGCGCTCCGCTGACAGCGGAGCAGTTTTCCCACTTGGAAACCCCGTTTTGGCAAGCGCGGGCGCTGCTGCCGCTTCGTGTGGCGCGCATTTTAACGCTGTGGTTTCCCGTGGACAGCGCAGAGCCGGAAACCCTGCCCCAAGAGGCCATGACCCAGGAGGAGCGCGCGCTCATGGCCATGAGCGATATGACGGATGAAACCATCGCCGTTTATGTGGCTCATGAGCAAAACCTTGTTGTCCTGCCGCTGGAGGATTATGTATGCGGCGTGGTCGCCGCGGAGATGCCGGCGGCGTATCACCTGGAGGCGCTCAAGGCGCAGGCGGTGGCCGCCCGGACGCGCGCGGTGCGGCAGCGAGGGCAAGGCGGCTGCGCGCTTCACGCAGGCGCCGACGTTTGCACCGACAGCGGACATTGCCAGGCTTACGCCACGCTGGAAGAATGCCGCGAAAAATGGGGCGACGAATACCAGCCCTACCGCGACCGGGTGCTTGCGGCGGTGCGGGAGACCGCGGGGGAGATTTTGACCTATGAGGGCGAACCGATCACCGTGTATTACCATGCCATGAGCGGCGGACGCACCGAGGATGCCGCCGCGGTTTTTGGGCAGGCCGAGCCGTATTTGGTCAGCGTGTCCAGCGAAGGCGAGGAAGACGCTCGTGGCTTTTATGCGGACGCTTTTGTCAGCTATGAAACCTTGGCGGAAGCGCTGGACAGCACGCCGGACGAGCTTCGGCGCACCTTCGCCATCGCCCAGTATACGCAGACAGGCCGGGTCAGCACCGTGCTGGTGGGCGAGCGGCATGTGCCGGCCTCGGAGCTCAGGGAAAGTCTTGGCTTGAGAAGCACGTGGTTCACCTTCAGCATGGACGAGGAAGGCGTTACCTTTCATCAGCAGGGCTATGGTCACGGCGTGGGCATGAGCCAGGTGGGGGCCAATGCCATGGCCGCAGACGGCGCGCCATACGATCATATTTTGACACATTTTTATCCGGGGACTTCGGTGGAGACGTACTGAAGCGCATAGGGACAATTCGTTCCGGGAACGCTATGCCGGGAGGGATTGCCTATGCAGTTTGAACGGTTTTGGCAGGGAATGCGCCGCGCCTATGCGCGGTATGATCGCCTGATGGAAAAGCAGGGATTTTACATCGTTCTGGGTGTATGCGTGCTGGTCATCGTTCTCAGCGCCCTGTATACGTTTCACTTTCGAGACCAATGGGATGCCGCGCGCGAAGCAGAACCCGAGAACGTCGCTGCCGGGGGTTCGCAGGAAGCGCAGACCCTGGCGCAGGCCCAGGAGGTTGTCAAAAGCGCCCAAACCTTGGTCGCTGCGCCCACCCAAACGCCCTTTGTCTTTGCCCAGCCCGTGGACGGCGCGACCATACGTTGGTTCGACGACGAAGAGCCGACTTTTTTTGCCTACGGAAACGTTTGGCAGGTGCATGTGGGCGTCGATTTGGCGGCGGACTATGCGACCCCGGTACTGGCCAGCGCCTCGGGAACGGTTTTGGATGTATGGCAGGACAATCAATACGGCTTATGCGTTCGCATCGCGCATGAGGGCGGATACGAAACCGTGTATGCCGGCTTGAGCGAAGCCGGCTACCTGCGCCAGGGCGACCCTGTGACCCAGGGGCAAACGGTGGGCAACGTGGGCAATGGGGTTTTGCTGGAAAGCCTGGACGAGCCGCATCTGCACTTTGAGGTCTGGCGCGACGGCCGCCCGGTGGACCCGATGAGCGCCATGCTGGGGCTTGACAATTAAAAAACATTATGATATGTTACAAAACGTTATATAATGATATAGTTTTGGAGGGAACCAAGAATGTGCGGAATCGTAGGCTATATCGGCGCGAGGCAGGCTTCGCCCATCCTGATGGAAGGGCTGGACCGGCTGTCCTACCGCGGATATGACAGCGCGGGCGTGGCGGTGATTGGCCCGCAGGGAACCATCCAGGTGCGCAAGGCCAAGGGCCGGTTGGAAAACCTGGATCGCCTGTTGGCGCAAAGCCCGGTAGAGGGCAAGGTGGGCATCGGGCATACGCGCTGGGCCACGCACGGCGAACCCAGCGACCTGAACGCGCATCCGCATACCGACGTCAAGGGCGGCATTGCGGTGGTTCATAACGGCATCATCGAAAACCATGAAGCCCTGCGCCGCTACCTGCGCGGCCTTGGGGCGGAGTTCGTCAGCCAGACGGACACGGAGGTGGTTGCGCATCTGCTGCGCGTGCTCTACGAGGGCGACATGAAGGCCACGCTCCTGCGAGCCATAGGCATGCTGGAAGGCAGTTATGCGCTGGGCATCATTTGCGACCGCGAGCCGGGCAGACTTTTTTGCGCGCGCAACGACAGTCCATTGGTCATCGGCGCTAGGGACGGCGAAGGCTTTATCGCTTCGGATATCCCAGCGCTGCTGAGCCATACGCGCGACGTGATTTTCTTGCAGGATAAGGAAATCGGCATTTTGGACCGAAGCGGCGTCACCGTCTTGGACGCTTATGGAAAAAGCTGCGAGCATGCCGTGTTCCATGTGGACTGGGATCTCTCCAGCGCTCAAAAGGGCGGCTACGCCCACTATATGCTCAAAGAAATCCACGAGCAGCCCACCGCGATTCAAAATACCTTCGCACAGCGCCTCGACCGAACCGATTGGCTGCCCATCACCGCTGAGGATGCTCAGGCGCTGACCAAAATTACCATCGTAGCCTGCGGCACGTCCTATCATGCCGGGGTGTTGGGCAAGTATGCCATTGAGCGCTTGGCGCGGCTCAATGTGGAGGTGGACATCGCCAGCGAATTCCGCTACCGCGATCCGGTCATAGCGCCTGGGGAATGGTTTATCGCCGTGTCGCAAAGCGGCGAAACGGCCGACACCCTGGCCGCGCTTCGTCAAGCGCGGCGGCGCGGCGCGCGCGTGATGGCCATATGCAACGTGGTGGGCTCTACCCTGGCGCGCGAGGCAGGAGAGGCTTTCACCCTGTATACACACGCCGGGCCGGAAATCGCCGTAGCCAGCACCAAAGCCTATATCACCCAGGCGGAGGTTTTGATGCTTTTGGGGATCGCTTTGGGCAAAATGCGCCAAACCCTGAGCCCTGAGCAGGCCCGCGGCCTTTGGGAGGAATGGCGGCGCCTGCCTGACAAGGCCGCCCAAGCGTTGGAAACCCAGGAGCTTGCCCAGCGTCTTTCCAGCCGCCTCAGCCAAAAAAAACACGCCTTTTTCGTCGGCCGAGGCATGGATTACGCCGTGTCCATGGAGGCGGCCCTCAAGCTCAAGGAGGTCAGCTATATTTTCAGCGAGGCTTATGCCGCGGGCGAACTGAAGCATGGGCCCATCGCGCTGCTCAAAGAAGGGCGGCTGGTGGTGGCCACGGTCACGCAAGGCGCTTTGGTGGAAAAAACGCTGAGCAACCTGCGCGAGGTGACGGCGCGCGGGGCGATGGTGGTGGCGGTCTGCGCGCAAAGCCTGGTTCCCCGTCTGCGCGATTCGGTGGATGAGATTCTTCCCGTGCCGGACGCCGACGAGACAATCGCGCCGCTTTTGGCGGCCATCCCGCTGCAGCTGTTCGCCTACTGCATGGCCGTTGCCCGGGGCTGCGA
>DVME01000085.1 GCA_018715175.1 Candidatus Limiplasma stercoravium
CTTGCGCAGCAAGGTTTCCTTACGTCGTCCGCCGCCCGGCGGAGCCGAAGGCGGAGTAGGCGGACGGCGCAAATCTGTCGGAAAAGCTCGCCGCGGCGAGCTTTTTCGACACGCTGACGGCCCCGGCAAACGCCGGCCCCGTCGTTTTATTTCACGATCAGGTTGCACAACCGTCCGGGGACGTAGATGAGCTTCACGATTTCCCGGCCGGCGGTCAGAGCCTGCACGTCCGGGCGCTGCGGCAGCTCGGCTTGGGCCTGCTCGCGGGTTAAATCGGTCGGAACCATGATGCGGCCGCGCACCTTGCCGTTAAGCTGCACGGCGATTTCCACCTCGGCGCGCTTCATGGCCTTTTCGTCATAGCGGGGCCAGGGTTCCAGGGCCAGGCCGCTGCCAAAGCCCATGCGCTCCCACATCTCCTCGCAGATGTGCGGCGCCACGGGGCTGAGAAGCAAAATCAGGGTGCGCAGCTCCCCGCGGGTGCAGCCGCCGGCGGCGTAGAACTCGTTGACCAGGCTCATCATGGCGGCGATGGCCGTGTTGTATTTCATGGCCTCGTAGTCGTCGCCGACCTTTTTGACGGTTTCGTGCATCAGGGGCGTGAGCGCCTTGGAATAGCCCTCGCCGTCGCGCGTCATCTCCTGCAGGCGCCACACGCGGTCCAGGAAGCGGCGGCAGCCGCGCGCGCCGTTGGTGGACCAGGGAATGGCCTGGTCGAACGCGCCCATGAACATCTCATAGAGGCGGAAGGCGTCCGCGCCCAGCTCGTCGACGATGTCGTCGGGGTTAATGACGTTGCCGCGGCTCTTGGACATTTTTTCGTTGTTCTCGCCCAGGATCATGCCGTGACTGGTGCGTTTTTGGTAGGGCTCCGGGGCTTTGATCAGGCCCAGGTCATGCAAAAACAGGTGCCAAAAACGGCTGTAGAGCAGGTGCAGCGTGGTATGTTCCATGCCGCCGTTGTACCAGTCCACGGGCATGAAGTAGTCCAACGCCTCCTGGCTGGCGAACGCCTTGTCGTTGTGGGGATCGCAGTAGCGCAGGAAATACCAGCTCGACCCGGCCCATTGGGGCATGGTGTCGGTTTCGCGGCGGGCGGGCGCGCCGCAGCGGGGGCAGGAGGTGTTGACCCAATCCGTGATGGCCGCCAGGGGGCTTTCGCCGCTGTCGGTGGGCTCGTAATGCTCCACCTCGGGCAAGAGCAGGGGCAGCTGATCCTCCGGCAGCGGCACCACGCCGCAATGCGGGCAATGCACCACGGGGATGGGCTCGCCCCAGTAGCGCTGGCGGCTGAACACCCAGTCGCGCAGCTTGTAGTTGATTTTGCGCTGGCCCAGGCCGTTTTCCACAAGCCAGTCGATGATGCGCTTTTTGGCCTGTTCCACGCTCAGGCCGTCCAGGAAGCCGCTGTTGACCATGACGCCGCTGGCGATGTCGGTGTACGCCTCGCGGGAGATATCGCCGCCGGCCACCACCTCCACCATGGGAATGCCGAACTTGGAGGCGAATTCCCAGTCGCGGGTGTCATGGGCGGGCACGGCCATGATCGCGCCGGTGCCGTAGCTCATGAGCACGTAGTCGCTGACCCAAATGGGAATCTCCCGGCCGTTGACGGGGTTGACGGCGCGCAGGCCCTCCAGCTCCACGCCGGTTTTGTCGCGGTTGAGCTCGGTGCGCTCCAGGTCGCTTTTGCGGGCGGCTTCGGCGCGGTAGGCGGCCACGGCGCCGTAGTTGGCGATGCGCTCGCGGTAGCGGTCGATGAGCGGATGCTCGGGGCTGAGCACCATGTAGGTCGCGCCAAAGAGCGTGTCGGGCCGGGTGGTGAACACGCGCAGGGTTTCGTCGCATTGGGCGAGGCGGAAATCCACCTCCGCGCCTTCGCTGCGGCCAATCCAGTTGCGCTGCTGGGTTTTGACGGCCTCGATGAAGTCCACATGGTCCAGCCCGTCCAGCAGCTTTTGGGCGTAATCGGTGATGCGCAGCATCCATTGGCTTTTGACCTTGCGCACCACCTCGCCGCCGCAGCGCTCGCACACGCCGCCCACGACTTCCTCGTTGGCCAGGCCGCACTTGCAGCTAAGGCACCAGTTGATGGGCATTTCGGCTTTGTAGGCCAGTCCTTTTTCCAGGAGTTTCAGGAAAATCCATTGCGTCCAATGGTAGTAGGCGGGGTCGGTGGTGTTGACCTCGCGGGAGTAATCAAAGCTGAAGCCCAGGCGCTGAAGCTGCTGGCGGAAGTGGTTGATGTTTTCCTGGGTCACCACGGCGGGGTGGACGTGGTTTTTGATGGCGTAGTTTTCCGTGGGCAGGCCAAAGGCGTCGTAGCCGATGGGGAAAAGCACGTTGTAGCCTTCCATGCGGCGCTTGCGGGCAATGATGTCCAGCGCCGTGTTGGACCGGGGATGGCCCACGTGCAGGCCGTTGCCGCTGGGATAGGGAAACTCGATGAGGCAGTAATACTTGGGCTTGTCGCTGGGGAATTCGGCGTTGAACACGCCGCTTTGCTCCCAGCGTTGCTGCCATTTCTTTTCGATGGCTTCAGGGCGGTAAGGCGCGAGCTGTTGCATGGCGATTCTCCTTTTATGATGGGCTGTTGGAAGAGACGGCTTCAGGGGCGGTTCTAAGGCGCTCCAAGGCGATGTCAACCCTCCGCAGGCTTTCGTCCTTGCCCAGCAGGTAGGCGATTTCCGTCGCGCCGCCGGGGGTGGACGCCTGGCCGGAGAGGGCCACGCGCACGGGCCACATCATTTGGCCGGTCTTGAGGCCGTTTTGCGCGGCCAGGGCCATCAGGCAGTCCTTCACCGCGTCCTCGCCAAAGTCCTCCAGCGCCCAAAGCGCGGGCCGGGCCAGCTCCAGCGCGCGCAGGGCCACGGCGCCGTCGGTCTTCATCTTCTTGTGGGTATACAGCTCAAGGCTGTATGGGGGAAGCTCGGCCAAAAAGCGCACCATGTCCGGCACGCGGTCGAAGACCTCGGTGCGGGTGTGCATGAGCTCGGCCAGGCGGCGGTAGTCGATGTTTTTGCCGGCCAGCGCCCGGTCAAACCACGGCGTGGCCATGGCCAGATACTCCTCAAAGGGCATGCGGGTGATGTATTCATGGTTGAACCACACCAGCTTTTCGGTGTTGAAGATGGCCGGGGCCTTGCTCAGCCCCTTGAGGTCGAACGCCTCCACCAGCTCTTCCAGGGTGAAAAACTCGCGCTCGTCCCCGGGGCTCCAGCCCAGGAGCGCGATAAAGTTGATGATGGCGTCGCGCACGTAGCCCTGGGCCAGCAGGTCTTCAAAGCTGGGATCGCCGTGGCGCTTGCTGAGCTTGCGGGTGGAATCCTTCATCACGGGGCTTAAGTGAATATACACGGGCGGCTCCCAGCCAAGGGCCTCATAGAGCAGGTTATACTTGGGCGCGGAGCTGAGGTACTCGGTGCCGCGCATCACGTGGGTGATGCCCATGAGGTGGTCGTCGATGACGTTGGCAAAGTTGTAGGTGGGCAGGCCGTCGGCCTTGATGAGCACGTTGTCGTCCAGGGTTTCGCAGGCGGCCTCCACATGTCCGTAGAGCGCGTCCTCAAAGCTCGCCGTACCGGTGAGGGGGACGTTCTGGCGGATGACGAACGGCTCGCCGCTTTGCATGCGGCGCAGGGCCTCGTCCCTGGGGATGCTCAGGCAGTGCTTGTCGTACTTCCATTGCTCGCCGCGGGCCGTGGCCGCGTCGCGGCGGGCCTGCAGCTCCTCCTTGGTGCAAAAGCACGGGTAGGCCGCGCCGCTTTGCACCAGCTGCATGGCGTAGGGCAGGTAGGTGTCGCGCCGCTGGGTTTGGATGTAGGGGCCGTAGTCGCCGCCCACGTCCGGGCCCTCGTCATATTCCAGGCCCGCCTCGCGCAGGCTCTTGTAAATCAGCTCCACCGCGCCGGGCACCTCGCGCTCCTGGTCGGTGTCCTCGATGCGCAGGATAAACTTGCCCCCGTTTTTCTTGGCAAACAGGTAGGTATACAGGGCGGTGCGCAAGCCGCCCAGGTGCAAATACCCCGTGGGGCTGGGGGCAAAGCGGGTGCGAACGGTCATGGGACGCCTCCTTCAGCAACATTCGGTTCTTCTATTATAACCACATTTCGGTTTTTGTCGAGTGCTTGAAGCGCCGGCGCGAAACGTGTTTTTTCGCGCGCGGGGAAGGGGAAAGGCAGGCGCGGGGCGAATAGGATGTATAGATGGGTTTTGATCGCCCCAAGAGCTTGAAAACCGCACACGGAGGTGGCACCATGGAACACAACGAGATTCGCAGGCTGATCGAGTCCGACGCGCTACAGCTTTACGGCCAGCCCAAGTGGACGTTCGGCAAGAATACCTGCAACACCTATGAGGTCTTTGTGGAAAAAATCCTCACGCCCGATGGGGGCAGCATGAGCGCGTGGCCCGTCATGGGGCTGATCGAGGCGGACGAATCGCTCACGGTGATGTTTTCCAGCTGGTTTATGGAACGGGCCATGCGCTCCGCGGCGGATTTGTCGGCCCGCACGGGCGCCAATATGACCCTGTCGATGAACCTGCTGCCGCTTTATGCCAACCGCGAGGACTGCCCGCAGCGGGTGCTGCGGCTTTTGGAAATGACGGGCCTGAGCCCCAAGAAGCTGCAATTTGAGCTCAGCGAGGCGCAGCACATCTCCGAACAGGGCGTCAAAAACCTTAACCTGCTGCACGACGAGCACGGCATCGGGCTGCTGCTGGCCAACTTTGGCACGGGGCATTCCAACATCGACCTGCTCAGCGACGTTCACTTTGACGGCCTGGAGCTGGACCGCTCCTTTGCCCGGCGCATCCCCGATAACGAACAGGCCTGCCGCCTGGTCATCGCCATTGTACACTTTGCGCACACGCTGGACATTTACGTGTGCGCAAAGGGCATTGAGACGCAGGAGCAGTTTGAGTTTTTCGAGGAAATCGGCTGCCTCAAGGGGCAGGGCTACCTTATCGGCATGCCCATGCCCGTGGAGGAACTCAAGGAATACATGGAAAAATACGCGCTCAAGCACGTGCGCTAAGCTGCTTGGCAAAGGTGTCGCGCAGGCCCACCACGCGGTTGAACACCGGCATCTCGGGCGTGGAATCGCGGTCTTTGCAGAAGTAGCCCATGCGCAGGAACTGGTAGGCGTCGCCTGCCTGCGCCTGAGCCAGCCAGCTTTCCATCCATCCCCGGCAGACCTGTAGGCTGTCGGGGTTGAGCTTTTGAAGAAAATCCGTTTTGGATGCGCCGGCCGCCGGTTCCGCGGCGGTTTCGTCCTGCGCGTCGTCCGCGTTTTCCTCGGCCAACAGCGGCTCGTACAGCCGCGCCTCAAAGGGCAGGCTGTCCTCGGCGCTGACCCAATGCAGGGTGCCCTTGACCTTGCGGTTGGCGCCCTCGGTGCCGTTGCGCGAATTCATGTCCACGGTGCACAAAACCGCCGTCACGTTGCCCTCGGCGTCCTTTTGGCAGCCGTCGCAGCGGATGATGTAGGCGCCGCGCAGCCGCACCTCGTTGCCCGGGAACAGGCGGAAGTACTTCTTGGGCGGGTTTTCCATAAAGTCGTCGCGCTCGACGTAGATTTCGCGGGTGAGGACGGTGGTGTGCGTGCCCATCTGGGGGTGGTCGGGGTGGTTTTCCATGACCAGCTCGTCGCGCTTGTCCTGGGGCCAGTTGGTGAGGATCACCTTCAGCGGCTTCAGCACCGCCATGGCGCGGGGCGCTTTGCCGCCCAGGTCTTCGCGCACGCAATGCTCCAAAAGGGCCAAATCCACCACGCTGTCGGCCTTGGCCACGCCAATGCGGTCGATAAAGTCCCGAATGCTCTCGGGCGTGTATCCGCGGCGGCGCATGGCGCAAAGCGTGGGCATGCGCGGGTCGTCCCAGCCGGATACGTAGCCGCCCTCCACCAGCATGCGCAGGTAGCGCTTGGACATGATGGTGCGGGTGAGGTTGAGACGGCTGAACTCGATCTGCCGGGGGCGCGAGGGCAGGAGGTTGGCGGCGTGCTCCACCACCCAGTCGTACAGCGGCCGGTGATCCTCGTACTCCAGCGAGCACAGGCTGTGGGTAATGCACTCCAGCGCGTCGCCGATGGGATGGGCGAAGTCGTACATGGGGTAGATGCACCACGTCTTGCCCGTGCGGTGGTGCTCCTTGAAGAGAATGCGGTACATGGCCGGGTCGCGCATGTTGATGTTGGGGCTGGCCATGTCGATCTTCATGCGCAGGATCATGCTGCCCTCGGGGTGCTTGCCGGCCTTCATCTCTTCAAACAGGCGCAGGCTTTCCTCCACAGGGCGGTCGCGGTAGGGGCTGTTGCGGCCCGGCTGGGTGAGGGTGCCGCGGTAAAGGCGCACCTCCTCGGGCGAAAGCTCGCACACGTACGCCAGTCCCCGCTTGATCCAGTCCACGGCGATTTCGTAGCATTTTTCATAGTATTCGCTGGCAAAGTGCAGCCCGCCCTGCCAGTCAAACCCCAGCCAGCGGATGTCGGCCATGATGCCTTCGACGTACTCGGCTTCCTCTTTGGCGGGGTTGGTGTCGTCAAAGCGCAGGTTGGTCACGCCGCCGAAGCGCTCGGCGGTCAGAAAATCCGCCACCAGCGCCTTGCAATGCCCGATGTGCAAATATCCGTTGGGCTCAGGGGGAAAGCGCGTGCGCACGCTTTGGTAGCGGCCGCTTTGTAAGTCCTGTTCCACGGCTTCCCAGATGAAGTTGGTCTTGGTTGGGGCAGCTTCCATAGTTGTGCGCCATCCTTTCTCCCGGTTAAGCGGACTTTTCCGTCATGCGTGATATTATATCCGCAACGGCGGGCTTTGGCAAGGCTTTGAGCGATTGACATGCCGCGCGGGTTATGCTACTATCCCCCATGGACGAAAGGGGGACGGGCTGTGCTGCGGCTTCATCAGCTGGCGGTGCCGCTGGAAAAGGCGGCGGCTTTGGACGGCGATGGGCTTCGCCGCCTATGCGCTTCGCGCCTGCGCGTGCCGCTGTCGCAGATTGTGTCGGCGCGGCTGGTCAAGCGCAGCGTGGATGCGCGGGGCGAGGTGCGGCTGACGGTGTCGGCGGATGTCGTCCTGGCGGACGCCCGCCTGGAAGCGTCTTTGGCGCGGCGCTTTCAGCCCAACCAGGTTACCGTGTTTGCCCGTGCGCCCGCCCCGCCCTCCGCGGTGTTCGGCCTGGAGCTGCCGCCGTGGAAAGGCGCGCGGCCGGTGGTGGTGGGCGCGGGGCCGGCGGGATTGTTTTGCGCCCTGGCGCTGGCGCGGCGCGGCGCGCGGCCGGTGGTGCTGGAGCGCGGCCAGCCGGTGGAGCGGCGCGTGAGGGATGTGTCGCTTTTGGAGGAAGGCGGCGCGCTGAACGCCGAGAGCAACGTGCTCTTTGGCGAGGGCGGCGCGGGCGCCTTCAGCGACGGAAAGCTCACCTGCGGGCTGAGCAGCCCGCACATTGCCACCGTTTTGCAAACGCTGGTGGAATGCGGCGCGCCGGAGGAAATCCTGGTGGCGCAGCGCCCGCATGTGGGCACCGACCGCCTGCGCGAAGTGCTCAGGCAGGCGCGCAGCCGGCTGGAAGCCATGGGCGGAGAGATTCGCTTTGGCTGCCGGGTTACGGGGCTTGCGGTTCATTCCGGCCGCGTGCGCGGCGTGCGCTTTGAGGGGCCCGGCGGCGAGGACGCGCTGGAAACCCAGGATGTGTTTTTGGCCGTGGGGCACAGCGCGCGGGACACGTTTTCCTTCCTGGCAAAGCTGGGCGTGCCCATGCAGCCCAAGCCCTTCGCCGTGGGGGTGCGCATCGAGCATTTGCAGGAGCGCGTCGACCGGGCGCAGTACGGCGCGGCCGCCGGCCATCCCGCCCTGCCTCCGGCGGAATACAAGCTCAGCGTGCCCACGCCCGACGGCCGCGGCGCCTACACCTTCTGCATGTGCCCCGGCGGACGGGTTATCAACGCCTCCAGCGAAAGCGGCGGGCTCAACGTCAACGGCATGAGCCTGCACGCCCGCGACGGGCGCAACGCCAACGCCGCCGTGCTGGTGGGCGTGCGCCCCGGCGATTGGGGCGGCGAGGATCCCCTGGCCGGCGTGGAATGGCAGCGCCGGTGGGAGCAAAAGGCGTTCGCCCTCACCCAAAGCCTGCGCGCGCCCTGCCAGCGCGTGGAGGACTTTTTGCACGGCCGTCCCAGCGCCGCCTGGGGCGAGGTGCTGCCCTCCTACCGCCCCGGCGTCGTCCCGGCCGATTTGTCCCTGTGCCTGCCTGACTTCGTCGTGAACGGCCTGCGCCTGGCCCTCCCCGCCATGGGCCGCAGGCTGGCCGGCTTCGACGCGCCCGACGCGCTGCTGACCGGCCCGGAAATGCGCTCCTCCAGTCCCGTGCGCCTCGTGCGCGACGCCCGGCGCGAAAGCCCCCTCAAGGGCCTCTATCCCCTCGGCGAAGGCGCCGGCTATGCGGGCGGCATCGTGTCGGCCGCGCTGGACGGCCTGGCCGCCGGCAGCGCCGTAGGCGCCTGAATTCCCTTCGATTGCAAAGGAGGAATCCCATGAATACCCGTCGCCTTGTTACCGACGCCGCGCTGGTGGCGCTTTATGTGGTGCTTAGCCTGTTCGTGGCCAACCTGGGGTACCTGAAACTGACGTTTGAATCCTTCGCGGTGCTGGTGGCCGCGCTGATGTTTGGCTGGGCGGACGGCTTGGCCGTGGGCGCGCTGGGCGGGCTCATCAACCAGATGCTCACCTATGGCATGAGCGTGACGACGATTCTATGGATTTTGCCCAACATGATCCGCGGCCTCATGGTGGGCCTCTACGCCTCCCGCCACGGGTTTAACCTGTCCATGCGGCAGACGGCGGGGATCGTTTTGGTGAGCAGCCTGGTGGTCACCACCCTCAACACCCTGGCTCTGTGGCTGGACGGCATTATTTTTCATTATCCGGTGGCCTTCACCGTGGGCACCATTGCCCTGCGCTACGTCAACAGCCTGGTGATGGTGGCGGTGTACACCTTGGTCACGCCCAAAACCGTGCAGATTTTGCGCCGGGCCAATATGTGGAAGCCGGGCGGAGGAAAGGCCGAATGATTCGCGGCGTGCTGTTTGACATGGACGGCCTCCTGCTGGACACCGAACGCCTGGGCGCGCGGATTTTGCCCCGGCTGTGCCGCGAGCGCGGCTACGAGGTTCCGCCGGATCTCTACGGCCGCATGCTGGGCCGCGGCTATGCGGAGGACTGCCAGCTGATGCGCGAGACGCTGGGCGCGGAGTTTCCCAGCGAAGCGGTGCTGGAGGATTTCCGCGTGACGCTGCAAAGCGTGGCGCGAAACGGCGGCATGCCCGTCAAAAAAGGCATGGCGGCGTGCTTGGCCGGCCTGAAGGAGCGGGGCGTGCTGCGGGCGCTGGCCACCAGCACGCGCCGGGCGACGGTGGAGCTGTACATCCGCCATACGCCGGAAATGCAAAACGCGCTGGACAGCCTGACGTGCGGCGACGATGTCGAGCGTGGCAAGCCGGCGCCGGACATCTACTTGCTGGCCGCCCGGCGCCTGGGGCTTTCGCCCGAGGAATGCCTGGGCGTGGAGGACAGCCTCAGCGGGCTGAAAAGCCTGAAAGCGGCGGGCATCGCGGCTGTGATGATCCCGGATTTGGTGGAGCCTGACGAGCGGTTTGAGGGTTTGGTGTCCTATCGCCTGAACCATTTGGGCCAGCTTTGCGGCCTGGTGGACCGCCTCAACCTTGCGCCCGGCGTGCGCGCCTGAAACACAAAGGCCCCGGCTTTGCGCCGGGGCCTCATCCGTGGGTTCAGCCAAAGAGCGAACCCGCCAGGAACAGCGTGCTCATCAGCGAGGAAACCAGCGAAACCACGGTAATTTGCGTGTTGATGGACGGCCCGGCCGTGTCCTTGAAGGGATCGCCCACGGTATCTCCCACCACCGCGGCC
Source organism: Candidatus Limiplasma stercoravium (assembly GCA_018715175.1). Taxonomy (GTDB): domain Bacteria; phylum Bacillota; class Clostridia; order Christensenellales; family Aristaeellaceae; genus Limiplasma; species Limiplasma stercoravium. The sequence goes on from DVME01000085.1 coordinate 9,922, forward strand.
TTGTGCGCGGCGGAGTTTCGGCCGCCCTCGTGCCCCGCCTCGACATACTTTTTGGCATTGTCCCACAGGCCGCCGGCGTTGGACATGAACAGCGCCAGGAGCAGGCCGCTGACAATGTTGCCGGTCAGGAAGCCGCCGATGGCGCGCACGCCGCCCACAAAGCCCACCAGAAGCGTAGCGACAATGGCCACCAGGCCCGCCGGGATCAATTCGCGGATGGCACCGGTGGTGGCGATGTCGATGCAGCGGTTGTATTCGGGCTCCGCCTTGCCTTGGCGCAGGCCCGGGATGGTGGTGAACTGGCGGTGAATCTCGCCCACCATGCGCTGGGCGTTGCGGTTGACGCCCAGCATGAGCAGGGCGCTGAACACCGCTGGGATGGCGGCGCCGGCGAGCATGCCGAAGAACACCAGGGGATCCATGATGTCAAAGCCGGACAGCCCCGCGACGCCCAGGGCGGCGGCGGCGGTGTTGACCTCGCTCATAAACGCGCCCAAGAGGGCGATGACGGTCAAGCCGGCGGCGGCGATGGCGAAGCCTTTGGTCACGGCCTTAACCGTGTTGCCCGCGGAATCCAGCTGATCCGTTACCGACAGAACCTCCTCGCCCAAGCCGCCCATTTCGGCCAGGCCGCGGGCATTGTCCACAATGGGGCCGTAGGCGTCGTTGGAGACGATCATCCCCACGATGGACAGCATGCCCACCGCGGCCATGGAGATGCCAAACATGGCAAACTCCGTGGAGAGGGCGGGATAGATGGGTACGCAGAGCTGATAGGCCACCAGAGCCGAAATGCCAATGCCGGCCATGGCGGGCAGCACGCTGAGGAAGCCGTAGGAGACGCCTGACAGCACGGTAAAGGCCGGGCCGGAAGCGGAGGCGGAAGCCACATGGCGCACGGGTTTGCGGGTATCGTCGGTAAAGTAGTCGGTTGCAATGCCGATGATCACGCCCACCAGCAGCCCCACGATGCACGCGCCCCAGATGCGCCATTCGTACCCCAGTACGAGCGTGGCCAGGGCGGTTAGGGCCACATAAACGCCGGTGGTAATGTAGGTGCTAGCGTTCAGGGCCGAGGTGGGGTTTCCGTTTTTGCCGATGCGCGCGCACATGACCCCGATGAGCGAGGCCAAAAGCCCCAGCGCCGCGTAGCAAAACACCATGCCCACAAAGGTGCTGCCGCCCATCGCGCCGTCCAGCGAGGAGGCCATCACCAGCGCGGCGGCCATGGACGCCACGTTGGAGTCAAACAGGTCCGCGCCCATGCCGGCCACGTCGCCCACGTTGTCGCCCACGTTGTCGGCAATCACGGCGGGGTTGCGGGGGTCATCCTCCGGGATGCCAAGCTCCACCTTGCCGGTAAGGTCGGCGCTGATGTCCGCGGTTTTGGTAAAGATGCCGCCGCCGGCCTTGGCAAACAGGGCCAGGGAGCTGGCGCCAAAGCTGAAGCCCAGGAGGGTGGAGGCGTCGTTGGTGAGCAAATATACCAGCGTCACCCCGATGAGGCTGGCGCCCACCACCGCCATGCCCATCACCGCGCCGCCGCGGAAGCCCGCCATAAAGGAAGGCCGGATGCCTTTTTGGGCGGCTTCGGCGGCCTTGATGTTGGCGATGGTGGCCACCTCGATGCCGATTTTACCCGCAATGGCCGAAAACACCGTGCCCGCGAAGTAGGCCACGGTCATTACCACGTTTTCCCGCACGGAGCCGCTCCACAGCGGCGAGGGCAGAAACAGAAAGATCAGCGCCCCAGCCGCCAGCGCAAAGCGCGCCAGCACCAGGTATTCCTTGCGCAAAAACGTGCGCGCGCCTTCCCGAATCAGCCGGCCTACATGGGCGATGCGCGCGTTGCTGGACGGCAGACGCTTGACCCAAAGGTAGAGCCAGGCCGCATACGCAAAGGCCAGCAGGGAGATGAGCACCGAAACAAGCTGAACCCCAAACGTGACGGCATCCATGATGAACCTCTCCTTTTTTGAAATTGTCCGGAATATCCGAACTTCCCACAAATAACAGTATACACAAACGGCAGAGAAGCGCAAGCCTTTTTTTGTGAAAGAATGTCTTTCGCACACGCCCGGCGCGCGCGGCATACCTTGCTTATGCGGAGCGTCGCTCCGCTAGATCCCAACAAGCGAGGGATGTCTTATGGATCAAACCATCGCCCGCACGCCGGCCATGGTGTACGGCGTGGATCAGCGGCTTTGCCGCCTGTATGACGCGGGCCAGGCGCTGCGCCATGGCACGCTGTTCCCGGAATTGTATAAACCTGTGGAGGAAACCGTTTTGCCCATCGACGAACCTCCCGCTACCCAGGAGCAGGCGCTGAGCTTTGCGGCGTGGGAGCTGCGGCTGTACCTGGACACCCATCCAAGCGACCTGTCCGCCCTGGATTTGTACCGCCGCCATTGCGAGGCCATGGATGCGCCGCCGCCCAGCGCGCATGACCGCTGGGATTGGACGGACGGCCCCTGGCCTTGGGAGATGGACGGCTGAGCGGAGGAAAAAAACATGTTCTTCTATGAAAAAAAACTCCAATATCCCGTGCGCATTCGCGTTCCCAGCCCGCGCATGGCGGCGCTGATCGTCAGTCAGTTCGGCGGGCCGGACGGCGAGCTGGGCGCGTCGCTGCGGTATTTGAGCCAACGCTATGCCATGCCCTATGACCAGGTCAAGGGGCTGCTCACCGACATTGGCACCGAGGAGCTGGGCCACCTGGAAATCGTGGGAGCGATGCTTGCTCAGCTCACGCGAAACCTGACCCCGGAGCAGCTGCACGAAGGCGGATACGCCGCCTATTTCGCCGACCACACCCAGGGGGTTTATCCCCAGGCGGCGGCGGGCATGCCCTTCAGCGCGGCCGCCATTGGCGTCAAGGGCGATCCCATCGCCGATTTGCACGAGGATTTGGCCGCCGAGCAAAAGGCCCGCGTGACCTATGAAAACCTGCTGTTGCTGACCGACGACCCGGATGTGCGCGATGTGCTGCGCTTCCTGCGCGAACGCGAAATCGTGCATTACCAACGCTTCGCCGAGGCTTTGAGCCTGGTGCAAGACCGCCTGGACGAGCGCAACTACTACGCCTTCAACCCCGCCTTGAGCCTCCGACCTTAAAAAACCGCCCGCGCGTATCATACGCGCGGGCTCAGACTGTCAAAAAACCTTTCAGGAGGTTTGGAGGGCTGCAGCCCACCGAGTTTTCATCCGAACCCAGCGACATGCGCGGTGGGTTCGGAAGCCTTGCGTAGCAAGGTTTCTTTGGATAAACAAGAAATGGCTGAACTCTCACAAATACAGGCAAAGGCGCAAACAGTTAAAGGGACTGTATCGGCATCTTTGCCATGACAGCGCTGCGCACACCCGATGGCTCTTGCAAAGTGGCGGCAACATACAGATCTCCGTTTTGCTCGCATGCGCAGGGATAAAACCATATATTTCCGCGCCCCAATGCTTCCTCATAGCCGGAAAACAGTTTATACACCTTCTTGAAACGTCCGGTAGCCTTATCCCCGATGGCCAGAACGAGCAAGGACCGCACAAAATACCCCATGTCGTGGTTATAGATGAGATAAGGGCGCCCGTCCGAAAGCTGGCCAGCAAATATCTTGGAATTGCCAATGGGCGCTAGGTGGTGCGCGGGCTCAGACCACGTTTTGCCATAATCGGCGCTGGTGAACACGTAAGAGGGGCCTTCATCGTTGCGCACAAAAGCGGTGACGCTTGCTCCATTGGCCAACACGGAAATCTCGGGGCAGCGTATGCGCGGCGCAAGTGGATGCAGCGGATCAAACAAGAAATGGCAATTCCAAGTTCGATCAATGTTTTCGCCGTCGCTGACAAGCACCACCGGGAAGGCGGGCGTCTGCTCTTTCTTAGGCATCCAGGCTCCCACGATATAGCAGCCGTTGCTCATGCGCTGTGGAGGGGTATTGCAGATGAAGCCTTCGGACACCTTGCCCATGCGTTCCCATGGCGCCATCGGATTTGGCGTTTGTTCAAAAAGCTGCAAGTCCACGGTCATGTTTTTTCCTGTCATGGTCGTAACGAGCGCATAGAGCCGGCCGTTATGCACAAAGAGATCCGCGGGCACATAATGTTCCTCGCTCTGCCCGGCTTCCCCCACCATACAAAACGGTGCAGACCAAGAGGCGCCTTCATCCGTGGAAAAACGGCCGCGAATGAGCGAAGAACCGCAGATTTCGGCTGAGGTGGAATTGTACCAGGCTTCATAAACCGTACCGCAATGAGAAGCCAAGGTCAAATCGTGCAGGAAGGGCAAGGGGTCTAACCGTCCATCATGGGTAATGGTGCGAATCATCCGGGGAGGCGCCGTCATTTGATCGGGCTGGGGATAGGGCAGGTCGAACAGGTTGATTGTTTTCATGTCGTCACCTCAGTCAAACAAAGGCAGGGGAGCTCCCTCGGCGATGCATTCCCATGTTTGGGAATAGGCCTTTTGCGCGTTTTGCATCCAATGCCGTTTGATCTTCTCCGCCGTTTCGACATCATGCACGATGACGCTGATTTTGAAAAGCACCTTATCCCGCTTGCGGATGGAAAGAAAGACGGGAATGATGGCATTGGCCTGCTCTGTATATTGTGCGGGATAGTCCCGCTCCTTGGCGAAAAGCGCTTGGTATTCCAATGCATTTTGGGAGATCTGCCCGCTTTTGGCCTGGATAAGCGGCTCCTGGCGCAGCGCTTCCTCGCCTTTTTGGGTGATTTCGTATTGTATGCCGGTTTCGCCGATGGTTTGGTTGAGAAAGCCCTCTTGCCGCAATTCGGCCAATGGCCACGCGATATCCAAAGGCTCGATGATTTTGGGATCAAACAGAAAACGCTTCAGCTGGTCTACGTTGATGGAACCCATCGTGGAAACTGCGCAAAGGATGATGCGTTTGGTCTCGTTCATGGCGTTTCTCTCCTTCATGTTTCTTAGCCTTGCACGCTGAGCACAAGGGTGGGATCCTCGTTTGGCAGCAGCGCCGCAGACCATGGCGCGCCCTGGCAAATGAGATCCGCGTCCAAGAGTACCCTGTCGCCGCGAAGCGTAACGCTAAGCGTATCCAGCGTCAGATTGTCCGTGCGAAGCTGTGCTTGTCCCTCGCCGCTTATGGTAAGGATGACATGATGGCCGTCGCGCTGGGCTGAAATCTCAAAGCCGGCAATGAGCTGATCCAAGCGGTAACATCCGCCGGCCACCAGCGTGGCATGGCTTTGCCGGCATCCGTCCGTAACGGTGTAACGGCCGGCCGGCAGCCAGGCATCCACGAAGCCGTTCTTGGGTGAAATTTCATAGGAACGATCAGCATGCTCAAAGTTCACAACGTCCGTCGTATCGCCGGTAATATGGGCGGGAAGGTATTCATCTGCCATCATTGCCAGCCATTTTCCCGGAGGCCCCATCCAGATTTCCTTATACGTACAGTTGTTGGCCTGAGGCCAAAAGGGAGCGTCACGTTCTTCGTTGGACTGCATTCCAACGGGCAGCGCGCCCACCGTATCGCCATGCAAAACAGCGTATTGGGTGCCATAGTCGTAACCGACGCCAAACATCAAGGACTCCGAAAAAGGATTTTTACCGAGAATCCACATAAACTGTTCCTGAGCGATATCGTAAAGACCTTGGTCGTTGAGGTAGATGGACGCGGCGGAAACCGCCTTTCCCAGAGAGAGCTGCACGTGGAAATTGCCTCGAAAGGAGTACCACACGGGGAAGCGGCGCAGGTACAGCCGTTCGTTGAGCTGGATGCCCGCTTGGAGCTGGTCGGTATAGTGCAAAAATGTTTCCGCCTGTTGTCCGGCTTGATCCTTTCCGGCAAACATGGCAAAAATGGGATGCATCAAGGAAAAGGTCTCGCGGTCGTCAATTTCGTCTGTGGAGTAGATGCCGCTGGGCAGCATGCCGTAGGGCGCGACAGCGCGCATGGCCCATTTGACGTAGGCCATGCTGTACAGGAGCGCGCTGTGCCACTTCATCCAATGCGGATGCTCTGGCAACTGGCGGCACAGGGCAATGAGCGCGAGCGTGGTTTTGTCCTCTTGGCTGCGGTGGTTGTAATGAATAATGGTCTTGTGATGCGCGTCCCGGTAAAAGAATCCTGCGACGGGAGGCTGGACATCAGGCAGCCAAACGCGCTGCTGGCAGGAAACGATTTGGTCGCCGTACCTGGCGCCATGCTGCGCAAAACGGGGATCGCCCGTGATTTCATACAGCTCCATTGCGGCAAAGGCGGCAATGCTGACCATCAGGCAATACGAAACCATCTTGTCATGCCCGGGTTCCGGTACGGCTGGATGAAAAGCCGGATCATCGAGCCTTTTTGCGCCAAAAAAGAAATCCTCTTTTGCGCATTGAAGAGCATACTGCGCTAAAATACGGTCTTCCTCTTTCAAAGCGCGGTAGCCGATGGCTTCGGCTGAAGCTGCCAGAAGGTTGACGAACGGCGCGTTTACGGCAGGAAAGGTCAGGTCGTCGCAGGTACCGCGGATGCCGTCCGTCCATACGGCGCTTGAGGAAGGCCCCGTGCGGTATCCGTCGCCAAAGCGCCCCTTGAGTAGATAGCTCAGCCCCCAAATGCCTTCGTCTAGCAAACGGCGATAAAGAAGCGGATCCTCGCTTTGGACTTTCATGGCAAGCTCAAACAGCGCATGCACGGCCTCGCAGGTCAGCTGGATTTGCTGGTTGGTGTCGGCGGCGTCGTGCCAACCGCCGTTTGCGACGATTTCCTGTTCTCCGTGGCGCGTTCGCTGGTCTGCGTGGCATGCTTCATGCTTGCCGGGAACGCGGTAGCCGCATCGTTGGCAAAAGATGAAGTTGATGGTTTTCCAGATGGAGTCCATCCAAACGGTATCGGATATGTCAAAGGGCTGCGTGCTGAGCTGTCCGGCCAACAGCCGGTACGTACCCGGTTTGCGAAGGGGTGTAAAATCCATTACGCAAAAGGCGCCGGTAGTGGTTTCCCGGCGCTGAACCTCCCCCTCGTAAGCGACCAAACCGGTGTTGTCTTCCACCACTTGGAAGCGGCTCGCACAAAGGCCGCAGCAAAGGGCGGTTTTTTGGGAACCCGGTTGATAGCCCAGGTGGGAATAGGCAATGCGCCCGTTAGCGGTCTCCCATCCCTCGTAGGCTTCGGCGCCTTGGACTTGTTCCAAATACAATGCGCCGATATACCAGCAAGCCTGTCCCGATGCGCAGGGCTCGTGCCCGACCATATCGTAATCCAGGCTGACGCCCACCACTTCATCGCGCGCCACATAGGGAATTTCAAACTGAACGCGGTTCCAGGTATGGTTTTGGAGGTTGAGGTTGTGTCCTCCTTCGCGGTCGAAAGAATCCGGAACCTTATGCGCCCCGTCGTTATGCAGCTGCAAACGCACGCAAACGTTGCGATAGCCGGGCATATCGGGATATATCCAGGCCGTCAGGCGGTTCCAGCCCTCCCAGTTTTCCCGGCCGATATGCAAAAAAGCCTTGGGAACAGTATAGATACGCCCAATCCGGCCCGTCCAATGGTCTAGCTTGCACGGCGCTGTAAAGCGAATGGAACTCCCGCCCGCTTCCAGCACATGCTCGTCCGATACGCTCAGCGAGGCGTAAGGCGTTACGGCTTCCCAGCCGGAGAGCGTGCGCATGTCATGGAGACTGCGGGAGCGCAATACCTTTTTCCGGGCGCAACGTTCGTCTTTTGTCTCCTCCCAGTGAATGGGCATGGGACGGGAAATCCAAAGGCTTTTCTCAAGATCCTCTCGAAGCTTCGGCTTCATAGCCGGATGAGGCGTATACACTAGGCCACCCCTCCTCGTTGGGATGTGCGGGACGGCCCGTTAGACGGGCCGTCCCGCGTTGGTTTTGTTTTGAATGGTTATTTGTTCTCGGCTACCCAAGCGTCCAATTGGGCCTGCGCTTCTGCGATAACTTCTCGAATGCCGGCGGCCTCGAGCTCGGCAATCAGCTGGGGAAGCACAACGTCGGGATCGGAGGTGCCGGTGCGAAGCTCGCTGTTGTAATTGCTCCACACGGCTTTGCAGGCGGCTACTTCCATTTCGACGTTTTCATCGTCAAAGTTGAAGCCGATGGTGTTGGACACTTGCGCGTCCTCGTAGCTGGCAAAAACCTTTTGCCACATTTCGTTGTCGGAACCTTCGCCCTCGGCGGGGCCAACCGCATAGGAAGCCTGCGAATAAGCCAGCGGATTGTAGTTCTGCGCGCCCTGCTCCGTGCGCGTAACGGTGCCGTCCTCGTTGTAGTTGTAATGCACGCCTTCCAAGCCGTAGCGAAGCATGGTGCGGTAGGGAACGTTGGTGTTGCAATACTCGATGAATTTGAGGGCCTCGTCCACGTGCTCGCTGGCGGCGCTAATGGCGGTGAGCGCGCCTTGCACGGAGGTAGTGGTCAGATACGGGCCGACGTAGCGGCTGATGACCTGCCCATGTCCCACTTGGCCTTCCCAGATGGACTCCGCGCCAAACCAGCCCTGACCGGAACGAACAGGAGAATACTGAGTGTTGGGAACGCTGGGCAGGGTAGCGGCGTCGGGGTTAATGTATCCGAGCTGATACCACTTATGCATCAGGCGGTAACGGTCGGTGATTTCGTCCATTTCGAGGCCCAGCTTGATTTCGTACGCTTCTGGGTCGCTTTCATCGACGAACTTGGTGCACAGCATGATGTCCTTGACGATCCAGTTCACCTGGTTTTCGTTGGATTCCGCGCCATTGGCCTTAACCCACATGGGATAAGAGTCGGGATAGGCGGCCTTGTAAGCGGCCAGGTAAGGTTCGATATCCTCAAAGGTCATCGTTTCGGGGATTTCCATGCCCAATTCGTCAACAAACACCGCGGGATCGAAACGCCAGAAGACTTCGACGGCATAGTCTTTGAGAATCGGTACGGCGTAATTCCTTCCGCGATAGGCGGTAGCGTCCCAAAGCATTTCGGGAATGCTTTCAAACAGCGTGGGCGTAAGGGTGCGCACTTTATCCGTAATGTCATAAAAGATGCCGTCGGCCGAATTGGTGGGGAAATCGTTGAAGGTGCTGCTGGTGTAGCAAAGGTCAAAGGCTTCGCCGGACGTAATGATCAACGAAATCTGATCGTTCGTCACATAGTCGAAATCTACCGTGATGCCGATGTCCTGGGCGGACATCTCGTTGAGCTTTTCTGCAACCATGTCCAGATCTTTGGGCGCGTAATCCACGGTATAGAGCAACCAGCGAAGTTCCACCGGTTCTTCTTCCGCCTGCGCAAAGGAGCACAGCGAAAACGCCATTGTGAGCATGAGCATCAGGGATACCAAGCGTTTCATGTGGGATACCTCCATTTTGTTTTTTTTCAATACGGCACGTGCCGTTTTGAGCCTATTATCCTTTGACTGCGCCAACGGTCAGCCCGGAGACAAAATACTTTTGAAAGAAGGGGTACGAACAGGCAATGGGTAGCACGGAGATGACCACGATGGCCATGCGAACCGTCTCAGAGGGCAAATTGTTGGCGGTGGTGAGAATGTATTCGTCCGAGCGAGATAGGAAATCCACGCTCTTTTCGATGCTGACAAGCAGATATTGCAATGGATACTTGCTGCGCTCCGAAATATAGAGCATGGCTTGGTACCAGTCATTCCAAAAGCCGAAAGTGAGGAACAGGCCGATGGTGGCCAAGGCGGGCAAAGAAATGGGCAAAACGATGCGAATGAAAATTTTGAGCTGGGTCGCGCCGTCAATTTTGGCCGACTCCACGATGGAGTCCGGCACGGTTGTTGTAAAGAAAGTGCGCACAATGATGACATAGAACGTCGAACAGGCCAGAGGCAAGATGAGCGCCCAAAGGGTATTCTTAAGCTGGTAAAGCTGGGTCATGACCATGTAGCTAGCAACCATTCCGCCGCTGAAGAGCATGGGGATAAACACGAGAACCGTGTACAGCTTGCGAAACCGAAACGTTGGACGGGACAAGGTATACCCCATCGTGGTAATCAGAAAAAGGCCGATCAGCGTTCCCAGGATTGTGACGGTTACCGATGTGAGAAAGCAGGAAAAAATTTCGTCTCTTGTTTGCCAGAGGTATTCATAGGTGTAGGTGCTCCATTGCGCAGGGATGAAGCTGTAACCGTTGGTGACGATGGATTCCTCTGACGAAAACGAGATGATAACCACAAAGATGAACGGCACGATGGCCATGAGGCCAAGCACCACAAACAGGCAGCTGATAAACGCATTGCTAACGGGATGCACGCGGTTGAAGCGGAGCTCTCCGGCATCCTTGAAGCCTGCCAATTTGCTTTGTGCCATTTTGGTTCCCTCCTAAGTATCAGCTTGGCTTAAAACAGGCCGCTTTCAGGGTCAATCTTTTTCACGACCAAATTGGAAATCAGAATCGTTATACATCCGAGTACGGACTGGAACAGGGCGGCGGCCGAAGAATAGTTGATGTTGTTTTCGTTCATGAGCGCTTTGTAAATGTAGACGTCTATGGTTTGCGTCACGGACACCAGCGAGCCGGAATCCCTCGGGATGCGATAGAACAAGCCAAAGTCGGAGTTGAAAATTTTGCCCATCGCCAAAATGAACATGATGGAGATAATCGGCCTGAGCAACGGCAACGTAATGTAGCGCGCCTGCTGAAACTTCGTGGCGCCGTCGATGAGGGCAGCCTCGTACATTTCTTGATCCAGTCCGCTGATGGCGGCTAGGTAGACCACCATGGAGTAACCGGTGGTTTTCCAAAGCTGCATAAATACAAGGATATATGGCCAGTATTGCGGCGTTTGATACCACAGGATTTTCGATTCCCCCATGCCCATGCGCAGGTTGTTGAGCAATCCCCTGTCCGTTGCCAGGAAAGCATACACGAAATAGCTGACGACCACCCAAGAAATAAAGTGAGGGAAAAACATGGCCGTCTGGCAGGTCTTGGCCAGGCGCTTTGAATACATCTGCGATATGAGGATGGCCAAGGCGACGGGGATAATCACGCCCAAAACGATGAAAACGATGTTGTATCCAATGGTGTTGGCAAAGACGTTTTTCCACGTTGGCAGCCGAAAGAGGAATTCAAAGTTCTTTAGCCCCACCCATTTGCTGTTGACAAACAGGCTGTATAGAAAGCCTTGGCCGGGCGCCACCTTGTAATTCTTAAACGCGATGACAATGCCAAACATGGGGATATAGCAAATGGCCAAATACCAGAGCAACGTGGGAAGGGAAAGCCCTACAAGCTGCCAGTCGTCGAGTGTGATACGCCTTTTCGTCCCAGGTTTCGCCAGGCCCGCGGGCTTGCGCATTCCCCATCATCCTTTCTCGTTGGGTTTGGATTGCGTCTACTGTAGCTGCGCCATATAGGGAACTTCGCCGTTGAGCCACGCGATGGCCATGCAAGCGCAGCCTTCGGCGTCCTCCTTGTTTGGAAGCATGATTTGCGCATGGGGATACCCATGCCCAAACAGGCGCCGGTATTCGTCCAAATAGCATTCGCTTTGCAAAAAGACATCTCCCCATACGCCGCAGAGGAAGGCGTCTTCCTGCCCAAAGCCCAGCTGGTTGGCACAGATATGCGCCACTTCGAAAAGCTCTCCCGCCCCTTTTTGAAGGATGTGCGCGGCCGCTTCGTCGCCATCACGGGCGCAGTCAATCACCAGCTGAGCGATGGCGGTATCCACGGGACGCCGCCGCAGCGCCCGGGCGCATTCGGTCATCTTTTCGATATCCAAACCGCTGAAATACTGATCCATGGCGCTGATGAGCGCGCTGTTAGACGCGCTGCCATCCAGCCATCTGGAGGCCCAATGCATCGCTTCCAGCGCGATCCATTGGGCGGAGCCTTCGTCGCCGTGAATGGTAATCGGGTAGCCGCCGCAGCGTACCATCAATCCCTCCGGATTTCGGCCGACCACAATGGAGCCCTTGCCGGCAACCGCTACCATGCCCACCCCTTGCGTGGTGGTGTGCAGCGCGACGTTGCCATCATTGAGGCAGATGACCGGGCAAAGCATGTGCGCTGCGCAAAAGCATTCCGTGACGACCTCCTTGGTCTTGGGAGAGTCAATGCCGGCTGCGCCCACCAAAAGGCATTGGCAATGGTCTCGATCCCCTCCAAAGGACGCCATCAAATCATCGACCATTTCCACGGCGCGCCGTCGGGCCATGTTGCGCCCAAGCGTTACATGGGAACACGACTTGCCCTTGAGAGTCGCCAAGACATGCCCGGCCCGGTTCATCGCCACAGCGACGGTTTCATCCAGTTTGCTGGAAATGCCAATCACAAAAGCATCCAAGTTTGCTATCACTCCTTGAAATGAACCTGCTGGGCAGAATCGTTCGTTACGGTGACCTTATTATACGGTTGCCCGTCGTTTCATGTCGAGGATGATATTTCTTCCGCGAAATCGGCTAAAAAAGCATAATAACAAGGAATAAAGACATAATATGGATGCCTATGCACATGAAAAAGGATTTGTCAAGGTGGAACTTTTATCATCTGAGGGCGTTGGATTTTTGATGGACAAAACGCTTTTATGATGTACAATGAAAACATCCCAGCCCATGGAAAGGGGGCCCAAAGACGTGGATCCCATCAACGTGCTTGTGGTGGACGCAGATGCGCACAGCCTGCAAACAACCCTATCGTTGTTGGTGGGCAAAGATCAGCTGCACATCTCCGATACGGCGCGCAGCGGCTATGAAGCGGTTGCCAAGTCGTATGCCTGCCGTCCCCAGGTGGTGCTGATGGAAATCGAGATGGAAACGCCGCGAGCTGGGTTGATGGCTTTGCGCGAGATTACGGGCGCTATGAACCATTGCCGCGTGGTGGTCTATACGGCGGTACAAACCCCGGATGTCATTTGCGCTGCTTTTGCAGATGGAGCGGTGAATTACTTGACCAAGCCTGCCAGCGCCGCCGCGCTTGTGCGCGCGGTGGTTCAGGCCGGGACAGGCGTCTATGCCATTGCATCAGACGGCGGCGAGACGCTTTTGAAGGAATATCGCCGGCTGTACCGCCTGCAGGACAACCTGTCCGGCCTTTTGAAAGTGGCAATGTCTCTGACCGCCAGCGAACTGAGCATCCTGCGATTGTTGGTCAACGGCATGCAGCCAGGGGAAATCGAACGCATTCGGTTTATCGAGCATAGCACCATGAAGAGCCACTTGTCTCACATTATCAAAAAGTTTGATGTGGACGGCATTTCACAGGTGGTGGAAACCCTGCGGGCTTTTCGTTTTTTTGAGTTTCTTGACGATTGAAAAACAAACCGGAAAGGATGGAGCATTCATGGCAGAAAAAATGATGGCGTACATTCGGTCGCAGCCCAATGTGTGGCGGGAAGTGTATGAAAAGCGTGAGCAACGGCTTGGGGAGTTTTGCCGGGCGGTCAGCGATCTGGCTTTCAGCCGTATCATCGCCATTGGATCGGGCAGCTCCTACAATGCCGCCTGCTGTGTGAAAAAACTGTTTGCGGATGAGCTGGGCATACAGGTGCTGCCCTGCGTGCCCACGCAGGCAGATACGCTGCTGAACCTTTGCGCGCCTCAGGATACCCTGGTGCTTCTCATATCGCAGTCTGGCGAAAGCACTTCGACCATCGGCGTGCTTGAGCGCGTGAAAGCACGCGGGTTTCAAAACATCGCCATAACGGAGACGCCGACCTCCACCATCGCCAAGAACAGCGGCGGCTGGGTGGAGCTGGCCTGCGGCGAAGAGACCGTGGGTCCCAAGACCAAGGGCTTTACCACGACGGTATTGACGTTGCAGCTTATGGCGCTGGCCCTGTGCGAAAAAAGGGGCAAGACGGAAGCGTGCGAACGCATCGGTACGCAGCTGGAAACCTCGTTTCAGCTGGCGCCAGAACGAATCGAGCGCAGCGTACAATGGGCGGCCCAACAAAGTCAAAGGCTGTGCGCCGCGCCGCATTTGATGGTGCTGGCCGAAGGCGAGAACCGCCCGGCGATGCTGGAAGCGGCGTTGAAGCTCTTGGAGACGCTCTATATTCCGGCTGTAAGCTACGAGTTTGAAGAATACCTGCATGGCGTGCATTGCACGATTGGCCCGGGAAGCCACCTGATTCTCGTAATACCGAACACGGGCAACCGTGAGCGCATGCTGCGCCTGGCAGCGTTTAACGAGGCGCATGGAGGCGTGAGCCATGTGATTTCCATAGGCTCCCAAACTGGCGTGCAGGGAGAGCTGAACCTTGGCTCGTTCCATGGGCCTTACACGCCGTGCTACGATGTGCTTTTGCCCTTTCAGGTCGTCAGCGCGCTGGTCTCCCAGGACAAAGGCATTCATTGCGACAAGCCCAAATTCCCCCACTTCAATCGAGAGTTGGGCACCAAAAACGGATAAGCAGAGAGGAACGTGGATATGGGTTACTTCATCGGGATGGATATAGGCGGGACCTACGCGCGCTTGAGACTTGTCAACGATGAAGGCCTTGCGCTGTATGAGTGCGAGGGACAAGGCGGCACCATCTCGTCGTGCGGCGTAGAAACCATGAAAGACCGCTTTCACGCCCTTGTCCAACCCGCGCTTGAAACATGCGGCCTGTCCGCTTTGGATTGCAGCGGCCTGTGCCTGGGCGCCTCGGGCGTGGATTCTCCTTCGCTAAAGCGCGTGTACGAGGAAATCTTGGAGGGCCTTGGTTTTTCGCGTGCGGTCTTTCAAGCTTATAACGATTGCGAAATGCTCCTGTCGCTGTTTGGGGGGCCTTGCATTGTGCTCGTTTCGGGAACGGGCTCGATAGCCATGGGGCGTCTGAACCCAACGTCGCCGCTCATCCGCTGCGGAGGATGGAGCTACTTGCTCAGCGACGAGGGAAGCGCCCCTTCCATCAGCTTTGCCGCGATGCGCGCGATCCTGAAACATTGGGACGGGCAATGCTGCTGCGCTACATTGGCCGAACTGTTTGCCAAAAGCACGGGCTATGATACCCCTCAGCAGCTGACATCGTGGTGTCATCAGAATCTGCAAAACAAGGATCAGCTGGCGCGCCTGGCGCCGTTGGTGGAACAGGCGGCTCTAGCCGGCGACCCGTGTGCCCAAGCGCTGCAAGCCCGTGCTGCGCAACAGCTTTTTGAGCTGGTCGATACGGTCGCTCATAAGCTCAAGGCTGCAAACGATGCGTTTTCTTTGCTGCTTTGGGGAAGCGTGCTGACGCAAAACGTTGCGATTCGCCGCGAGCTTTGCCGCCTGACGCACCGATCCTATCCGCGTTCGCAGGCCTGCATGCTTGGCTCTAGCGCGCTGGATTGCGCCGTACAACTGGCCATGCACAAGCCGGTACAAGGCCTGCTGCGACCTGCTGAATCACAAGAGGCCTGCTGAAATGCGGGGAAGGCTTTTGATTTTGGCAACGGCTCTGCTTTGGAGCACAGCAGGGGTGGTTGTGAAGTACTTGTCTTGGAACGCCTTTTCCATTGCAGGGTTTCGCGGCCTGCTGAGCATGCTGACGCTGATGGCCTTTCGCTGCGCCAATGGTCGCAAAGGATTTGCCAGCGTATGCCCTCGCTTTAGCAAAGCCAATGTATGCACGGGTTTGTTCATGTTTTTGACCTCAACAAGCTATACGCTCGCCATCAAGATGACAACGGCCGCCAATGCCGTGGTGCTGCAATACATCGCGCCCATGCTCGTGATGCTGTATGCTGTGATGTTTGAGGCCCATAAGCCGGATTTGACGAGCATTCTGCTTACCATCGCCGTCTTTGTGGGATGCCTTTTGACGTTTGCTGGAAAACTGTCCTTTCGAGGCGCTTTGGGCAACGGCATTGCGCTGCTGAGCGGCTTTGCCTTGGCCGGACAGGTCATCGTTTCTCGCAAGACGGAGGGAGGCTCTCTGGATGGGCTGATGATTGGAAGCGGCCTGAGCTTCGTTGTGTTTTTTTCGTGGCTGTTTTTTGAGCCGATGGAGACCTTTACGATTTCAGCGCTGCTCGCCGCAGCGTTTCTTGGCATTATTCAATACGGGCTTGCCAACATCTGCTACGCTAAGGGCATGATGCAAACGGACGCTGTGACAGCTTCGCTTTTGCTGACATTGGAACCGGTGCTCGCGCCCATATGGGTATATCTGACCCTGGGCGAAAAGCCTTCCGGCTTTGAGTTGATCGGGCTTTGTTGCGTGATTGCGGCGGTCAGCCTCCATACCTTGCTGACCGGCAGAAAAAAGCTGCGCGCAAAGGAGGCAAAGGGCGGCGGCTGAGGGCGCTTTGGCTGCTCGCCCCTGGCGGGCCTTACGATCCCGTAGACTGGTACCGTCTCAGCCCCCAACGGAAAAACCCGTAGCAGGGAAGCAGGAACACAAAGCCCAACAACGGCAAAAACATCAGCCCCGCCGCGTCCGAGCGCCCCGTGAGGTAGAGCAGCGGATAGTATTGAAACAGCGCGACCGGAATCACATAGGTATAAAACTTCAGCACGCCCTCGCCATAGATGGACAGCGGATACTTGCCAAACTCGCGGCTGCCGTCGGTGAAGATGTTCACAAACTCCAGCCCCTCGATGGTCAGAAAGCTTAACCCTGCGTAGAGCACAAACAGCGCCGCAAACACCGCCACGCCGCCGGCCAGCATCAGCGCCAGCGTCGCCACCTTGTCCGCCGTCCACGCCATGGCGCTGTTGTCCACGGCGTACGCCAGCATCCAGACCGCCTGAACCAGCCGTCCAACCCGTGAAAAGTCCATCCGGGACGTCAGCACCTGAAACACTACGCCCCGCGGACGCAGGAGGATGCGGTCCAGGCCGCCGCTTTGAATCAGCGAGGGAAACACGTCAAAGCCGCGCACAAAGCACTCCGTCAGCGAAAACGCCATGAGCACCACGGAAAAGCAAAGCAGGATTTCCTCGTAGGAAAAGCCCTGCACCGCGTGAAACCGGTCAAAAAGGAACCGAATTCCCAAAAACGCCGTAAAGGACACCAAAAACTGTCCCAGGGCCAGCATCACAAACGACGCCCGGTACTGCATCTGGCTTTTGAACAGCATGCATAGGAAACGCGCGTAGAGCTTCACGGCTTCACCCTCCCTGAATGACCACCCGCCTGAGCGAGCGCTTCATGAGCTTCCGGCCCAGCGCCGTCAAAGCCGCCAGCCAAGCCGCCTGCAAAGCCAGGACGCCCAGGGCCTGGAAAGGATCGATGCGGCCGATGTAGATTTCAAACGGCGCGTTTTGCATGGAGGCAAAGGGCAGGGCGTATACGAAGGGTTGCAGCGCTTCGGGGAAGAACGACAGCGGCACGACCGCGCCGGAGAGAAACTCCACCACCGACGTGGACAGCGCGCGCACGCCCGTGGGCGAAAGGGTGTGGAACACCGATAGATAAATCAGCATCGAGTAGGCCACCAGCACCAAAAACCCCAGCGCGGCGGAAAGCAAAAACAGCGCGCCGCAAAGGAAATCCGGCGGAGGCGACAGGCCAAACGGCGGCCCGATGACAGCCGCCACCAGCAGGATGGGCAGGCAGCGCAGCGCCGTGCGGGAGAGGCGCGCGGCCATGTTTTTGACAAACCACATCGCATACAGGTCGCAGGGGCGGCAAAGCTCGTAGGCCACGCTGCCGCTGGAGATGCTCAGGAGGATTTCGCTGTCGAAAAACCAGGGCATGAACATCGCCAACAGCGCCTGCTGCATCCACAGGTAGCTGCTCAGCTGCGAAAAGCGCATGGGAAAACGCTGCGGCGCCGTCTGATAAAACGCCCAGTACATCAAAACCGTCAGCATGCCCCACGCGAATTGCGTTGCGATGCCGGCCCAGGCCGCCGCGCGGTATTGCAGCCCTGCGATGAAGCGGATGCGAAAAAAGGAAGCGTACTTTTTCATATCTCAAATTCCCGGTAGAGCGCCGCCACCAGCTCGTCCACGCTGGGCTCCTCCACGGATAAATCCCGCACCTCTACCTGCGCGCATAGGGCGGCGATGGCCTGCGGCACGGTTTGGCGCGTCAGGTCTACGCGAACCTGGGCGTGGCCCAGGTCGTCTTTGACCACCCAAAGGCCCTCGGCGGGGCGAAGCGGGCCGCCGGCGTAATCCAGCCGAAGGATCTTGTGCGGGGCGCGCCGGGCCTTCCATTCGGCCAGCGTTCCGTCCAGGAGGATGCGGCCCTTGCCGATCAAAAGCACGCGCTGGGTCAACGCCTCGATGTCTTGCATGTCGTGGGTCGTAAGCAGGACGGTCATCCCGGTTTCCCGGTGCAGCTCCTGGATGAAGCGGCGCACGGCGATTTTGGAAAGCGCGTCCAGGCCGATGGTGGGTTCGTCCAGGAGCAGGATGCGGGGCCGGTGCAGCAGCGCCGCGGCGATTTCGCAGCGCATGCGCTGGCCCAGGGATAGCTGGCGCACCGGGGTGGAAAGCAGCTCGCTCAGGTTCAGGCGTTCCGTCAACTGGCGCAGGGTTTGGCGGTAGGCGGCGTCGGGCACGCGGTAGATGTCGCGCAAGAGCGAAAAACTGTCGATGACCGGCACATCCCACCAAAGCTGCGACCGCTGGCCGAAGACCACGCCGATGTCCTGCACGTGACGGGCGCGATCCTTCCAGGGAACGCGCCCGTTGATGCGGCACTCGCCGCTGTCGGGGGTGAGGATGCCGCTGATGATTTTGACGGTGCTGCTCTTGCCCGCGCCGTTGGGCCCGATGTAGCCCACCATCTCGCCCTCGCCGATGGTAAAGGACACGTCCTCCAGCGCGTGTACCAGGGTGACCTCCCGGCGCACCAGGGCCTTAAGCGCTTCGCGGAATCCTGCGTTTCGCCGGGATACCCGAAAGGTTTTATAGATGTGCGATAGCTCAATCATCGGTTTTCTCTTTCGCGTTCTCGTCCGGCTGCGCGCTGAGGACGCGCAGCGTTTCGCCCTGCACCCAAAAGCGCACGTCCAGCCCTGCAAAGCGCAATCCGTAGATCCGCTCGGGATCGTGCTGATACCCTGGCCGTGGATCCAGCGCCAGCACCCTCAGAAGCGCCGCGCGTTTGTCCGGCGGCAGCAGGGAAAGGGTCTGCGGCGAAGCTTCCACCGTCAATTCGCCTTCGCCCGGGCCCACGGCATAGCCGCCCGTGGCATCCGGGCGGCAGTCCGCATAGGGCACGTAGGGCTTGATGTCCACAATCGGGGTGCCGTCCACCAAATCCGCGCCCCGCACATAAAGCGTGGGGCCGTTATCGTAGTCAATGCGCTCCAGCCGCACGCAGGAAAGCCCGATGGGGTTGGGCCGGTGGGGAGAGCGCGACGCAAACACCCCCACCCGCGCGTTGCCGCCCAGCCGGGGCGGGCGCACCGTGGGCGTCCATTCGCCCACGGTGCGGGAAAAAAGCCAGAGAAGCCAAAGGTGGGAATATCCTTCCAGGCCGCGCACCGCCTCGGGCACGCGAAAGGGCTTTTCAAAGACCACGCGGCCCCGCAGCTCGTCGGCCAGCCCGCTTTGGCGCGGCACGCCGAATTTGTCCGGGAAGTCCGTGCGGATGTGCGCGACGGCGCGAAGGGACGGCAAAGCGCGCATCAGGCCAAGCCGCGCAGCTCATCCGCGCGGTCTGTGCGCTCCCAGGGCAAATCCAGGTCGGTGCGGCCGAAATGCCCGTAGGCGGCGGTGGGCCGGTAGAGGGGACGGCGCAGGCCCAGGGCGCGGATGATGCCGTCGGGACTGAGGTCGAAGCGCTCGCGGATTTCCCGGCCCAGGCGCTCGTCGTCCAGGCGGCCGGTGCCAAAGGTATTCACCTGCACGCTCACGGGCTGCGCCACGCCGATGGCGTAGGCCAGGGCGATTTCGCAGCGGGTGGCCAGGCGCGCGGCGACGAGGTTTTTGGCCACGTAGCGGGCCGCGTAGCAGGCGGAGCGATCCACCTTGGACGGATCCTTGCCGCTGAAGGCGCCGCCGCCGTGCCGGGCGTAGCCGCCGTAGGTGTCCACGATGATCTTGCGGCCCGTCAAGCCCGTATCGCCCGCCGGCCCGCCCAGCACGAAGCGGCCTGTGGGATTGATGAGCACGCGCGTGCGCGGGGTCCACATCTGCGGAGGGATGACGGCGCGGATGACGCCGCTGAGCAGCGCGTCGTGCAAATCCTTTTGGGACACGCGCTCGTCATGCTGCGCCGAAAGCACCACCGTATCCACGGCCACGGGGCGGCCGTCCTCGTAAACGACGGTGACCTGCGCCTTGCCGTCCGGCCGCAAAAAGGGCAGGGAGCCGTCCTTGCGCATCCGGGCAAGGCGCCGGGTCAGGCCGTGGGCCAGGGAGATGGGCAGCGGCATGAGCTCGGGCGTCTCGTCGCAGGCAAAGCCAAACATCATGCCCTGATCGCCCGCGCCGGTCTGCGCGCTGTCGGTGCCGCGCGATTCCAAGGCGCGATCCACGCCCATGGAAATGTCCGGGCTTTGGCTGTGAATGCTGGTCATCACCGCGCAGGAGTCGGCGCTGAAGCCCAGCGCGTCGGACGTATAGCCGATGTCTCGCACCACCTGCCGCGCTAGCTCGTCGATGGCGACGTAGGCCGTGGTGGTCACCTCGCCCATAACCATGACCAGGCCGGTGGTGGCGCAGGTTTCGCAGGCGACGCGCGCGTTGGGATCCTGGGTCAGCAGGGCGTCCAGCACCGCGTCGCTGATCTGATCGCACAGTTTGTCGGGATGTCCTTCGGTGACGGATTCGCTGGTAAACACGGTTTGCATGGCACGACCTCCTTGTTTTGCGGGGCAAAAAAGCGCCCGCTGCGCAGGCAGCGGACGCGAAGAAAACGAACCTTATCTGCCAGCGCGTATGCGCTGCGGGATTTGCCACCTCGCAGGAATGCAGGTTGGCGGGTGTCATCGGGCCCGTCCCTCGACCGCTCTTCATAAGGTGTTTGATTGTCAGGTGCTATTGTAGCAAACCGCGCGCGGTTCGTCAAGGGGTGGGGCTGTCCTCCCCCAAAACCAGCGCCACCAGGTCGGCGGGCGTTTGAATGAGCGTGTCGGCGCCTTCGCGCCGAAGCTCCTGGGCGCTGTGAAAACCCCAGCACACCGACGCGCAGCGCACCCCGGCGTTGCGGGCGGTCCATACGTCCACGCCGCTGTCGCCCACGTAGAGCGCGTGCTCGGGCGTCTCGCCCAGGGTTTGGAGCGCCTGGTTGAGCGCGTCTGGATGAGGCTTGCGCCGCATGCCCTCGCGCTCGCCCACGGCCAAATCCATCAGCCCTGCGAAATGCAGCTGCGTCAGCGCCTGGACGTTGGGGTCGTTTTTGTTGGAGACGATGGCCATGCGCACGCCCGCCTTGTGAAGCGTCCGCAGCATGTCCATCACGCCCGGATAGGGCTGGGTGGTATCGTTGTTGTGCCGGCTGTAGTGGCTTTTGAAGGCTTGGAGCACTTCGGCGTAGGCTTCCTCGTCGCACTCAAACCCGGCGGGCAGGGCGCGGCGCATCAGCATGCCCACGCCGTTGCCCACAAAGGTGCGCACCTGGGGCATGGTGCGCTCCGGAAAGCCGCTTTCGCGCAACGCGGCGTTGACGGCGTTGGTCAAGTCCTCCAGGGTGTTGAGCAGGGTGCCGTCCAGGTCGAACACAACGGTCGAATAGCGTTTCTTCATCGTTCTTCCCTCCCTGGCTTGCGCCACGGGCATGATACCACTCCTTGCGCCAGGATGCAAGAGGGAAGGTTTACGGCTCGGTCAAGCCGTACAGCCCGTTGACGGCAAAGCGCGCGCAGAGGTAGGGGCTGGTGCGCATAAGGGCTGTGTAAGGCACGACGCTTTGCTCGGACTCGGTGTAGGGCGTTACGGCGTCGCAAAGCAGCAGCGTGCGCTCCAGGCCGTAGTACGCGAGCGTCGCCCCGGTCTGCTCGATGCGGCGGCTGAGCAGGTTTTGGGCCACTTCGGTCAGCTCCTGGGTGGTCGCGGTTTCGCCCTTGGCGCCCGCGATGGCCGCGGCTTCCAGCTGGGCTTGCTCGTCGGCCGGGTTCACGACCACGCGGCCGTTGACGGTCTCGGACTGATCCGACACCGAAACGGTTTGCGCTTGGCCCAAAAGGGAGGTGGCGTCAAAGAGCACCAGCGCGTCGCTGAGCGTGCTGGAGATATCCAGGCGCGTGTCTCCGTTTTGCAGGCACACGCTTACGCGCATGAGCTTTTCGCCCAGGCGCAGCGCATCCGCGGCGGACGCTTCGTTGTCCGCGAGCGCGTCCACCGGCTCCAGGTCGATGTGAAACACCGTGCCCAGGCGCCGCACGCCGTTTTCTTCCATCAGGCGGGCCAGGTTCTCGCCCTGCTGCAAATCCTCCAGCCGTACCAGCACGCACACCCCGTTGAGGCCAAAGGCCACGTAGTCGATGCGCTGGTCGCGCAGGTTGGCCATCATCGAGTAGGTCAGGGTCAGGCGGCGGCCGCGGTAGACGCGGTTGCCGTCCAGGTCGGTTTCATAGCCGCCGTCCTTGGCGAATTCGGCCTCGGCGTTGAGAATCAAAAGCGCCGAATCGTAGCCGCCCCGCAGCCTCAGCGACGGCGTAACCGGACGTTCCTTGCCGTCGATGAGGTCGGTGACAGGCCGGCCGTAGTACACGTCGCCCACCTTGAGCAGCTCGTTGGTGCGAATCTGGGTGCGAAGGGTCTTGCCGTCGGAGAACAGCAGCTCGTCATAGATGGGGTCGATGCGGGCGAAGGGGTCGTAGGGCAGGTAGTGGTGGATGTTCCAGTCGATGAAGAACAGCGGGCTCATGGGGTCGAGCACGAGCTCATAGCCTTCGGGCACAACCAGCCGATCCAACAGGTAAGCATAGTTGCCGTACGCCTCGCCCGGCTCGCGGGTGAGCACGCCCGTCACCTCATCGCCTTCCAGCATGACGGATTCATCATAGGTAAAGGTGAGCTCCGGGTCGGGATCGTCCTTTTGTTTCATGTTTTCGTCGGGGTAGATGGTCACCACGATGGGCTTGACCACCAGGGTCACGCGGCTTTCGCCGGGCAGGTAGGTCAGGTCGCCTTCGGGCACGGTGACCACGGCTGTGTATTCGCCGGGCAAGCAGGGGCCGTCCTTGAGCGCCTGGTTGCCGTCGTAATAGGCTACGGTGGAGCCCGCGGGCAGGAGCGAGGCGCGCAGCACGAAGGGCTCGCGGTTAAAGGTCTTGTACTGCGTGTCCAGCGCAAAGCGCACGCGCTTGCTGGCGATGGTCACGCTGCCGCGGTCGCCAAAGGCGAAAGCGTCGGCGGTGAGGGCGTTGAGGGAAACGCCGGTTTGCGCGGCGGCGACGGCCCGGTAGGTTACCACGTCGCCGGGCTGCAGGTTGGGGATCTGCCCTTTGCCGCCGGTGAGGTAGAGGAGGCTGGCGCCGTCCACCCAGGTGTCGGGCAGTTCTTCGCGCTGCTTGGAGACGCGGTACATCAAAGCCAGGGTACCGGCGCCCTGCGCGCTGAGGGAAACCTCGCCCTTGTCGGACACGGCGACGCTTTGGAGGGTGGGCAGCGCGCCGGGGCTGACCTCGCCCGAGACCGCGACGCCCGCGTAGGTTTCTTTTCCGTGGAGAACCACCACGGAGGCGCCGTCCAGGGCCGTATCGCGCCAGAGGGTGACCAGGCCGTTGGCGTCGGTGGTCACGTCAAAGGGATCCGCCGTGCCCAGGCGCAGCTGGATGCCGGCGCTGGCCAGGGGTTGGTCGTTGTCGCCGGTCACGCGAATGCGCGTGGGGGTCAGGCTGCCGGGCAAAGCGCCCGAGGCAAGGCCCAGGTTGACCGTCTCGCCGATGGATACGCTGCCGCCGGCGACGCTCTGCGCCGACAGCGCGCCCGGGCCGCTCACGGTAAGGGTCGCGCCTTCGCCCAGCGCAATCGCGCCCAGGCGGTTGGCGCTTTCCAGCACCAGGTGGAGGTTGGCGTTGGCGCCCACGTTCAGGCCGCCGTTCCCTTCAAAGCCGCTCAGGGTCAGGGTGGCGTTGCAGCCGTCCGAGAACGTCAGGGAGCCTTCGGACGCTCCAGCCAGGCGAAAATCGCCGCTGCCCAGCGTGAGGCCCTCCGGGGGCACGACCAGGGTTTCGGCCTGGATGGGCACGGCGGATAACGTCACCCGTCCGCCCTCGATGACGCCCTCGTAGCGCATGCCCGTTTCCGGGGCAGGCAAGGGCGCATAGAGCTTCTGCGGCTGGCCGGTCAAATACAGCGCCGGCCAGTCGGAACCGCCGAAGGAGGCGGTTATCTCCGGCGACATTTCGCCGCCCGTGACCTGCACTTCGATCCACGACGCGGGCGGGGATCCGGTTTGAACGCACACGGTTAAAGCGCCGTGCGCCGTGAGGTCGGAGGCGGTCAGGCTTTGAATGTACAGCCGGCCTGAGCCGGAGAGCGCATAGGGGGCCGAAAGCGCGAGGATGTGGTTATCGCCGCTGAGGTACAGGGTGCCGCCGCTGCCCTGGAAGGTGGGCGCGGAGCTCGCCGTGCCAATGTCCGCCAGCGTAAACGACGCGCCCGCCGCGCCGTTGATGACGCGGTCCTGGCTGTTGGGGCTGGCGGCCACGACGGTATAGCTTTTGTTGGGCTGTGCCTGGAACACGGCGCTTTCGCTCAAATCCACTTGGTCGTCCGGCGCGGGCGCGGGGGACAGGGCGGTGATGTCCAGGCTGTCGCCGTTGAGGGCCGCGCGGTACGTCAGCCCGGATTGCGGCGCGGGAAGCCATACGCACACGTTGCCCTGCGCGTCGGCGCACAACTCGCCGTAGGACTGTCCTTCCAGGGTCACCCGGCGCGCGCCGGCGGCTGAAAAGCGGTAGGGCTGGTAGCCGTTGGTGCTCGTCGCGCCGCTGGGCAGGCTTACGTTGCCGCTGTAAACGGTTAGGCTGGCGCAGTTGAGGTTGTTTTGCACGCTCAGGCTGCCCGTGCCGTCGATGACGACATGGGCGGCGGAGGCGGCCAGGGTGCTGAGGGTGTTGACGCCCGAAAATCCAAGCGTCGCCGCCACGCCGCTGTTGAGGTTGAGGGTCAGAAGCCGCGCGTCGGAAAACCACAGCGAGATCGCCAGCCCCTGGCGCACGTAGAGCGAGGCGTTTTCGCCGCCGCCGGTGAGGGTGTAGCTGCCGCTGCGGTAGAGGATGTTTTCGCCGTTTTCCAGCGCTACCTCCGTGCGCGCGCTGCTGGCGCGCATCAACATGGCGGAGGCGGCTGCGCGGTCGGCGGCGTCAAAAAGCCATTGTCCTAAATCGCACAGGGCCACCACCTCGCCCAGCTCGTTTACGCCAATGTGCTTGCAGCCGGGCGCCGTGCATTCGGGGGCCTGCTCGCAGTTTTCGGTGGTATGGTCGCACAGGCTTTCGTCCCAGGCGCTGGGCGCAGGCGTTTGGCTGGGCGTCGCGGTAGGCGTGGGGGATTCGCTGGGCGCAGCGGTAGGCGTGGGGGATTCGCTAGGCGCCGCGGTGGGCGTGGGGGATTCGCTGGGCGCCGCGGTGGGCGTGGGAGATTCGCTGGGCGCCGCGGTAGGCGTGGGAGATTCGCTAGGCGCCGCGGTAGGCGTGGGCGTTGGGGTGGGATCCGCGGCCGGCGTAGGCGTTTGCGTAGGCGCAGGCGTTGGCGTTGGCGTTTCGCCAGCCTGCTCAGCAAACGTGGTCGTGCCGCCAGGCAGCGGCTCTGCCAGGGCCGCGCCCGTGAGCATCAGGCACAGCAAAGCGCATAGGCAGCGCCGGAAGCCTGTTTGAAATTTGTACATATGATTTCCTCCTTTTCCCGCCGGCAAATCAAGGGGGATACCCCTGGTCTTCCATAGATATAAGACGATGCACAGGCGGATATTGTTTCCAAACAAATGTAAAATTTACGCGCTCAGGCGCGCAAGGCCGCAGCGCTCCAGGAGCTTGACCAGCGGAATGCCCAGCGCGTAGCATACGCCGGCTTGTCCCAGGCCCACGGTGAGGACGTTGAGCCAAAGAACGTTGAGGCCGTACGCATAGGTCAGCACCGCGCCGATGATCAAAGCGTTGACCAGCACGGGCGGCAGGGCCTTGATCCACAAAGGCCCGCGCAGGCGCCAGGTGAGCGCGGCGGCCAGGAGCGTGGCCAGAGAGCCGAAAACCACGTCGTAGGGCGTGGCGCCTAGGGGATTGAAAAGGTTGGCAATCAGGCAGCCCAGCGTGAGGCCGGGAATGGCCTGGGGCAACAGCGCGGGCAAAAGCGTAAGCGCCTCGGAAACGCGAAACTGCACCGCGCCATAGCTGATGGCCTGAAAAGCCAGCGACAGCGCCGCATACAGCGAGGCTACCACCGCCGACAGGCATACGTTTTTCACAGTCCAAAAGGATCGCATCTTTCTACCTCCATCGCGCGTCTGGGCGCGCGCTCATTATAGCACAAACCGGCGAGGGCGTCACCATGCATGCGCGGCGGGTTTTCGGCGCATACTTGTTGCATCACGAAAAGGGAGGTGAAAGAATATGGCCTTTCCCAACAAGAACCAGAGCATCCGCTGCGATGTCGCCAGCTGCCGCCACCACTCCACCGACGGCATGTGCGAGCTGGACGCCATCAAGGTCAAGCCGCGCGGCAACTGTCACAACGGATCCTGCGAAGAAAGCGAGTGCGGCAACTACAACGCCAAATAATCCGACCCCAAACGCAAAGGGCGCATGGATTCCCATGCGCCCTTTGCGTGCCGGAAAAGTCCGCCAAACACGTTTCCCCTGCGCCTATGGCGCGGCCGGGGAAACACGCCCGACTTGGTTTTCAGCCGCCGATTCTTTTTGATTTTCATTCCTTGAGCTTTCCCGTCAGGCGTTGCCAGCGTTTTCGCCGCCGGTCGCGCAGCGCCAGGCGGTCGCCCAGGTCGCGCGCGCCTACGCCGTACACCAAATAAAGGATCAATCCGCTCACGAGCATGATGAACACCGTGGAAGCGCACCGCCGGCCCGAGGCGTTGACGTTGAACCCGTAGAGGCCCTCGTCCAGGCACATGCTTTGGATGACCATGGCGTACGTGACCCCGTAGGAACTGGCAAAGGTCGCGCCCATGTCGTATTCGGTGAACAGCGCGTTGAAATTCAGCGCGAACACGGCCAGGACGCTTGGCAGGATGATGGGCAGCTTAACGCGCAGGAAGGTGCGCAGCTGGCTGGCGCCCAGGTTGCGCGCGGCGTCCTCGAGCTCCTCGTCGATGGCGTAAAACGACGCCTTGATCATGCGCAGCGCGAAGGGCAGTTTGACCACCGTGTAGGCGATGATGATCAGGATGCGCACGTTGTCCATAAAGTAAAGGTTGTTGCCCAGCACGTACCATACGTCGTTGGAATTGAAGTAGGTGCGGTAGGAGTAGCAAATGAGGATGGTGGGCAGCAGCCAGGGAAACAGCAGGCTGTACTCCAGCGCGACGGAGCGCTTTTTGCCGCGGTTGCGGAAGATGTAGTTGCAGGCCACCACCACGATCACACAGGCGATGGCGGCTGCGGCGGCGGAGAGCAGGAAGCTGGTGCGAATGCCGCCCAGGGTGGCGTCGTTGCTGAACAGGCCGGATATGGCGCCTTCGCGGGTGCGGTAGGAGCCGCGGGAGGTCATGTAGGAGTAATCCTCCTGGCCAAAGAAGTTCAACAGCGTCCAGTTGGAGAAGTCCAGGGTCTTCATGCGGATGGCCGGGTAGTTCTGGAAGGCGAACACCACGATCATCACCACGGGGGTCATGTAGACGATGAACAGCACGTAGGCGTAAATGTGGGCCAGCACGTTGGCCACGGGGTTGTCAATTTTTTGCTTGACCAGCCTGGCCTTGGTCTTGCTGACGCTCAGGTAATGCCCCTTGCGCTCGTAGGCGGACAGCACCGTGAGCAGCACGATGGTAAACAGGGCCAGGATAATGCTCAGCAGCGCGGCGCGGGCTTGAGGAAAGGATTCGTCCGCGACGGAGGATCCCGCCAGGCGCACGATTTCCGGGTTGATGGAATCGTAGCCCAACAGCGTCGGAGCGCTCATGGCGCACAGGCCGGTGATGAAGGTCATGACGGTGAGGGAAAACATGGTGGGAATCAGCGTGGGGAACACCACTTTCCACAGCGCGCGCAGGGGCTTGGCGCCCAGGTTGCGGGCGGCTTCCACGGTGTTGTAGTCAATGCCGCGGATGGCGTTGCGCAAAAACAGGGCGTGGTTGGACGTGCAGGCGAACGTCATGGTAAACAGCACCGCGTTGAAACCGGAGAACCAGTTGGGGTCCAGGTTGGGAAAGTAGGTCAGCATCATCGTGGTGAGGATGCCGTCGTTGTCGTAAAGAAACTGATAGCCCGTCACCAGGGCGACGCCGCTATAAATCAGGGTGGTCATGTAGCCCAGGCGCAGGATCTTAGCGCCCTTGATGTCAAAATACTCCGTGAGCAGCACGATGCTCACGCCCACCACATTGACCGTGACCACCAAAAAGAGCGCCAATTTCAGGGAATTCCACACGAAACGGGGCATGTTGCCGGCAAAGAAGAAGCGGATGACCGCCAGGGGATCGGCGTTGCCGGAGGCGTCGGTCTGGCGGAAGATGGAAGTCAGGGTGTTGAGGCAGGGCAGCAGCATGAAGCCGAAAAACAGGTAGACGAAAAACGCGATGCCGAACACCTTGGCCAACAGCGCGGGCTTGAGCCAGGAGGGTTTTGCGGTGTTTTGCATGCCGGCACCTCCTTAGGCTTGGGGAGCGTAGGACATGAGGTCTTTGGCCAGGATGCCCAGCTTGACGCTCTGGCCCGGCTCGTAGATGTTCACGCCGTCGTTTTTCTCGATGGCCTTGAGCACCTGGGCGCCGGCGCGGAGGTAGTATTTAATGTAAAGGCCGTAGTACTCGCGGCTTTCGATCACGCCGTCCAGCACCAGTTCGCCGTCCATGGGCGGCTGGTTAAGGCGCAGGCGCTCCAGGCGCAGGAAATGGTGATCCTCAGAGGCGATGGGCACGCCGCGGGCGATCAGCTCCGCCACGATGCCGCTTTCCAAGCGGTTGATATCGCCGATGAAGTTGCACACGAATTCGGTGGCGGAGTGGTTGTAAACCTCGTTGGGCGTGCCGGTCTGCTCGATGTAGCCGTTGTTGAACACGGCAATGCGGTCCGACAGCGTTAGGGCCTCCTCCTGGTCGTGGGTGACGTAAATGGTGGTGATGCCGAAATCCTTCTGCATTTTTTTGAGCTCGTTGCGCAGCTGCACGCGCAATTTGGCGTCCAGGTTGCTCAGCGGTTCGTCCATGCAAATGACGGCCGGCTCGGTCACCAGGGCGCGGGCGATGGCCACGCGCTGCTGTTGGCCGCCGGAAAGCTGGCTAACGGCCTTGCCCAGCTGTTCCTGGCTTAGCTCCACCTTTTGGGCGATGGCGTTGACCTTGCGCTCGATTTCCGGGCGCTTGAGCTTTTTGATTTTCAGGCCAAAGGCGATGTTGTCGCGCACCGTCATGGAGGGAAACAGCGCGTAGCTTTGAAACACGATGCCGATGCTGCGCTCCTCGATGGGCACGCGGGTGATGTCGCGGCCGCGCATGGACACGATGCCCGACTCCGGGCGTATGAAGCCCGTAATGGTGCGCAGCGTGGTGGTTTTTCCGCAGCCCGAGGGCCCCAGAAACGTAAAAAACTCGCCCTCCTTGACGTGGACGTTGATGTTGTTGAGGGCTGTGAATTCGCCAAATTTGACCACGATGTCGTGCAGTTCAATCATGGGGTAGGAGCGCCTCCCAGCATCCGAAAATTCAGGACAAATCCGGCCCCAACGCGCGCTGGGGCCGGATGAAAGGTCGGGTTATTCGGCGGCCGCCTGGGTCAGCGTCGCCCAATCCAGGTTGTCCCAGTCGGGCTCTTCCACGGCGCTGCCGGCGTCGGCCCAGTAGAAGCCCAGGTTGGTCATGATGTTGGTCCATTCGCTGGAGTGGTGGGCCACATACTCGGCGTAGTTCATGTCGGTGCCCTCGATGGGAGAGAGGGCGAAGTTTTTGAGGGTGTAAATGGGCGGGATCTCGTCGTAGATCATGCTGGCGGCCACGGTGTTGCACGGATAGGAGTCAAACTCCTCGGCCCAGTACGCCTGCGTTTCGGCGGATCCGAACCACTCGGCAAAGGCCTTGACCGCCTCGGTCTGCTCCTCGGTGCGGCCTTCGCGGTCCAGGATGCCCAGGTACTCGGCGATGTAGTAGGTGCCGTCGGCGATGTCCACCAGCGCCCAGTTTTCAGGCGTCAGCGTGCCCTTGAGCGGGTTGGCGCTGCTGTCGGCGGCGGCGTCAATCTGGCCGTAGAGGGAGGAGGAGTAGAACGTGGATACCTGCACGTCGCCGCGGTTGAGGGCGTCAAAGCCGTAGCTGTCGCCGGTGTACACGCCGTTTTCGCAGTACTTCCACAGCGCCTTCCAGCCGTCGATGGAAATGCCGCCCGCCGGGGACTCGGGATCCACAAAGGCGTAGAGCATGGAGGAGTTGATGTTGGAGTTGGTCGTGCCGCCCACCTTGCCCTGACGGTACCAGGTGTAGCCGCAGTCCACGATGTCGGCCCAATGCTCGAAGCTCAGCGTTTCGCCGTTGGTGCCCAGTTCGTCGGTGCGGTAGAGCATGAGGATGTTCTGGATAACCAGGCCGTAGGCTTTGCCGTCATACTTGTAGTCGCCCACCTCGTCGGCCCAGGACGGCGTCCAGTCCAGAAGGCGCAGGTTTTCGTAGGTGCCGTCCACCACCTGGCCCCAGCGCGTCTCGTTGAGACCGAACAGGATGTCGCCGTCCTTTTTCTCGTTGGCGGCCTGGATGACGGACGTATCGCCCGTGACCACGGTGGAGTCGTCAATGGAGATGGTAAAGCCCGCGGCCTTGGCTTCGTTGATCAGCCAGGTGGTGCGCTCGGTGGAGTTGGAGTTGGAGTAGATGCGGATGGTGTAGCCGGAGTAGTCCGCCTCGGCGGAGGCGAAGCTGCACAGGCCCAGCGCCAGGGACAGGATAAGCGCAAGGGAAAGCAACCGTTTCATGGTAGGATCCTCCTTTTTGTATGAAGATTTTTTTGATCGCTTGTTAGAACAAACAATAGTATATCATACGCCAGGACGCATGTAAACCCTGGCTTACAGCCGCGCGTATTGCAAAATTACGTCCGCCAGCGCTTGCGGGTCGCGCCCGTCGCTGCGAAGCATCAGGTCGTAGTTGCTGCGCAGGCCCCAGTTGCCGTCGGCAAAAAAGTTGTAGTAGCTGCGCCGCTGCTTGTCGGTCTTGCGGATGAGCTCGCGGGCGCGCTCGGCGTCCACGTTTTCCACCCGCATGATGCGCTCCACCCGCTTTTCCAGGGAAGCGTAGACAAACACGTGCAATACGCCGCGCATTTCCCTGAGCACATAGTCCGCGCACCGGCCCACGATCACGCACGGGCCTTCCGAGGCAATCTTGGTAATGGCGTCAAACTGCGCCAAAAATACCCGCTGGTTTAGCGGAATTTGCAGCCCCAGCGCTCCGCCGCCCATATGCGCGCTCGCCGTGCCCGCAAACATTCCCGACAGGCTGTTTTTTTCGTCGTGCTTTTCCAAAAGCTCCCGGCATAGGCCGCTGTCCTGGGCGGCGCGGGTGAGAATTTCGTTGTCGTAAAAGGGAACGCCCAAAGAACGGGCCACCAGCGTGCCAACCTCCCGTCCGCCGCTGCCATACTCGCGGCCGATGGTTATGACGGAATACATATCAACACCTCCGCTAAGGGAATATGCGCTTGCTCTTGCTCCATATTATACATCAGCGCCGCGCAAAGTTCAATGAAAAATGGACGAAGAATTCCGCCGCCCCCGCGCCTAGGCCGCGGCGCTATTGACCAAAGCGAAATTTGGGTTATAATAATGAAGAATATCGAACGCCGCGCCCTTGGGCCAAGGAGGAAACATGCCAGCCGCCACCGCTTTTCGCCGTCCGCCCCTGGTGGATCCCGCTTACGTGTCGCTTTCGGACGCCGCCGTCCACGCCGCCGGCCCGCTTCAAACGCTTGTGGAGCGCGCGCTGGGCGCCGCCCAAGGCGCGCGCCTCACGCCGCTGGATCAGGCGTTGGCCACGCGGCTGGGCGGCTATACCCAAGCCCCGCCCATGCCGGATTTGGCCGCCGCCGCGCGCGCCGCGCTGCCGCCCGGCGAATGGCTCTCCCTCGTGCGCGCCGGCGAGATGATCGCGGTGATGACGCGGGACAAGCAGGCCATGATGGACGTGTTGCGCTCCATGCGCGCGTTTTGGCAGCGCCTGCCCTCCTTGAGCGAGGAAATGCTTTTTTCCTGCGGCGCGGAGGCGCTGCGCCTGGCGGTGGAGCTGTACCGGCGCACGGGACAGCCGTTTTTGCTCGGGCTTTTGGAGAGCCTGCGCGCGGGGCTGCCGGATGTGTCGGGGGTTATGCACGTATTCCCCTTCCAAAGCGAGTACCGGCCCGAGGACGCGGACGAAAACGGCGAGTTCGCGTCGCGCATGCGGCGCTTCGCCACGGGGCGGCTGATGGCCGACGCCGTGGCGATGACGGCGCTTTTGTCGCAGTTCAGCGGCTCGGGCCGCGACGCTTCGGCGGCGCGCGTGGGCCTGGCGGCGCTGACGCGCTACCACGGGCTGCCCGGCGGCGCGTTTTCCGCCGATCCGTACCTGGCCGGCCGCGATCCGTCCCGCGCGGTGGAGCTGCCGGCGCTGTGCGCGCAAATCGAAGCCTGCCGCGACGCGCTGCTGTGCGACGGCGGCGAGGATTTTGCCGCGCGGCTGGAAATGCTGCTGTTGAACGGCTTGTCGGATTTGCTGGTTGCCGACGGCGCGCGTACCCTTATGCCCGTCAACCGCTTGCCCGGGGATGAAAGCTGCGCCGCCGCGCCCCTGGAGGGCGAGGATCTCACCTGCGTGCTGCGGGCGCTTCTGGCCCTGCGTCAAAGCCAATGGCTCATGCGCGACGAGGCGACCCTGGCCTATGCGCTCCACCTGCCCGGCGGCTGCCTGGTGCGTCTGGGCGGCGTGCCGGCGCGCTTTCACGCGCGGGTGGACGGCCTGTTTGAGCGCACGATCCGCATCGGCGTGGAAACCGCGCGCCCGGCCCAGGGCTCGCTGCTGGTGCGCGTGCCGGCTTACGCCGCGGCCGCCGAGGTCTCCCTCAACGGCCAGACCCCCAAGCCCGCCAAGCCCGGCGAAATGCTGCGCATCACCCGCGCCTTTGAAAATGGCGACGAAATCGCCCTGCGCCTGACTTTGCAGCCGCGCCTTGAAACCGGATACCGCTCCAGCGCGTCCGTATATGTGGGCCCGGTGCTCATGGCCCTGCCCCTGCCCGGCGAGGACGCGGCCTGGCGCTACGCGCTTCACCCCGCGGCGGCTCTCTCGCCCGGCGGCGAGGACGGCCCGCGCGTGCTGGCCGCGGCGTGCGAGGTTGCCCAATGGCGCGCCAAAAACGGCTTTATCATGCCCCCGCCCCAGGATGTGCCCCAGGGCCCCGCCTACGAGCTGACCCTTCTGCCCCTGGCCGGCACGGACGGCCGCGTGGCGGCCTTCCCGCGGGTGCGCGCATGAATGGCAGCAAAAGGGCGTCTCCGCCCGTTGTATGTCTGGCGCCCATGGCGGGCTTCACGGATTGGCCCATGCGCGTTTTGTGCTACCGCATGGGCGCGCAGTACGCCTGCACGGAAATGGTCAGCGCCATGGGCTACGTGTGCGCCAAACCCGGCAACGAGGTTTACCGCCTTCTTTTGGCCACCCATCCCGAGGAAACCAACACCGCCTGCCAGCTTTTCGGCCGCGACCCCGTGGTCATGGGCGAGGCGGCGGCCCGCGTGAGCGAGCTGGGGCGTTTTGCGTCCCTGGACATCAACATGGGCTGCCCGGCGCGCAAGGTGGTGGGCATTGGCGAGGGTAGCGCGCTTTTGCTGGACGTGCCGCGCGCGGCGCGCATCATGGAGGCGGTCAAGCGCAATACCCATCTGCCCGTAACGGTCAAGACGCGCCTGTCCTACGACGGCGTGCGCGGCAGCGCCCTGGAACTGGGCGAGGCGGCGCAGGCGCTGGGCATGGCGTGGCTGTGCGTGCACGGCCGCACGCGCGAGCAGCAGTACGCGGGCGAGGCCGACCACGCGGCCATCGGAGAGCTGAAAGCGCGCCTTTCCCTTCCCGTGATCGCCAACGGCGACATCGACTCGCCGGCCCAAGCCCTGCGCGCCGCCAACCTTACCGGCGCCGATGGATTGATGATCGGGCGCGCCGCCGTGGGCAATCCCTGGGTGATGCGCGCCGTGCGCGCCGCGCTGGAGGGCGCGGAGGCTCCGCCGCCGCCAAGCGTGCGCGAGCGCGTGCAAACCGCTATCTTGCACGCGCAATGGATGGCGCAAAGCAAGGGCGAACGCCGCGGCGTGCTGGAAATGCGGGCGCATGCGGGGCGCTATGTGGGCGGCGTGCGGGGCGCGACGGCCCTGCGCCGGGAGATGAACCGCCAGACCACGTTGGACGGCCTGGTGTCGCTGCTGCGGTCCATTGCGGACCGGTTGGAACAGGAGGAGGAGATTCTATGAAACGATGGTTTGCCTGCTTGACGGCCCTTATTTTGCTGTGCGCGACGGCCAGCGCGGGCGCGTCGGGCCTGGGCGGAGCGCTGGACGCCTGGCTGGGCGAGGAAGTCCGGCTGGAGATGAGCCTGGAGCTGACCACCCTTACGCCCTATGGCGAGGCGGATATCGGCCGGCTCAACGCGGCGCTGGGCCATATGAGCATGGCCGCGGCGCTGGAGGGCGAGAGCACGGCCATGAGCCTCATGGTTGACGGCGAAAGCCTGATGACCCTTTCCCAGTACGACGCGCAGGGCGTCTCTACGCTGACGACCTCCCTTCTGCCCAACCGCACGCTGGTCAGCGCCGCCTCCGCGCTGGACGTGCTTTTCGACAACCCGGCCGCGCAGGAAAGCGCCTTTGACGCCCTGGACGCCATCGCGCAGGTGGAGGCTTGCTATCAGGAGCTTACCGACGCCATCGTCCCCTTTGCGGAGCAAAAGAAGGCCAACTATAAGATCGCCGACGTGGGAACGTCGCGCTGGAGCCGCATCGCGCGCCTGACGACGGATCAAAGCGCCATGCTTTCGCCCCTTATCGCCCAGGTGCTGGGCTGCGGCATGGACGCGGCCTACCGCGGGCTGCTGGAGGGCATGACCTACGATAAGGGCTTTATCGTGGGCCTGTACCAAACCGAGGAAGGCGGCGACGACCTGGCCGTGTACATCAAGGGCGGCGTAACCTTTGCCGACGGCACCGAGCGCCAGCTGGCGTATCAATGGGCGTTTTCCACCGACGAGGACGGCGTGCGCACGGATACGTACAAGTTTGAGCTCACCACAGACCGTTCGCCCTCCGACAACCGCGTCATCTCCGCCACCTACCGCCGCGGCGCGGACGGGCTGCCCATTGAGGGCCAATCGTCCTGCGCCATCAAGGTCGGCGGCGTGACCGACACCACCACCCTCACCCACGATCTTTCCCTGGAACAAGGCGCGCTGACGGGCTCGGTGGTCACCGCGCTCAAGCATACCGAAAGCGGCGAGAGCGAAACCCTCACCACCACCCTCGTCCCGGCGCTGACCCTGGAGGACGGGACGCTCAGCGGCAGCGTGACCGTGGAGCAGGGCACGGGCAAGAATCCCACCCTGGCTTTCGCCCTGCGCTTTTCCGATACGCCCGCGCAGGTAGCCGCGGCCCAGCCCGCAGAGCAAACGCAGGCGTATGACCCCATGCCCAAAAGCAGCCTGCAGCAAAACGTGGAGGTGCTTCAGGAGGTTCGAGAATACCTCGTGGGCGAGCCGCCCATTGGTTATACACGCTATGAGATTCCCCAGACCATGCAGACCTATGACCTGGACGCCGCGGACGAGGCGCAGCTGGCAGACCTGGTGGACGAAGCCGTCCAGCGGCTGGCCGGCCGGCTGCTGGTGGCCCTGGCCTCGCTGGGCGGCGAGGACGCGGCCCTCCTGGAGCAAAACATGTCCGAGGAGGATTACGCGGCGTTCCTGACCCTGCTCAACGGCCTGTGAGAGAAGGAGGCACATCCATGAAACGCTTTGCGTCGCTGCTGCTGACCTGTCTGATGGCCCTGATCTCCACGGCCCTGGCCGTGGACATGGACGACTATAACCAGGCGGACAAGCTTTACCTGCAGCTTTTGCACGGGAGCGGCTTTTCCGGCACGCTCACCCTGGAGGCGTCCACCCCCGACGGGACGCTGGAACCCCTGACGCTGCGGGTGGATTACATCTACGTGCTGCCCACCCAGACCCAGACCGACGAGCACCGCCTCGACTTGACGCTGGTGGAGGACGGCGCGGACGTGACCGCGGCGCATGCGCAATGGAAGGACGGCGCGCTCAGCGTGGCGGCGGACGCGCTGGGAACGGACTGGTATTCGCTGGGCGCGGACGACCTGGGAAGCGCGCTGAGCGGCCCAGCCTCGCGCCTGGGCGCGCCCGGATTGGCGCAGGCGGCGCTGGAATGCTTGATCGGCTGGGGCGGCGGGAACGAGACGCTCACGGCCGCGCTGGATCTGTACCTCACGCACATGGACTTGTGGATTGAGGGCTTCCGCCAGGAGGCGGAGCTGGGCAAGGACGAAAACGGGGTCAGCACCATGACCACCAGCTACTCCGTGCCCGCGTCGGCCGTGAAAGCGCAGGCCAAGCGCCTGATCATGGACGTCCTGTCCGATTCGCAGACCCTTTCAGCGCTGCAAGCCGCCGTGGGGGAGGACGCCTCCACCCTTATGCTCAACCCGAATTTGCAGTCGTTCTACTTTGAAGCCATCGACGCGCTGCCCCTGGAAGACGACCTGACCGTGCGCCGGGTGGTCAGCTTGGAGGGCGAAACGCTGGAGCTGGACGTGCATTTGCCGCTGTATGACGCCCAGGGCGGCGCGGTTGCGGTCACGTACAACCGTTACAGCGGCGGAGGCGACATGCCCGATACCAACGCCATCGTCTTGGACGCGGGGGAGACCGGGCTGGAGCTGGAATACAGCGCCTACACCAGCATGACCGGCGTGCGGGTGTACCAGGGCAGCCTGCTCAGCCGCGCCGAGGACCGGCAGACGATTTCGACGGATTTCTCCCTTACCTGCGAGGAAAGCGAGGGCCAGGACGACGACGGCCTGCTGACCTACGACTGCAACGCCGTGCTGACGCTTACGCCCGGTAAAGGCGAGGGGGTTCTGACATTCCCTGAAACCGAGCTTTCTCTGACGTCGCACTTTGCCAGCGGCATCGTCACCAACGCGCCCACGTCCGTGACCGCAAGCCTGTCCCTGTCCAGCGGCGAGACGCAGGCACGGCTGGACTTTGAAGGCGCCAGCCGCGCCAAGTGGACGCCCGAGGAAGTCCCCGCGGACAAGGCGCCCCTGTCGGACGAAACCGCGACGCTCGCGCTGGGGCTTATCGCGGCCTATTGGATTACCGGGCGCTAAAATACAATCCAAATACATTCCCGCCCCTTGACAAGCGCCGCCCTAGCCGCTATAATCCCACACAAACAGCAACGGCGCTGTGGATATACAGTATCCATCGGCGCCGTTTTTGTGGTACGCACCCGACTCTTCGGACTGCTGGAAAGGAGCTGTCAGCGTGACAAACCCGTGCGAGGTCTTTGGCGAAAACGTATTCAGCGACAGCGTCATGCAAAAACGACTGCCCAAGGAAACCTATGAGGCGCTCAAGCGCACCATCGAACAGGGCCGTTCCCTGGATCCGGCGGTGGCCGGCGTGGTGGCCAACGCCATGAAGGATTGGGCCTTGGAGATGGGCGCGACCCACTTTACCCATTGGTTCCAGCCCATGACCGGCGTCACCGCCGAAAAGCACGACGCTTTCATCAACCCCAAAAAGGACGGCACGGTGCTTCTGGAATTCGGCGGCAAGGAGCTGGTGCGCGGCGAGCCGGACGCGAGCTCGTTTCCCTCCGGCGGCCTGCGGGCGACCTTTGAGGCCCGCGGCTACACCGCCTGGGATCCTACCAGCTACGCCTTCATCAAGGACGGCACCCTGTGCATTCCCACGGCGTTTTGCTCCTACGGCGGACAGGCCCTGGACAAAAAGACGCCCCTTTTGCGCTCCATGCAGGCGCTGAACAAGCAGGCGCTGCGTATTTTGCGGCTGTTTGGCCATACCGACGCGGTGCGCGTGTTCCCCACCGTGGGCGCGGAGCAGGAGTATTTCCTGGTGGACAAGGAGGTCTACCGCCAGCGGCCTGACCTGATGGTATCCGGGCGCACGCTGTTTGGCGCCAAGCCGCCCAAGGGCCAGGAGCTGGAGGATCACTACTTCGGCGTTATCAAGCCGCGGGTGCAGGCGTTCATGCGCGATCTGGACAGCGAGCTTTGGAAGCTGGGCATCTACGCCAAGACCGAGCACAACGAGGTCGCCCCCGCCCAGCACGAAATGGCGCCGGTATTTACCACGGTCAACATCGCCGCCGATCACAACCAGCTGGCCATGGACATGATGAAAAAAATAGCCGACCGTCACGGCCTGGTATGCCTTTTGCACGAAAAACCCTTTGCCGGCGTGAACGGATCGGGCAAGCACAACAACTACGCCCTGAGCACCGACACCGGCGTCAACCTTCTGGATCCCGGCGATACGCCCAATGAGAACGCGCAGTTTCTGGTGTTTCTCTGCGCCGTCATCGCCGCCGTGGACGACTACCAGGATCTCATGCGCGTGGCCGTGGCCAGCGCCGGCAACGACCACCGCCTGGGCGCAAACGAGGCGCCGACGGCCATCATCTCCATCTTCCTGGGCGACGAGCTTAACAAGGTCATCGAAAGCATCGTCAACGCCAGCAAGTACGAGGCCCACCAGCGCGACCAGATGAAGCTGGGCGTTCACATCCTGCCGCGCTTTTCCAAGGACTCCACCGACCGCAACCGCACCTCGCCCTTTGCCTTTACGGGCAACAAATTCGAGTTTCGAAGCCTGGGCAGCGCCCAGTCCATCTCCGGCCCCAACGTCATCCTCAACACCGCCATCGCCGATACGCTGATGAACATGGCCGACGAGCTGGAGGCCGCGCCGGATTTCGCCGCCGCCGTGGACGCGCTGATTCGCAACACCCTGCGCAAGCACATGCGCATCATCTTCAACGGCAACGGCTACGACCAGTCCTGGGTGCGCGAGGCGCAGCGCCGCGGCCTGTACAACCTGCCCACCACCGTGGACGCGCTGCCGTACTACGTCTCGGACAAAAACGTGGCGCTTTTTGAGCGCCAGAAGGTCTTGACGCGCGAGGAAGTGCAAAGCCGCTACGAAATCAAGCTGGAGACGTACGTCAAGGTCATCGACATCGAGGCCCTGTGCATGATCGACATCGCCCGCAGGCTCATCCTGCCGGCGGCCCTGGCCTACGCCAAGGACGTGGCGCAGGAGGTGCAGCTCAAGCGCAGCGTGGCGCCCGGCCTGAGCACGGAGGCGGAAATGTCGCTGCTGGAAGCCCTCAGCGAGCAAACCAACGCCCTTTCCACCTGGACGGCGCGGCTGCAAACCGCCCTGGAAGGCATGGACAAGGACGCGCAGCTGCTGCTCAAGGCGCAGTATACGCGCAACGAGGTGACGACCGCCATGGACCGGCTGCGCGCCGCGGGCGACGCGCTGGAGACGCTGGTGGGCAAGCGCTACTGGCCCATGCCCACCTACCAGGACTTGCTCACCAGCGTGTGAGCGCTTAAAAAACCAAGCCTCGCGCGGCAAGGTTTCCTTACGCCGTCCGCCGCCCGGCGGACGGCGCAAATCCGGCGAAAAAGTCCGCCTGCGGCGGCCTTTTCCGCCAAAACACGTTTCCCCTGCGCCTTCGGCGCGGCCGGGGAAACGTGCAAGGAAACCTTGCTGCGCAAGGCTTCCGAATCCACCGCACATGTCGCTGGATTCGGAAGGCAGCTCGGAGGGCTGCGGCCCTCCGAACCTCCTGGAAGGGTTTATTGACAGCCTGCCCCGCGCCTTTTGGCGCAGGGGCGTTATTTGTGATACCGCTCTCCGGCGTTGATTTTAGCCGCGCGGTAAAGCTGCTCCAGCAGCATCACCCGCGCCAGCGGATGGGGAAAGGTCATCGCGCTCATGCTCATGCGCTCGTGCGCGCGGGCGAGCACGTTGTCCCCCAGGCCCAGCGAACCGCCCACGACAAAGGCCACCTGGCTGTGTCCCCGGCAAAACAGCCCGTCCAGCTTGCGCGCCAGCGCCGGGCTGGTCAGGGGTTGGCCGTCCACGCACAGGGCGATGACGTAATCGCCCGGCGAGAGGCATTTGAGAATGCGCTCGCCCTCGCGGGCGCGCAGGGCCCGCTCCAGCGCTTCGCCCTCCGCCTCCGGCTCGTCGCGCACTTCCATGACCTTCACCGGCATCAGCCGCTCCAGCCGCTTGAGGTACTCCGCAGCCGCCTCGTTGCACCATCTTTCGCGCAGGCGGCCTACGCACACCAGCTTCACCGGCATGGCGCGTCCTCCAGGGAAAACAGCGTCCCGTCCACCCGCACGTCCCGAAACAGGCGCTGAAAATACGCCGCTTCGCCCTGAGGCAAATGCAGCATGGTCAGCCCGTCCTGCCGCGTTACCGCGCCCACCCTGTGGCGGCGGCCCCGCGCGTCCAGCAGCGTTTGACCGGCGCGCACGCCGGTTTCCTCGGCGCACAAAAGCGCCACCCCGCGCTCGCCCAGCGCCACGGCTTCCTCCAATACGCGCATGCCTTCGCTCCCCTTTCAGCTTAACGCATACAGATGGCTCGCCCTCAGCCGCGCCGCCACCCGAAGCGTTACGTCCGCGCCCACCTGCGCGCCCGCGCCGCTCAGCGCCGACAGCGTGGTTTGGTAGGCCAGCTCCGGGGTGTTGTTTTCGCTGCTGAGATGCCCCAAAAGCACGTGCCGCGTGCCCGCGCGCGCCAGGCGCACGGCGGCCTCGGCCCCGGAATCGTTGCTCAGGTGCCCCTTGCCGCCCAGGATCCGCGCCTTGAGCCGCTGGGGATAGCGGGGGTTGCGCCGGAGCATGTCGGGGTCGTGGTTGCTTTCCAGCAACACCACGTCCGCGCCGCTGATGGCGTTGAACACCGGCGCGCTGAAATGCCCCAAATCCGTGGCCACGGCCACCGACGCCGAGCGCAGGAACACGCGGTAGCCCACGGGATCGTTGGCGTCGTGGGGGATGGAAAAGGGGCAAACCTCCATCCCATGCAAAAAGAAGCTTTCCCCGGCGGTGATGTCAATGCGGCGGCAAGCGGGCACTTCGCCCACGGCGGAGCGCATGCCCTCCCAGGTGCCGGGGGTGGCGTAGATGGGCAGATCCAGCCGCCGCGCCAGGACGCCCGCGCCGCGGATGTGGTCGCTGTGCTCGTGGGTTATCAGCAGCGCTCGCAGGGTTTTAGGGTCGAGCCCGGCCGCGGTCATGGCGTCCAGCACCTGGCGGCAGCTCATGCCGCAGTCGATGAGCACCGCGTTGCCGTCCTCGCACAGGTATACGGCGTTGCCGCTGGAACCGCTGAAAAGGGTCAGGAAGGTAATCAAACGCATCGCTCCTTGCGAGGGTTCAGCACTTGGACATGACCGACGCGAAAAAGCGCACCAGGTCAGGCAGCAGCGCCAGCGGGACGCGCTCGTTGGCGCCGTGGATCATTTCGCGCTGCGCCTTGCTCAGCGGCATGCCGGAAAAGCGGTACACGTTGGGGCAAAGGCGGCCGTAGTGCCGGCTGTCGCTGCAAGCCAGCATCAGGTAAGGCGCGACGATGACGTCGGGGTACACTTCGCGGATGGCCTGGCTGACGCGCTCCCACGCTTCCCCACAGGCCGGCGAGACGGGCGAGGGATCATGCCCCTGCACGACGCTCACCGCCGTATCCGGGCCCACGACGCGCTGAAGGCGGTCGCGCACGCCGTCGACGGTTTCGCCGCAGATGATGCGCGCGTTGAGCCCGGCGCGGCATTGGCCGGGCAGGACGTTGTACGCCTCCGATCCCGACAGGCGCGTCACGGCGCAGGTGGTGCGCACCAGCGCGTTAAGCTCGCCGCCCGACAGCCGGCACAACAGCCCCAGCGCGGGGGCAAAGCACCACAGGTTGGCAAAGACCAGCCGCAGCGAAAAGGGCGCGTAGCGGCCCAGGGTGTCAAACAGCGCGCGGGCAGGCCCGGAAAGCGTGAAGGGAAAGGGCTTGCAGCGGATGCGCTCCAGGGCCCGGGCCAGCACCGCGGCGCTTTGGCGCGCGG
>DVME01000086.1 GCA_018715175.1 Candidatus Limiplasma stercoravium
GACGGCGGCGGGGAACAGGCATAGCGCCATCATCAGCGCCAGCAGGATCGAGAGAGTCCGTTTCATGGATGAATCGCTCCTTTCCCATTTTCCGTTTTGCGGCGGCTTGGCCGCCTGCTGTGACAGTCTCCGTACGCCTATCTTACCACAGGCGTGCCCGGTTTACAAGGGGCAGGCATACCCCGGCGGCCGCGCGCATACCCTGGTCGTCAGGGAGGGATGGGGCTTGCTTTCTGCGTTTTTGTTTTGGATCATCAAGGACTGCCTGTTTCTGTTGGGGTATATCTCGGGCCGGCAAAGCTTCCTCAAGCCGCTCAGCCCCCAGGAGGAGCGCGAGGCGCTCATGCGCATGCGCGACGGCGACGACGACGCCCGCCAGATGCTGGTGGAACACAACATGCGCCTCATTGTGCATATCGCGCGCAAGTACAAGGTGCCGGGCTGCACCTTTGACGATTTGATTTCCATCGGGGCCGTGGGGCTGATCAAGGCCGTGCGCAGCTACGATATGCGCACGGGCACCTCGCTTTCCACCTATGCGGCGCGCTGCATTGAAAACGAAATCCTCATGAGCCTGCGCCAAAGCCGCAAGCAGCAGGCGGATATCAGCCTGGATGAGCCCCTGGGCACCGACGCCAACGGCAATGCCGTAAGCTTTGCAGACCTGCTGGGCACGCCGCCGGACATGGTGGAGGACGAGGTTCGCCGCCGCGTGACGCTGGATTTGGTGCGCCGCACGCTGCCCACGCTGCCGCCGCGCGAGCGCATGGTGCTGACCATGCGC
The DNA here is from genome assembly GCA_018715175.1 of Candidatus Limiplasma stercoravium. GTDB lineage: Bacteria > Bacillota > Clostridia > Christensenellales > Aristaeellaceae > Limiplasma > Limiplasma stercoravium. Next base: position 785 of record DVME01000086.1, read on the forward strand.
TACGGCCTCAAGGACGGCCAGGTGCGCCCCCAGCACGAAATTGCCGGCATGCTTGGCATCTCGCGCTCCTATGTATCGCGCGTGGAAAAACACGCCATCGAGCTGCTGCGCGACCGCATCGAGCAGGGCTGCCCCATGGCGTAAAGGGTTTCAGCGACGCATGGATTTTCGGAAATTGCGCCGCGTTTTCCAGTAATGGCTGTCCTGGCGCAAGCGCTGGATAAAATCGCCGCCCAAAAACAGCGCCACGTTGAGAAGCGATAGCGCGATGGCCGCCCGCGTGCTCCACGAGCCCACGATCAGCTGCCAGACGTACACGGCCGCGTTGAGCGCGGCCAGCCACTTCATTTTCACCGGCAGGATGAAGAACACCAGCACCTGATAGTCCGGCCACGTGGCGGCAAAGGCAAAAAACAGCGACAGGTTCAAAAAGGTGTTCGTTCCATAGCCGGTCAGCATTGCCGACAGGATGCAGCCCACCATGCCCATGGCGTAATAGAGCGTCAAGCGCGAGGCGCCCCAATGGTTTTCCAGCGCCGAACCGATGAGCCAGTAAAAATACAGGCTGATGAGCAGCCACAAAGGGGAGGTTTGATTGGGCAAAAACACAAAGGTCACCAGGCGCCACACCTGGCCGCGCAGCACCTGGGCGCGCGAAAGCGACAGCCATTGCGAAAAGCCAAAGCCCATCATGTCGCCCACATACACCAGCGCCATGCCCAAAACCAAATAGTTCATCAGATGAACAACGGCGAAACGCCGCGTTTTGCGCTCCAGCACATCCAACCATTTCACATCCAAACGCCTCCTCCCGGCTTGCGGGCGCAAACCCGTGCGCTCATTATACCATGGCGGGGTGCGGGCGTCTAGGCGGCGGTCTGTCCCGAGGGGTTGCTCAGGAGCAGGAGGATCTCGGCTTCCTCGCCGGTTTGGGCGTCGATGTAGACGCGGTACTCGTTTTCCTCATAGGTGCCGCTGATTTCATAGCATAGCCGTTCGCTCTGCAACTGGGGAATCAGGCACAGGCGCACGCCGGTTTGCTGCAATTGCGGGCTGACCCGCTGCGCGGCCTCGGCTTGGCTGAGGCGGGGGGACAGGGAGGCGCGCTGGGCGTGGTTCATCCAATAGCCGGTAGCCTCCAGGCCCACCAGCTCGCCGGTGTCCATGCGCACCTGCGCCTTGATGAGATCCGGGTAGAGCAACACCCCGTCCTCCACAGGCGCGAAATTGATGACCGCCAACCCGTCGTACACCTGGTAATGGTTGGCCTCCACCGGGCCAAAGCCGCGATCTTGCAGGAAGCGCGCGGCGCTGTCGCGGCATTCCTCCAGCGTCATCGTAGCGTCAAAAGCCGCGCGCTCAGGCATGATCCACAGCACCCGCCCCCCTTGACGGGTGACGTCCACGTTGAGCACAATGCCGTCCGAAAGCGTTACGGTCACGCCGTAGCAGGCCAGCACGCCGCCCGTGTCCACCCCCGGTACGGCGCTGGCCACCCGGTCTTCGCCCACAAACGCCCGGGCCGCGGCCACCGCCTGTTCCTGGGTGACTTGCTCCAGCCCCAGCGCCTTGGGCTCGCCGGTGCGTCGCGCGTCGGAAAACGCGCCGTCATAGATCATGCTGGGGTAGTCCATGCCGTGATCGCCGTCCGCCACCTGCTCCAGGGGCCGCGCGTCCTGCGCGGGCTGGGCGTAAAACACGTTTCCTTCCGCGCCCAGGCTCAGGCTCTGGGCCATCATTTCCTCCCGCGCCGTCGCAAACTGCCCCGTAAGCAGCGCGCATTGGCTTTGCAGCTCGCTCAGGCGACGCCACTCGTCCGCGCTCAGCCCGGCGCCGGAAGCCGCTTGCAGCGCCAGGGCCATGGCGTATTCCGAAAGCTGGTTGCAAAATTTCACCGTGTCGCTCATGGCCGCATGGCTCAGCGGCAGGGCCGACAGCCCGCCCACCACGCCGTCCGCCTGGCGGCTGACGCCGCAGAGCAATTCGACCTGCGTTTCCACCCCCGCCGCCACGGGCGCCTTGGCCAGCTTCAGGCCGATGGCTTGCAGATGCTCCTGCGCCTCCAGGACGCGCTGGGCATAGCTGTCCTCCAACGCCCGCGCCACGCGCCGCGCCTCCAGGCTCGCGCTGAGCGCCACAAACACGGCCGTGAGCAGCGCCAGGCTCAAAAATGTGTAGAGCATTACATGGTGCTTGGTGCGCATGGCCGCCCTCCTATATGGCAAAGCTGTGCTTGCCGATGCTCAGCTGCACCGTGCGCGACCAGATCCAACCGTTGGTGGCGGTGGCGGGATTGTAGTAGTACAGGCAGCCGCCGGTGGGATCCCAGCCGTTGAGCGCGTCCTGGGCGGCGCGCAGGCTGTCCTCGTCGGGCGTGAGCCAGATTTGCCCGTCGCTTACGGCGTCAAACGCGCCGGCCTGGTAGATTACGCCGCTGATGGTGTTGGGAAACGACGCGCTCTTGACCCGGTTGAGCACCACGGCGGCCACCGCTACCTTGCCCACGTACGGCTCGCCCCGCGCTTCGCCATACACCAACCGCCCCAGCAGGTAGGCCTCGCTTTCGTTGTAGGCGGAGGCGGACACCGTGCCCGTGAGCGTGATGCCCAGCGCCGAGGCCGTGGCCGGGCCGACCGCGCCGTCCACTTTCAGCCCGTTTTTGCGCTGAAACCAGACCACCGCGTCGTAGGTTTCCTTGCCGAAAATCCCGTCCACCGTGCCGCTGAAGTATCCGTATTGCTGCAATTTTTGCTGGATGAGGGTGACCTGCGAGCCCTTGTCGCCCCAGGCTACCGTCGCCGCCTCTGCCTGCGCCAACAGCGCAAACAGCGCAAAGGCGAACGCCGCCAACCAATAAGACCACCGGGCCGCCCTCGGATTCGGACGAGACATCAAAAAACCCCTCCCTTTTTGCCATGGCTTCCAGGGAAGGGTTTCCCAAAGGGCGGCGTTCTATACGTCTGGGCCCCTGGAGCGCTTAGGCGGCGAACGCCGGGGCGGGGCGGGCGCTTGGCCGGGGGAAAAGCGCTTGAGCCGCATGCGGTAAGCGGGCCGCAGACGGCGCGAAATCGCCGGGCGCGGCGCTGGCTTGGGCGGCTGAGGCGCTTCGCGCCGCCCCCGGCTATGGTACATGTTCTCATACAGGCGCAGGTAAGCGAGGAAGCGGCTTTGCTCGTCAAACTGCGACGCGCGGGCGCGGCAGTCCGCGGCGTTCAGGGGCGCTTGGCACAGGTCGCGCACCGCTTGCGCCAGGGCCGTTATATCGCCCACGGGTACGGCGCGGCCCACCTTTGGGGTGAGAATTTCGGGCAAGGCGGACGCGGTGTAGCACAGCACCTGCGTGCCGCAGGCCAACGCCTCCAACAGCGTCGTCCCCATGCCTTCCTCGTGGCTGGCGCTGACGAATACCGACGCCATGGTATACAGCGCGCGCAGGTCGCGCTGGCTGACCAGGCGCCGCACGCCCAGCACCGTATCCGGCGGCAGCGCCTCCCGCTGGTATTCGTCCAGGCCCACGACCACCACGCAATACGCTTTGCCGAGGGCTTCGCTGAGGGAAATCAAATCCTCCAGGCCCTGGCGCTCGTCCCACACCGGCGCCACGCTGAGCACCATGGGCCGTCCGGCCATGCGCTCCAGGCGGTAGTATTGAACCACATGGCGCAGGTAGTCCTCGTCCGCGCAGGGGCGAAAGGCGCTCAAGTCCAGGCCGTTGGGCAGGATGTAGAGGGGATAGCGGCTTAGGAAGGAACGCCGCGCCTGTTCGCCAAGCCATTGCGAGGGCGCCGTCAGCACCAGGTTTTCCAGCGATGTGAACATCCGCCGCTTATCGGCGTAATTGCGGGCGCTGTTGTCCCAAAAGAGGCTGGCGGGATACTGGCGCTTTTGCGCGCATTTGCCGCAGCCGGTCAGCCAGCGGTCGCAGCCGGAGGCGGGCGCGGCGCGTCGGCGCGGCGAAGCGTCCGAGGGCGGAGCGTTGCGCGCCATGGTGGGATGCGCGCAATGGCCGGTAAAGGGCCAGCAGTCGTGCAGCGTCCACACGACCAAAACGCCGGAGCGCTTGAGGTAGTCAAAGAGCGTGGGCAGGTGCAGGTAGTAGCCGTGCAGGTCGTGCAGATGCACGATGTCGGGACGGTAGGCTTCCAGCTGTTTGACGAGGCGGCGGGTGGCATGGCGGCTGAAAAAACCTGCCCGGTCGGTGAGCCGCGCCAGCGCGACATGCATCCAAAGGCCCACCATGCCGCCGATGCGATAGCTGGGCACGTCGCTGGGGGCGAAATCGCGCGATGCATGGCAGATGAGCGCCTTGTGGCCATGGCTGACGGCCAGACGGCACAAGGCCAGCGCGACGCGGCCCGTGCCGAGGGTCGAGACGGCGTTGATGTGCGCAATGCGCATGGCAAGGCTCCTCTCCAGGTGAACTGGCACTAGTGTACCACAACCGCCGCCCAAAAGGAAGCGGCGTCCCGGCTCAGGGACGCCGCTGCAGCTTGTCGAAAAAGTCCGCCTGCGGCGGCCTTTTCCGCCAAAACACGTTTCCCCTGCGCCTTCGGCACGGCCGGGGAAACGTGCAAGGAAACCTTGCTGCGCAAGGCTTCCGAATCCACCGCACATGTCAGCGAGGCAGGCCGCCCGCTGGAAGCGGGCAACCTGTCCCGCGCGAGCGCGGGATGCCTTCTCCAAATC